>NZ_JBLFDU010000005.1:0-298959 GCF_047345655.1 Chryseobacterium sp. T20
ACGGGAAATCTCCAACCATTGCTAAAAGATTAAGAGAAACCTTTACGGAAGTTATTCCTGATGAAATGGATCATGTATTGGACAATATGCAGCATATCCGCAATCAACTGACCGGAGATTTCAATTACAAAGTAAAAGAACTCAACAAAATTACCACGGAATATCTATCGGACGGAAAAGCTGCTGCAAAACCGGACATGGAAATCGAAAAGCTGATCAATATTACCAAAACCGCTCAAAGAAAAGCTAATATTTATCTGGCCATCATAGGAGTTTTGCTTCTTTTTGGATTATTTGGACTTGTGGTATATCAGTTCAATCTTTCCGGAGATATTCAGTATTTTCTGAATAAAGATGGTCATATTTTTTACTGGATGCTGTTTGCAGGATTTATGGCAGAGATTGTTGCCGGATCCATGGGAATGGGATATGGTGTGATATGTACCACGATCCTTTTACTCCTGAATGTTCCGCCTCCCGTTGTAAGCGCCAGTATTCATTCTGCAGAATCTTTTACCACTGCGGCCGGAAGCTTCAGCCATTATAAACTGGGAAATGTCAATAAAAAAATGGTATGGGTTTTATTCCCGTTGGCTATCGTTGGCTCTATTATCGGTGCTTTAACCCTGTCTCATTATGGTGAACATTATGCTCATATTGTAAAACCTATTATTGCCTGCTACACGCTGTATCTTGGGATCAATATCCTTAAAAATGCATTCAAGGATAAAAAATCCGGGCAAGGACAAGCCAAGCGAAGAACCAATCTAAGAGTATTAGGTTTGGTTGGAGGCTTTATTGATTCTTTTGCAGGTGGTGGCTGGGGACCATTGGTGACCGGAACATTGATCAAAGAGGGAAGAATTCCCCGTTATGTAGTAGGAAGTTCTACCGTTGCCAAATTTCTACTGACAATAACAAGTGCCATTACCTTCATTTTTACGATTGGTATCCATCACTGGAATATTGTGTTGGGACTTTTGCTGGGTGGCGTTTTTACCGCTCCTTTTTCTGCCATGCTAACGTCAAAGCTTCCCACAAAGAAAATGTTCGTTGTGGTGGGAATAGTGGTGATCCTGATGAGTCTTATTACCATAACAAAATCAATTTTATCATAAGAAACCGATAATAACCTTCGGAAAAAAGTGTGTTTTTTTTAACGCAAAGCTTTTAATGTTTTACTTTATTTTGAGATATCAAAGGGGGAAAATCAATGATACAGTCTATAGACACTATTATTACTCATTTTTAGTAAAAATCTGAAACCATTAAAACTTTGCGTTTTTTTATTTAAAAAACATGTGGTCTTGCTTTTTTAAGATACGCAAAGGCGCAAAATGATATCAAAAATCTGCTGTTAAGGCGCAAAGATTTTATCTCCGATAAAATTGAACACTGTATATTTTTAAATTTCTCGTAGATTATACAAATTAAGCAGATAAGAACAATATCCCTTGCTAAAAATATTTGATTTGCTTGCGTCTTAAAAATTATATACGAAATTTAGAGAAAATTTGCGCCTTTGCGATTATCCAACAAAAATTTACAAAAAACAGCTCCCCAAAAAAGAGAGCTGCTTTAAGAAATTAACTATTTCCAGATTTTGTTTTTATGAAAGTATCAAGTCCCAATCCCGTACATCCCTGAAACAGGAAAAGAAGCAAAAACAGAAGATACAAGGTCTGAGGCAGATAAAGAAAATAGCTCAGCCACGTAAATGGATCCATTTCATAAATTCCGGTTTCTGATTTTATGGGAATAAGTTCTTTTGGAATAGAACCCAGATCATGCGTGAATAAAGCGACAAGTATAATGATGATTAAAAATACAGAGCTTATTCTCGTCCAGAAACCCAGCATTAAAAATAATCCGAATATACATTCACAGAAAGCTGTAAAATTGGCAGTAAACTGAGGAAATGGAAATCCAATCGTACTGATGGTATTGAACATATATCCCTGGAAAATAGGATGAAAAAGTTTATTAAAACCTGCTATAAAGAAGAATAATCCAATGAGTATTCTGCAAATTACGTAAATATTGACTGTATTTTTTTCGAGGGTTGATAGTGTTGTTTTCATTATTTTTTTAATTCATTAATTGATTAAATCCACATGACAAAACCATGAACAACAGGTGGTCATGTGATTCTGATGAGATAATTGGATTTCTTATATAATTTTCAGAAATCCGTAAGATACAATGTTCTGAATTATATTTTCGGAGGTATCCAGATAGAATTAAAAAATGAAGAATAGGGTGGATCATCATACAGGAAATAACGGTTGCTGATCTCCTGATCCATAAATTTTTCAAATGCAAAAGAATGAACAGAAGCGGTAAAAAACAGAGAAAAGTTGGAGCAATAATTACTATTACATTTTATTGGAGTTCTGTTGTTTTCTTCAAAACAGATTTTATTGCATTTTTTATGAGAAGTCTTTTCCTGACTATAATTTTGTTTTGCATTTAAAGAAGAAAAACTGGAATTTTCAGTTTTTAGGATCATCAAATGAATCAGCATTAAACATACATTAAATACCTGTATAAACTGCCATAATTCATTCTTTTTCACCATAAATTCCTTTCAATGAAGACAAATATAGTAAAATATTTGTACTTATTTTTGCTCTGAAACTCATCATAATTGATATTTCCAAGTTACTTATTTTAAATAGGGTTATGTTGTTGTTTGCTGTTCTTTTTTGATCTGTTCAATTCCCTGTCTGTAAGTGGTTACCGGAAATTCCGGGAATCTTTTTCTGAATTTTGAATCGTCAAAGAGATTATCATATTGATATCTTGGAAGCAATTCCTGAAGCTCTTTTGCATTTTTGTTGAATAAAGATCCTATGGTAAAAGCCAGTTTCGGGATTACAGAATACCTGAACTCTTTGCCATAAATCTGAGAGGCTAAAGCAATGAATTCTTTATAAGTTAATTTATGATTATCTACGGGTAGATGCCACGTCTGTCCATAAGCATCCGGAGTATTTCCTATTAAAGCAGTGGCGCGGCTTGCATCAGGTGTCCACATCAGGCTTCGTAATTGGTCATCTCTTAAAGGTACTTTCAGCTTTTTATTCTCCTTAATTGCATTGAAAATAAGGCTATTCGTAATACTCTGCGTTTTTTCAGGGCCATAAAATTCCGGAGCTCTGCAGATTACAGCTTGTATTGTTCCGGCTTTCATTTCTTTTAAAAGCATTTCTGTCATCTGTTTTCTTACCATTCCTTTTCGTCCTATAGGAGCAAATCGGGTTTCTTCTGTTAAAGCATGATTGTTTTGAGGATACATATAGGTGTTATCAAAAAACACGAGCTTGGTACCATTGATTTTACAAGCTTCAATAACGTTTTTCATGATGACCACGAATTGCTTTTCCCACAGATCGGTATCCATCGGAAGTCCAAGGGTGAAATAAGCAATCTCACTTCCTTTCACAGCTTCAATCGCTTTTTCTCTGTCTGATAAATCTGCAGAGAAAACAGTGTCAGTATCATTTACTTTTTTAGCGTTTCTGCTGACAATACGGATATCTGAGGTATAGTTTCTTTTAAGCTCTCTTGCCAGTTCTTCACCAATCTGTCCATTGGCTCCTAATATAGTTTGCATCATTTTTTATTTTGAGGATTATAGATTGCGTTGAAAATAAACAGAATATCTTCAACTGCAATTATTGATGATGCAAAATTCGGGCATAATTATAAAAATAGAGTAGCAGAATCTATGGAAGTTGTAACATAATCTCAGATCATGTAAAAAAGCCGGGAAAGAAAAGCTGACAAAATTTGAATAACATCCTTCCTCTTATTCTCTCTGTAACCTTTTCTATCCCAGCCTTAATCGCTTTTTTTGTTCTTTATCATTTTCTGTCCAAAGCCAGATGATTGTCATCAATTCTGCTGATCAGAATGTAGAACAAACCGGCATAGATCATCTGAATGCCCATTGCCTCCCAATTTTCGACAGTGCTGCTTCCAAAAAGCAGTAAAATAATCAGAGAGGCTCCGGCTATAGCAGCAATACGGGTTTTAAAACCAATCATCAGCAATAACCCGATGAGAAATTCTAAAAAGGGGAGTGTGACTCCAAAAAGATGGACCAATGGCTGTGGAAGCCAGCTTGTTTCAAAACCTTTCATCATTCCTGAGGCGAAGTCCTGCAATTTTACGAGGCGGACCAATCCGTGTCCCAAAAAGTTGATTCCCATCGATACGCGCAGGAAAAAATAGGCTGTTTTTGTATTGTTCATAGAGGTATTTTTTGGGTTGGGAGAGGGAAGCTGGGGGTTGGGAGCTATATTTGTCAAAAAAGTACTTTTCAGACTTCAACAACATCATTCTTCCAGCTTCCAGCCTCCTTACTTATTAAACTTTTCTTCGCTGTTATCAACCGGAGTATCAGCATCATTCATCACCATTTTGGCAATATCATCTTTTCTCATAAAGACTACGCCCTGTTTTTCTTTGGTGTATTTAATGAATTCCTCCATGGCATGAACCATTGCAGGTGTTCCTCCGATTCTGTCATGAAAACTGATGCTCATCATTCTTCTTTTGGATGCGCCTTCTTCATAGAGACGGTCAAACTCAAATTTCAGCTGTGCTAAAAACTGATCAGGACTCCAGTGTTTTCCTTCAATATTGACAATATCATTGTTACGAAGCGTATAAGGAATAACAACAAAGTTTTTTCCTTTTACTTTGGTAATGAAAGGCTCATCATGGCTTAAGTCATCGATATGATATAAAAAGCCCAGATCCTGTAATACTTTAAGGGTATTCGGACTTCTTCTCAACCAATTCGCATTATAACCAACAGCTTTCTTCCCTGTAATCTTTTCAACAATATCTACCCCTTGCTTTACAAAATTCAGTTCATCAGCATAACTCTTATTCCATTGATTGTCCCAGGTAAAACCATGAGCTGCAATTTCATGACCACCGTTGGCAATAGCTTTAGCCACTTCGGGATATCTTTCAGCAGCGGTTCCTACTACATGAGAGGTTACTTTGATATTGTATTTTTTCCATAAATCCAACATCCGGTAAATTCCTTCATTTCCTCCGTAGCGATACCAGCTTTCTGCAGGAAGATCCGGCTGACCTTTAGGAAGAGGAGTTCCACTGAAAGGACTTTCAGCGCCTTCCGGCTGTCCACCGGTTTCAAACTGCATAGAAACGGAAATGACCAATTGAGCTCCATTCGGCCAGTACTTTTTGGTAGAAGTCTGTTTTTCGTGCTGTTGCTTTTTTTCAGTTGTATCCCTGTCATGACGATCAGAAAAGGACATCAGAACAATTGTTGAAGCAAGCAGCAATACGGATTGTTTTATGTATTTCATTTTGAATGTTTTGATAGTACAAATTTGATCAATAATCCATCAGTAGATATTGTAAAAATTAATGGTAAATTTGTAAAAATTCATTCTTCTATGAAACGAATCGTTAATTTCAACTCTTTTAATGTTTTCAGTATTGAAAAAGACAATTGGGATGTTGAATATCACAATCATAACTTTTATGAACTGATCATCATAGAAAGTGGAAAAGGATTTCATCATCTTAACAATATTACATTTCCTTATAAAAAAGGAGATGTTTTTCTTCTCAGACCCAGTGATGGCCATGAATTTTCGATTAAAAACAAAACGAAATTCATTTATATCAAATTTACGGAACAGTATATATGGGAAAATTTGCTGTCTAATAAAAAGAATGAGCTTCAGAAAGTGGTACAGCTCCTGATGGAAGATCATTCTTTTGTGTATGAGTCGGTGATTAAAAGTACAACAGATAGGGTACATCTGTTACAGCTAGCCAGGATTCTCCTGTATGAATTCAGCCATAAAAACACCTATAACAAAGAGATAACTACAGATCTCTTTTCCAGTATTATTACGATTCTGATCCGAAATACGATGCAGAATGTTACTGCAAAAAACCGGATTGCACAAAATGTAAGCAGAATTGAGAGGATCTTGTATTATATCAATGTCAATGCGTTGGATGCGGATAAAATGAAAATTGAAAACCTGGCCAAAGAATTTATGCTGTCGCCGAATTATATCAGCATTTACATCAAAAAACAGACAGGCTTCTCGATACAACAGCATATTATACAACATAAAATAAAAACTGCTGAAAAGCTTTTACTTCAGAGTCATTATAATATCAGTGAAATTGCTGACAAACTGGGCTTCAATGATGCCAGCCACTTCCATAAAATATTCAAGGCATATAAAGAAATATCCCCTTCTGAATTCAAGAAGAACCTGTAATAGGATAATAGCTTATGATATATTAGTACTACAATTTATCGCTTTATTCCAATTGCTTTTAATGCACTGGAAGTTAAAAATATATCGTCAAACACCGTCAGTGATTCTACATCATTGAATCCCGAAGGAATCAGATCATTTTTATTAAAAGACAATTCAATAGAAGGGTCGTAAGAAGCGATGATTCTCACTTTTGAGTATCCATTATAATCTACTTTAAATCCTTCAAACATACAGTTCTGCTCAGCCTTTTGATATTCAGCATATTCTTCAAAACCCATAATGTCCGTTCTCTTCCCGTCATTATGGTCAAGAGATTTCCATGCTGTATAATTTTTGGGCTCTTTTAAGATATTTCCTGTACGGTCTATGGGAACAAACATTCCAAGAGTCAGACGCTTCTTTAAGAAATTGGCATAATTATTCATCAGATTCAAAATCTGAAGATCAGCATATCCTTCGTGGGAATAATACTCCAGCACGAAAGTGGTCATCGGAATCAGCTTAAGAGAAGCATCAGTCGGCATATTTAGTCTTTACTTTTTTGGGCGATAAAAATAGTATTTTTATTTACGCTACCCAATGGAAACAGATGAATAGGATGGAATTTATACCCATTCTGAATAACAATAACTTTAGGACAAACTCTCATTTTTCATTATTTTTGAAGGAATAACCATACAAACCATTATGAACACCTCTGTGAAAGACATGAAAACTTTTGCAGATACCAATTACAATATGTTGAATAAGATACTACTGGCAGCGGGAATCATTCAATGCTGCTTCTGCAATATCCAGGCTCAGAGTGCCGGAGCACGCCCGGTTTATACCTCCGAATGGGGTCACCTTTATCGTGAAAATGGAAAAAATAAGGATGTTTTGGGAATCTTTTCTACCGAAGCACCGGTTTACCTTCTGGATTCTACCCAAACACAATACAAAGTACAGGTAAGCAACGGTGATATTGGCTTTATAGACCGCCAGCCACTCCAAAAGTCTATGCGTGGGAAAAAATCTGCGGGTGAGCCACTACAGTATTTCTATAGAGGAAAAGAGGGATACCAATGTCCACATTTTTATGTGCAGGGATCAGAATTGCGTGTACGAAAAGGACCTACAACGGAAAGCACTGCAACACGCAAGGCAGCTTTAAATGAACTGATTTGTATTGATTATGTACCACTGTATCAGGATGGATGGGTATATATTGGCGACCATTTCCACGAGAATCCGGAATATATCCAGATGAAATACCTGGGAACAGAACTTACCTACGACAAAATTCTGAAAGATTATCTGGCTGCAAAAGGAAAGAACAAGGAAAAAGAACTGACTCAGGTTGGAAGATTACGCGAAATCGCATGGCTGGAAGATAAAAATCTTAAACAAGCATTACTTTATTGGAAAGAATCTTATTCAGGGATAGAAAACCCAAAAGTAGATATCGATTTTGAGCTTCTTCTGGCAGATCAATTGGCAAAAAAGCCCCAAACTGAAATCTATGAGAAAAAGCTGAAAGGGTTGAATATGCATTTCCTATGGAAAGAAACCCAACTTTTTGACGGAAAAATTACAGAAACGCAGGTGAAACAGCTGGAAATGCAGAAGGTAAAAGACATTCCCAATACTCCTGAATGTGGCTGGGAACCTCAATATTTTTACAGAACACCTGATATTATTGTAGCCTTTGAAGAATATAAAGGAAAAGTTTCCGGAAGTATTTACAAAATGTCTTTTAATAACGGTGAAGCTGTAATTCTCGGCAATGAACGCATGGATTCCAATTATAATGAAAAGGATTTTGTTACCCGTTTTGGAGATTTGCTCTCGACACACTGGATTGCTTCTCCCCACGAATATTATATTCAGAATGGAGATGCAGGACTCTTTATTTTTACATTCAAAGAGGGAAAACTTTTCAGCTATGAATGTATGTTTTATTGTTAGAAAATTCTAATCATTTTTATCAATAGAGGTGGGCTTCAGCAGGAACTTAAAAGATAGTAAGTTTTGGCTGAAGCCATAGGATTTTTTGCTTATTGTTAAAACGGGCTAAAGCCCGTTCCTATTGAATATTTACAATTATTAATTTTCAGATAGTTCTTAGATCAATAGAGGCGGGCTTTAGCCCGCTTATTTTATAAAATATTCTTCCATTGGCTTTAGCCGAAACTTAAAATATTTTCTAACACAAGTGATTAAATTTTAAAGCTGTATCTTTACTTCACCAAACAAAATATTACAATATGTCATTTATAACACCGGAAGGAGCCAGGAAGGCTCAGCTATCCCTATCTGAAAGGGCACCCGTTGCTCATTCCATTCTCTCAGGGGAAGAGAATATTTCGAAATACAACAGTGGAGTATGTCATGATGTGGTGGCCTATGCATTGTATATGCGTGGTGCCAGGATAAGTCCTACTCAGCTTGCAGAATCTGCAGGACAAAAATGGTTAACCTTATTCAATTATCCGGCTGGAGAAAAATGGGACGGATACACACCCATTCCTGCAGGAAAAGCCATTGGTTTTTACAGACTTATTGATAAAACATTCTTTCATTCAGCGATTACGACAGGAAACGGAAATGAAATCAGATCTGTCAACGGATTTTCATTAGGATCAGCATGGACAGTACCTGTGGATATGAAATGGGTATTGGGCAAAAAGAATTCTGACGGAACCTTCAATTATGATGGTACCAAAATAGAAGTCTATATTTCTTCTTTATAACAGAATTTATATTTCAATACAACAAAAGGCAGATCAGCATATTCGCTTTTCTGCCTTTTTACTTTTTAAGCATCAGCACATTTCGGGCATATCCCGCTGATGATAAAATTATATTCCTGTGCGATAAAATGTTCCGGTAAACTTATTTCCGGAATAGCGTTTTCAATGCACGTCACGGAATGACATTCCTTACAGTTAAAATGAACATGATTGTGAAAATGCTGTTCATGAGAACATTTTCCACTGCACTTAGCAAAATTCACCACCCCGTCAATGTTGACGATCTTGTGTATAGCGCCTTCGTTTTCAAGTCTTTCCAACACCCTGTAAATGGTTACTCTATTGCACAGATCTCCCAGTTTCTTCTGAATATCAGAATGGGTAAGGGCTACATCTGAACCATTGATAAGGTTTAAAATTTCCGTTTTGGCGTGTGTATTTCTAACCTGTTTCATATTTTAATGCAACAAAGTTGCGTTATTTAAATTTTTATCTATACTTTTGCAACAAAGTTACGATAAGAAAATTAATCCATACTATTATGAAATCAAAAATTCTTGATGCTGTAGGAATCTCCGCTGCTGTTTTATGCCTGATTCATTGTATTGTCTTTCCGTTATTATTAATTGTTCCTTTGGGAATATCCCATAACCCTTATATTGATCTGGCTTTCCTTTGCATTGGAGCTGTTGTGGTTTTCAGAATAACAAAGAAAATGGAAAACCGATGGCTGAAATTTTTATTCTGGGGATCTATAGTCCTCATTTTCATTTCTATACTGACAGATTTCCTGTTTGAAGTCCATATTCCTCTCATTTATGTGGGAGCTGTCGGGTTAATTACAGGTCATATCATCAATTTTAAAAATCATAAACATTAAGAACATGACTAAAAAACTTCCTGTAACGGTACTCAGTGGCTTTCTTGGAGCTGGAAAAACGACACTATTGAATCATATTCTTCACAATAAACAAGGATTAAAAGTAGCAGTCATAGTGAATGATATGAGCGAAATTAATATTGATGCACGCCTTGTTGAAAATCAAAATACCCTTTCAAGAACAGAAGAAAAGCTGGTGGAAATGAGTAACGGATGCATCTGCTGTACACTTCGTGAAGATCTTATGGTAGAAGTAGAACGTTTGGCGAATGAAAACCGTTTTGATTATCTCCTTATTGAAAGTACTGGAATCAGTGAGCCTATCCCTGTTGCCCAAACCTTTACCTATATTGATGAAGAGAGTGGAATAGATCTGTCCCGTTTCAGTTATGTTGATACAATGGTAACGGTAGTCGATTGTTTCAATTTCATGAATGATTTCGGCTCTAATGAAATGCTGCTGGATCGTGATCTTACCGATATGGAAGGCGATTACAGAACCATTGTTAATCTTTTGACCGACCAGATTGAATTTGCCAACGTGATTATTTTAAACAAAACAGATCTTATCAATACTGAAACACTGGGCTTTTTAAAAGCTGCGATCAGGAAACTGAATCCCGATGCAACACTTTTACATGCAGAGTTCGGAAAAATTGATCCTCAAAAGATTTTAAATACACAACTTTTTGATTTTGATAAAGCACAGTCATCCGCAGGTTGGCAAAAAGAATTACAATCCGATCATCACACCCCGGAAACTGAAGAATATGGCATAAGTTCACTGGTTTTCAGAGATAAAAAGCCTTTTCATCCTATGAGACTTTGGGAATATCTGAATCATCATTATCCTGAAGGAGCCATCAGAGCTAAAGGTTTGTTCTGGTTAGCCTCAAGACCCAACGATGCATTGAATTTTTCTCAGGCAGGAGGTTCATTCAGGCTTGAAAAAGCAGGCGTTTGGTGGAGTAGTATGCCTATGAACCATAGGGTGCAGTATTCTTCATTTGTAGAAAACCAAAAGTTCATAGAAAGCAGATGGGATAAAAACTGGGGCGACAGAATCAATGAATTGGTGTTTATCGGACAGAATCTGGACAAAGAACAAATGTTAACAGACCTTCAGCATTGTCTTATTAATGAAAGGGAAAAGGAACTGTTTGACAAAAAACAAAGTTTTGAAGATCCGTTTCCAAGGAATATTTAAAATTAACTTTTAATTAATGCAACAATGTTACGATAAAAAATTAAATACAATAACTTACAGCATTATTTCAAAAACAATATGGACAGAAGAAAATTTCTAAAAGGATCTGCATTACTTTCAGGGTTATTGACCTTATCACCATCCGATCTATGGAGCTTCGGGAAGAATACCGAACTGCACCAGAAAGGCAAAGCTAAGAATATCATCTTCATGGTAAGTGATGGGATGAGCCTGGGAACACTTTCAATGGCAGACTTGTATTCACGGAACATTTTAGGAAAAGGAAGCAACTGGCTTAATCTGTATCATGATAAAAAGGTAACCCGAGCTTTGATGGATACCGCTTCTGCAAGTTCTATTGTTACAGATTCTGCTGCTGCAAGTTCAGCTTTTGGAGGAGGAATAAGAGTTAAAAACGGAACCCTTAATATAGGAGCCAATGGTGAAAAACATCTTCCTATATGGCAGAAATATAAAAAAGCAGGAAAGAAAGCCGGTTGTGTCACTACAGTAACCATTACTCATGCAACTCCTGCAGGATTCTGTATAAATTCTTCTCAAAGAAATGCTGAACCTCAAATTGCAGAAATGTATGCAGAGCTGGAATTCGATGTCTTGTTAGGAGGTGGAGACGAGTTTTTCAACCCTTCAAAAAGAGAAGACAAAAAAGATCTTTATTCTGTTTACAGCAAAAAAGGATACCGGATTCTGAAAACACAAAGCGATCTGAAAGAAATCAAAAAAGGAGAAAAACTATTAGGAATCTTCAGTACAGGAGCGTTACCTTATACTATTGACAGAACGCATCTTACTGAGCACAAAAATACTCCGACTCTCGCTGAAATGGCTAATACTGCTATCCATCAGATGAAAGATCATCCCGAAGGTTTTGTCCTTCAGGTAGAAGCCGGAAAAGTAGACTGGTCTGCTCACGCAAATGATGTGGCAGCACTCATTCACGATCAGCTGGCTTTTGACGAAGCAGTGAAAACTGTAATAGATTTTGCTGAAAAAGATGGAAATACTCTGGTGATTATCACAACAGACCATGGGAATGCAAATCCGGGAACGATTTACGGAGCGGATGCTACCAAGAATTTTAACAGCATTTCAGAATACAAATACACCAATGAATATATTCTGAACAAGATTCACAAAGATTATTCGGTAAAAGACATTAAAGACTGGATTTATGAAGGTAATAAAATTACACTGAACGATGATGAAGCCAAACATATTTTGAGTTTTTACAACGGTCTTGAAAAAGAAGAAGGACTTTATAATTATAAGAAACTGCCTTTTAAATTATATTCAGAAATTCAGAAAAGCAGGAATTCTGTGGGGTGGATCAGCATGGATCATTCCGGAGATTATGTGGAAGTAGCCGCTTATGGCCCTGGAAACGAGCTTTTACAGCCGTTTATTAAAAATACAGACCTTCATGATCTGATGCTGAAGGCCTGTCTGGTATAGACATTCATATTTTTTCATATTTAATTATTTGGGAGATACGAGGCGGATTGATTGTGTCCGCCTTGTTTTTTTGTGCATAAAAAACAAACTTCCATCAAAATTACCCAGTAAGTATTTTTACTTATTTCACATTAAGTAGAAATACTATTGTAACATTCTGTCAATTGAAGTAACTTTATAGTATCATCGATTAAAAAAAATAACCTTAAAAACCTTATTATGAACCATGTAAAATACAGAGTGGGGAAATGGCTACCCTCAGACAGAAAGTTCCTCAACACCTGGTTGGAAAAAAAAGTAAAGCAGGCCCAAAACAGCAGACTCCCAATGAATCCTGCTGTTGCTGATCTCAGGGACGCTATTTACAATGATCCTGTTTTATATATGAGCTTTACCAGCATGTATGATGAGATCCCTCAAGGATATAATGAGCCCGTAAAAAACTTCGAAACCATGCTCCTTATTATCAATCAGGTTTTACAGGAAGCGCCCTGCTACAGTGTAATAGAAGATAATATAGGACTTGTAGGATTTCCCATTAATGCGATTGTAGACTGGGCAATGGGAACTCAGGCAGGATATTTAACGTTTCTCCATCCTGAAGTGAACCAAAAACTAAGCGTTATTTTAGCAGAATGGAAGACTTTTCTGGAATCTCCGGCATCACAATATGTTTTGGTGAATGGTCCGGTAAACCAGCCACAACCGGATTATACCAATCCTTTAGGTTGGTTTTCTCCACAAGCCCTGGAAGCAATTGCCGCCATGGATCCTTTAAGAGGAAAAGGGAATAACCCTGAAGATCCTTTGCAGAATTTCATTTACAATTATCAGTGTCAACCTCATGAACCGTATTTCGGATTCAAAAGCTGGGACGATTTTTTCACCCGTCAATTCAATCCCGGAGTGAGAGAAGTAAGTGAGGAAGATAAAGATCCGTCAGTTATTGTTAATGCCTGCGAATCGGCTCCTTACAATTGTGTTACCAATGCCCAGATGAAAGATAAATTCTGGATGAAAGGGCAGCCATATTCTTTGCTGGATATCATGAACCATCATGAACTGGCCCAGAAATTTGGCGATAACAGCACCGTTTACCAGGCATTTCTTTGTGCTAAAACCTATCATCGATGGAACAGTCCGGTTGATGGCACTATTGTAGCCATTGAGAATGTTCCGGGAACTTATTACGCTGAAGCTCCTATTGAAGGATATGATCCTTCTGGTCCTAATGATTCTCAGGGATATATCACAGAACTGGCAGCACGCGCTTTGATTTTCATCCAGTCAGATAATGATAAAATAGGGTTGATGTGTTTTGTTGCTGTTGGAATGGCTGAAGTATCCAGCTGCGAAATCACTGTAAAAGAAGGAGATCACGTCAAAAAAGGAGATCCTATAGGGACCTTTCATTTTGGTGGATCTACCCACTGTCTGATTTTCAGACCTGAAGTCAATATTGATTTTGATTTCCACGGGCAAACGCCTTGCCTGAATACCTATAACATTCCTTTGAAAGCAAGAATCGGAGTAGTCACAAACTAGATCATACGTCAAAATCATATTTATCAATCATAGAAACAGAGGATAATCTTCAGTTTCTATGATTTTTTTATAGGGTTGTGAAACAGTAAACTTTTCCGAAATTCTGTCCTCAAAACATATGAAACGCTTTACACTAAAATATACAATATCTTATTTATCAATAAATTAAATATCGTTATATAAAATTTAATCAAATGATTAAAATATTTGTTTAAATAAAAATTTTGTTTATATCTTTGTAAGAGAAAATAGTAGGAATGAAAAAAATAGATAGCAGTACGGAAGAAAAAATCAAAGAAGCAGCCCGTACTGTGTTTTATAAAAAAGGATTTGCTGCCACAAGAACGCGGGATATTGCGGAAGAAGCGGGAATCAATCTGGCCTTACTCAACTATTATTTCAGAAGCAAAGCAAAGCTTTTTGAGATGATTATGATAGAAACAATGGCTGGATTTTTTCAGAATTTAATGATGGTACTCAATGATAAAAATACCAGTATTGATGAGAAAGTGGTGGAAGTAGTAGGAAAATATATTGATCTCATCATCAAAGAACCGGAAATTCCAACGTTCATTATCAGTGAGCTTCGCAATAATCCTAATCTGCTTTTACAAAAGATACCTCTCAAAGAAGTAATAGAAACATCCGAGTTTTTAAAACAACATCAGGAAGCCGTAAAGAATGGAAGCATTAAAGAGCCCAATCCTCTACATTTTCTGATCAATATACTCGGGCTTACCGTATTTCCTTTTATTGCCAAACCCATGTTACTGGGAAGCAGTGAACTGAATGATAAAGAGTTTGAAAAGCTCATGCTGGAGCGCAAAAAACTTATTCCTATGTGGATAAAAGCAACCATGTCAGTAGGATAATTTTTTTGCCCTGAATTTAATCATTTGATTAAATCCGATGAATAATAAATACAAAATTGATTTTAACTTAAAATAATCAATTCTTATGGGTAGAAAATTTCATATACCTCTTCTTACGCTTTTTCTAAGTGTGACAGCTGTTACCTCACTGAATGCTCAGTCTGTACCATTAACGCTTGAAGAATGTTACCACCTTGCAAAAGAAAATTATCCTGCAATCAAAAAGCTGGGAATTGTAGCAAAAACAGCAGATTACACAATAGAGAATGCGAATAAAGGCTACCTGCCCAAAATTTCATTTACCGGTCAGGCAACTTATCAATCTCAAACCATCAGCTTTTCTGACGCTTTAGGGGCTCTTCCTATCAATGCATCCCTTCCATCATTGAGTAAAGATCAATATAAAATTCAGGGTGAGGTAAATCAGTTATTATATGACGGTGGTATAATACAAAACCAGAAGGAACTTACAAAAGCCAATACTGAACTGCAGACCCAGAATATAGAAGTTTCTTTATATACATTAAAACAGAGAATCAATGCCTTATTTTTCTCTATTCTTTTAACCAATGCTCAGCTCAGACAAAATGAAATCAAAAAAGCAAACCTGCAGACACAGGTACAGAAAGCAGAAGCAGCTCTGCAATATGGAACAGCCTACCGCAGTAATGTAGATGAACTGAAGGCAGAAGTAGTGAATACAGAGATGGCCAGTACAGAATATATATCAAGCCGAGCCGCTTACCTGAAAATGCTCGGGATCTTTATTGGAAAAGAACTTACCGATTCTTCAGTATTGGAATCACCGGAGCCTGAACTCCTGTCTCCAGAGATAAACAGACCGGAACTGAAAGGTTTTGATCTTCAGAAATCAGTCTACACATTACAGGAAGAACAGCTTAAATCTGATCTTATGCCTAAGGTAAGTGCTTTCTTTCAGGGAGCATATGGAAGACCTACTCTTAATATTATTGAAAATAAATTCGGACCATGGTTTATTACCGGAGTAAGATTCAGCTGGTCTCTGGAAAGTTTGTATACTTCTTCCAATAAAAAACAAATTCTGGAGCTGAACAGAAAAGCTACCGATACGGACAAAGAAACATTTTTACTCAATACCAAAATGGACATGGCTCAGCAGGAAGAAAACATTAAAAAATACAACAACCTGCTGGAGCAGGATAAAACCGTAATCGGCCTGCGACAGTCCGTCACCAGATCAGCAGAAGCCCAACTGCAAAATGGCGTGATTACAACCCATGAATATATTCAGAAACTCAATACAGAACACCTGGCCAATCAGACAATGATTCTTCATCAGATTCAGCTGTTACAGGCCAGATACAATCAGAAATTTATTTCCGGAAATTAATAATCCTCGAATCCTATGAAAAAAATGATCATCATATTAAGTGCTTTCGTCCTGTTAAGTGCATGTAAATCCAAAGACGATTTTGATGCTTCAGGAAACTTTGAGGCAGATGAAGTTATAGTTTCTGCCCAGCAAAACGGAGAATTAATTTCTTATTCCATACAGGAAGGAGCTACGCTCAAAGCAGGAGCTCAGGTGGGCCGTATTGACGTTACCATGGCCGAACTGCAGAAAGCACAGGCAGAAGCCAGCATTGAAGCTTTACAGCAAAAAACAAGCAATACCAATGAACAGGATTTGTTGGTGAAAAAACAATTGGCAGTACAGGAAGCACAGCTGGATCATCAGATTCATGAACGTACCCGTACCGCCAATCTGGTAAAGGCAGACGCTGCAACCCGAAAGCAGTTAGATGATATTGATGCTGGCATTGTACAGCTGAGAAAACAGATCGATGCTACCCGCCAGCAACTTTCCGTCAATAATTCCAACAACAGTACTCAAAACAGAAGTATTTTAAGTGAGAAAGCTCCCCTGGAAAAAACAGCAGCACAATTTCAGGAACAGATTAATAAAGGAACTATTATCAATCCCATCAATGGGACAGTATTGGTTAATTATGCGCTGAAAGGTGAAATGCAGGTGATTGGAAAACCACTGTATAAAATAGCAGATATCAGCACTCTAGATCTCAGAGCCTATATTACCGGCACGCAATTGCCACAGGTCAAACTTGGGCAGAAAGTAAAAGTAAGAATCGATCAGGGAGAAAAAAAATTTAAAGAATACCCTGGAATCATTACATGGATTTCAGACAAATCGGAATTTTCTCCAAAAACCATCCAAACCAAAGACGAAAGAGCCAATCTTGTCTATGCGATCAAAATCCGGGTGAAAAATGATGGCTACCTGAAGATAGGAATGTACGGAGAAACACTATTTTAAAAATTAAATACGATCATCAGAAAATGTTTTCCATTACCGTAAAAAATATAATCAAAACCTACAATGGCGTAAAAGCAGTAGATGATATTTCTTTTGATGTAAAGAAAGGGGAACTTTTTGGCCTTATCGGACCTGATGGAGCCGGAAAAACCTCTCTATTCCGGATTCTGACCACTCTTTTACTGGCAGACAGCGGAACGGCAGAAGTGGAAGGCCATGATGTGGTAAAGGAATATCAGACCATCCGAAATAAAGTAGGGTACATGCCCGGAAAATTTTCTCTTTATCAGGATCTTACCGTTAATGAGAACCTGAATTTCTTTGCCGCCATTTTTGAAACCACAATTGAAGAAAATTACGATCTGATTAAAGATATTTATGAACAGATCAAACCATTCGGTAACCGGCGGGCAGGCAAACTCTCTGGAGGAATGAAACAGAAACTGGCATTATGCTGCGCTCTGATCCATAAACCGGACGTCTTATTTCTTGATGAACCCACTACCGGGGTAGATGTTGTTTCCAGAAAGGAATTCTGGGATATGCTGGCTAAACTGAAACAGCAGAATATCACCATTCTGGTTTCCACACCTTATATGGATGAAGCAAAACTTTGTGACCGGATTGCTTTGATGCAGAATGGAAAAATAATGTCCGTAGACCAACCTGCAAACATTGTCAACAGTTTTCCAAAACCACTTTTTGCTGTTAAAAGCAAAAATATTTACCCACTGCTGGAGGCTCTCCGTACAGACAAAGATGTTGAAAGCTGTTATGCTTTTGGAGAATACCTGCACCTTACATTAAACGAAGATGGAGATATGCAATCTGTAATAGATACAGCAGAAAGATATCATCCGGAAAGTTTGGAAGTGATGAAAATAACTCCAACCATTGAAGACAGTTTTATCAGGCTGATGCGTGAACAAAAAGAAGTAAATCATGGAGAATAAAGCAATTATCTGTAGAGACCTCACCAAACAGTTTGGAGACTTTAAAGCTGTGGATGCCATTTCTTTTGATGTGGATCAAGGCGAGATATTCGGTTTCCTTGGAGCTAACGGAGCGGGAAAAACTACCGCCATGCGGATTCTGTGCGGATTATCTTATCCTACTTCAGGAACAGCATCTGTAGCCGGATTCAATGTATACAAACAACAGGAACAGATCAAAAAAAATATTGGCTATATGAGCCAGAAGTTCTCGCTCTATGACAACCTTACCATTCTGGAGAATATTGAGTTTTATGGCGGTGTATATGGAGTTTCCCGCAAAGATATCAAGACAAGAAGTGCAGAACTGGTTGCTACATTAGGCTTAGAAAACGAAGCAAGAAAACTGGTAGGAGCCCTGCCATTAGGCTGGAAACAAAAACTGGCATTCTCAGTGGCGGTTTTTCACAAACCTAAAATTGTATTTCTTGATGAGCCGACAGGAGGCGTAGATCCTATTACCCGAAGACAGTTCTGGGATATGATTTATCAGGCTGCTGCAGATGGAATTACGGTGTTTGTAACCACACACTATATGGATGAAGCAGAATACTGCAACCGGATCTCTGTAATGGTAGATGGAAGGGTAGAAGCCATGGATACTCCTTCCAATCTTAAAAAGAAATTCAATACCCATTCTATGGATGATGTATTTTATGAACTGGCAAGAGGAGCCAAAAGATCAGGTGACTAGACCTCAACGGATAAAAAGTTGTCCAAAAAAGACTAAACAATGAAACAGTTATTCGTATTCATCAGAAAAGAATTCTATCATGTATTCAGAGACCGGAGAACGCTGCTGATTCTTTTCGGTATGCCCGTTGTTCAGATCATCCTTTTTGGGTATGCTTTGAGCAGTGAGGTTAAAAATATCGGCATTACAGTTTTGGATAATGCCCATGATGTTCAATCTGAGCAGATCATTTCAAAGATAAAATCAAGTTCCTATTTCCAGATGCAGGAATCTTCTCTAAATTATCCGGATATCGAGAAAAAATTCAGGGAAGGGAAGATAAAATGTGCTGTAATATTTCCCGCGAATTTCGGATCAGATCTTTATACCTCAGACGGAGCACAGATACGGATTATTGCCGATGCTTCAGATCCGAATACAGCCACTATTCTTACCAATTATCTCAATGCCATGATTGCAGACTACCAGCAGCAGCTCAGTCCCAATATAAAACCTTCCTATCAGATTATCCCCGAAATGAGGCAGCTTTATAATGAAGAGCAGAACGGATCTCTTAATTTTATTCCTGGTGTTATTGCCCTTATCTTTATGATTGTAAGTACTGCTTTGACATCCGTAGCCGTTGTTCGCGAAAAAGAAATGGGAACCATGGAAATATTATTGGTATCTCCCTTCAAACCCGTTATGGTATTGATAGCAAAAGCCATCCCTTATCTCGTTCTGTCCCTCGTCAACTTTATCATTATTCTCCTTCTCTCTGTTTATTTATTAGACGTAGAGATCCGTGGCAGCCTTGTTTTACTCTTTGCAGAAAGTATCTTATTCATTATTACCTGTCTTTCATTAGGTTTGCTGATATCAAATGTGACCAACTCTCAACAGACCGCTATGTTGATTTCCATGATGGGAATGATGCTTCCTACCTTATTATTAACGGGATTTATGTTTCCCGTAGAAAATATGCCGGTAGTTTTTCAGGTGATATCCAGAATTCTTCCCTCAAGATATTATTATGATATTGTAAAAGCAGTGATGCTGAAAGGTCTTGATTTCAGATATGTATGGAAAGAGACGTTGGTTTTACTCATCATGTCGGTAGGATTGCTGGCACTTGCCCTGAAGAAATTTAAAATCCGCCTGTCATGAGAATAATGGTATTCATATTGAGAAAAGAATTTCGTCAGATATTCAGGGATAAAACAATCCTTGCAATGATGTTTGTAATGCCTATAGTACAGCTGATCATTATGCCTCTGGCCGCCAATTTCGAAGTAAAAAACGTCAATATTGCCTATGTAGATCATGACCACAGCAGCTATTCCCAAAAATTACTTCACAAAATCATGTCTTCCGGTTACTTTAAACTGGCTGGAAATCCTGAATCCTATAAAAATGGATTAAAAATGATTGAAGAGGGAAATGCTGACCTTGTTTTGGAAATTCCTCCCGGATTTGAACGTAATCTTGTTCGTGAAGGAAGCCAGAAGGTGAATCTCTCTATTGATGCAATTAATGGAACAAAATCATCACTGGGAGGAAGTTATTTACTCTCTGTGATCAATGATTTCAATAATAGTCTGGATGTGAATGTTAAATTGTCAGCCCGAAAATCAGACAACTCTCCTGCGAAAATTGTTATTAAAGAAACCAACTGGTATAATCCAAGAGCTGAATATAAATACTATATGGTTCCTGGCATATTAGTACTGCTTCTTACTTTGATCGGAGGTTTTATCACAGCCTTAAACATCGTAAAAGAGAAGGAAATAGGAACGATTGAACAAATCAACGTAACCCCAATAAAAAAATGGCAGTTTATCTTAGGTAAACTGATTCCTTTCTGGATTGTAGGAATGATCGTTTTTACCATAGGACTCATCGTAATGTATGTGATTTACGGTATTTTTCCGGAAGGAAGTCTTTTCACCCTGTATGTTTTTGCCGCAATTTATCTTATTGCTTTACTCGGCTTGGGATTGCTCATATCCACCTTTGCAGATACCCAGCTGCAGGCCATGTTTATTGCCTATTTCTTTATGATGGTATTTATGCTGATGAGTGGTTTTTTTACGAATACCGAAAGTATGCCGGACTGGGCTCGGAAAATGTCTAACCTTACTCCTGTAACTCATTTTATTAAAGTAGTAAGACTCATTGTATTGAAAGGAAGTAGATTTTATGAAGTACAAACCGAATTCTATTATCTGATAGGATTTGCCATTGTCCTCAACGGTCTTGCGATCTATAATTACAGAAAGACCAATTAAACAAAATGAAATGGGTGAAACTTAGATTTCACCCATTACAAACATATTTTCCATAGTCGGAACGCTGCTTCCGCCTTCTTTTTCAAGCGTAATAGCAAAAGCCTGAGCTTCTGGTATACTGGCCAGAGCAATCCTGCTGTCTTTATCTTCAGTGTACATTCCTGCATTTACAGGTTTTCCATCTTCTATCGCCCACAGCTGATATTGCATACCTTCAGGGGCTTTAGGAAGTTTTTCTGCATTCAGATAGACTTCTTTTGTTTTTTTATCCCAGAAAACCATGGCTTTGGCCTCTGTATGTTTTTCTACGCCCTTCAGCATTACCATCTGCATATCAGGATTGGAAAACATATCAATCTTAAGATTCATTTTCTCCATTGCCAGATCCTGATTCTTCTTGTCTGTTGCCATTAATGCCATTTTCTCCTGATTGGCAGATTGCGTATTCATCCAGAATAAATTTCCGCCAACACTTACAAGAAATAATACTGAAGCCGCTATAGCATATGTTTTCCAGGGAGTGCTTCTCTGAATCTCCTTTCTTTCTGTATTATTTTCTGTCTGTCTTCCTACTTCAGGAATATCTGGTGAAGGAGAAAATGTAACTTCTTCAACAATCTGTTCCTGCTGAATTTTATTCCAAATCTTAGATTTCAAATCACTTGGAGGTGTTACAGCCTGAGCTGTAGCAAGATGTTCTAAAGTTTTCTGTGCTTCTTCAAAAGCCGCTTTTACTTCAGCATTATTTTTCATCACACACTCCAAAATCCCTGCTTCCTCGGGAGAAGCATGACCTAGAATATAAGATTCTATAATTCCGGATGATATGTATTCTTTAGTGTTCAATTTATTGATAATCTTTTAGCAAATCTTTTAATTTCATCAGTGCATTCCGCATTTTCGTTTTTACCGTTCCCAGCGGTATCTTCAGTTTTTCGGATATTTCATGTTGGGTATATCCCTGATAATAAGCAAGGTTTATAAGCTCCTGCTTGTCTGCTTCCAGACCTTCCAGCACGTTATTAAATCCGATATAATCGGAAGAATTATTAGTGGTTGAAAGCTCTGCAGTATTATATACGAAATCCGGAAGTGATTGGTTTTTAAGTTCATTCTGGAATCCTTTAGACTTTAGATAGTCGATAGCCGTATTCCTGGCAATATTGATCATCCATGTATAAAACCGTCCTTTGGAGGAGTCATACTGATGAATGGAGTTCCATATTTTAACAAAAACATCCTGAATAACTTCTTCGGTATATTCTTTAGACTGAACGATTCGAAGAATAATTCCGTACAACGCACCGGAATAGTGGTCATACAGATAATGAAAACCGTTTTCGTTTTTTTCTTTTAATAAAACGATAAGTTCCTCTTCAGAATAGGTTGTTTTAATAGCGTTTATTTTTCTGTTCAAATGTAATAAAATAAAAGACATAGTCAACAAAAACCAATACATCTTTTATTTCGTACATGTTTTTCTGAAAATTATTGAAAAATATTCAATATGAAAATTGTATTTCATGGGTTGATTTTATTTTTCATTAAAAATAATTCACTACAAATCAGATAGTTATAATTTATTTTGTTTTTTTTCAATCTAAAATAAAACCAGCCTCGTAAATGATTTTAAAAACACATTCAATATAATTAACTAAAAATCAACGTAATGAACACACATTCAAGAATCACAGTTTTAGCAATGGTAGTTTTATCATTTGCTTTCAGCGGGAAGGTAACTGCACAAACGATGAAAGAAAAAACAGTAATGGTAGGAGGAGCTCCTATGTATCCTTCCAAGAACATTATTGAAAATGCAGTCAACTCCAAGGATCATAAAACCCTTGTAGCTGCCGTAAAAGCTGCTGGTCTGGTAGAAACACTACAGGGAGCAGGACCTTTTACCGTATTGGCACCTACAGATGCTGCCTTTGCAAAACTTCCAAAAGGAACAGTAGAAAATCTTGTAAAACCTGAAAATAAAGCCACACTTACTTCTATCTTAACCTATCATGTTCTTCCCGGAAGATACAGTGCTAAAGAAATATGGGCAGCCGTAAAAGCAGGGAACGGAAAAAGTATGATGAAAACAGTACAGGGTGAAAATCTTACATTCTGGACAAAAGGTAAAGATCTTTACATAAAAGATGCAAAAGGAAACAGTGCCAAAGTAACGATTGCTGATGTGAACCAATCTAACGGGGTGATTCATGTAATAGATACGGTATTGATGCCATAATAAATTCTAAGATTTCAAACAGCATATTCAGTATGCTGTTTTTCTTTCTTTTATATCTAACACTAAAAAAATTAATAGTATGAAAAAAACAATTCAGGTTTCTAATCAAGGTGCCACCCTTGATACCAGCAGAAGAAACTTTTTAAAATTAGGTGGAGTAGGATTAGCCATTGCAGGCCTTACCATCATCGGATGTAATGATGATGACTTCCAGATTATAGAAGAATCCAAGTATGATCTTGGAACAGGAGATGTAGGCGTACTCAATTATGCCTATGCTTTAGAACAGCTTGAAGCCGATTTTTATACGAAAGTGGTGAACAATTTTTATACAGGAATTTCCAGTATTGAAAAAGAGGTTTTTACAGATCTCTACCATCATGAGGTGATTCATCGTGATTTCTTCAAAGTTGCGATTAGCGGTGCTACAGATCACGTGCTTCCTAAACTTGAATTCCAGTATCCGAATGTGAATTTTAATGACCGGAATTCAGTATTGGCTACCGCAAAAGCATTGGAAGATACCGGTGTTGCAGCTTATAATGGAGCAGGAAAATATATTTCCAATCCTGCCTATCTTGTGATTGCAGGTAAAATAGTTTCTGTGGAAGCCAGACATGCCTCTGCCATCAGAAATCTAATCAATCCCGGATCTGCAGATTTTTCGGGAGATGATGTGATAGATGCCAATGGACTTGATCTCGCCAAAGAGCCAAAAGACATTGTTATGGCTGCCGGAGCATTTATCAAAACACCTTTTACCTGGAAAGAAAGAGGGATCAACTAATCATTCACCTTAAAAACTCACATTATGAATATTCTTAGATTACTGGATAAGCTTTCTGATGATAAATTTTTCACTTCAGAAGCTTCAAGGCTGGAAACCATCACGAATATTTCTTTATTCGGAAAAAAAGCAGCTACAGCAGCTGTACCTCTTGGATTAGGAGCAATGATGGCTACTCCAGCCAAAGCAGAAGCTCCCAAAACGGCATTAACAGGTATGGCTTTAAAAAGTACACTCACAGATGCTTTACAACTGGCATTGGTACTGGAATATCTGGAAAATGAATACTACAGCATAGGATTGTCAACACCAGGACTTATTCCCAATGCCGACAGAACCGTTTTCATGCAGATTTCAAAACATGAATCCGCCCATGTAAGTTTCCTGAAAAGCACACTGACTTCTTTAGGAACAACTCCCGGAAATAAGCCTACGTTTGATTTTACAGCCGGCGGAAATTTCATGCCTTTTACAGATTATAACCAATTCCTTATCCTTGCTCAGGCCTTTGAAGATACCGGAGTAAGGGCTTATAAAGGACAGGCAGGAAATGTTATGTCAAACAAAGTGGTGCTTCAGGCAGCATTACAGATTCATTCCGTTGAAGCAAGACATGCCTCACAGGTAAGAAGAATGAGAGCCAACAAAGGGTGGATTGAGCTTGCTAACGGAGGAAGTATGCCTTCAGCCACCAACCCTGTGTATGCAGGAGAAGACAATACCAATCAGGCAGGCTACAACACAGCAACTCTATTTGGTGCTGCGGCAGGTTCTGCAGCTTATGATGAAATTTTAAGTGGCAGCGATGCACAGGCTATTGCTTCATTGTTCATAGTTTAGTTGTGATTTGGATGATGATAAGTGGTGAGTCCATTTCCGAATTTTCCGGAAATGGACTTTTTTTAATAATTAATCATCAGCCTTTAAAAATATTCATATTTAAGATGCATTATACAGCAGATTTCATTCACTAAGCATCTTATTATCAGACAAGGTATTTTTATCTTCATAATAGATATTACTTCTTTTTTTATTTAAAACTTTTCCCAGCTAATTTTAAATAAACACACATATAGCTTTATTATCAAATTTCCTGTAACGGAATACGAAATAATTTCGTAATTTGGTTTACTTATTAAAATAATAATTTAAAGCACTTAAAAATATTTAAAATATAAACTTTAATGCCTTGATTATCATTTTTTAATAATCAAAAAAGAAAAGTCTCTAATTGTTGATATAGTATATGAAGAAGTATCCAATTCCTGCGAATGAAGAAGGGAGAATGAAGAAACTGGAGTATTTTGATCTTTTAAACCTTGAAAAAGATCCCCAGTTAGACATTTTTGCAGAAACCGCATGTCTGGTGACAGACTGCCCTGCAGCGCTTATTGCCATGATGGAAAGCGAAACCCAGACCATTCAGAGTTGCGTGGGAATGGCTCTTGATTTTGTAGACAGAAAAAATACGGTATGCCAATATTCAATTGCAAGTGGAGAAATTCTGATCATCAATGATACATTATTAGATGAAAGATCATCAGAAAATCCACTTATTCTGGCGGGCGGAATCCGGTTTTATGCAGGCGTTCCTTTGATTGATGATGAAGGTTTTGTATTGGGAACCATCTGCGTTATCGACTATAAACCTAAAACCATCACACAAGACCAGATATCTACTCTGAAAAAGATAGGAGACGCGATCACAAAAATCCTGACGGGTAAAAGGAAAAATATCCAGGCTGAGTATTTTCAACAAACTTTTACCATTTCCAATAACCTGATCTGTGTTCTGGATAAAGATTTCTCACTGAAAGAGAGTAATCCGGCTTTTGAAAAAACCTTTCAAATGGATAAAGGTCAGATTCTCGGACAGAATTTTCTGGACCTGATAGGGAATCATAATTCTCAACTCCAATTACTTTCCAAAAACCTTCCCAATTCAGACGAAGAAGTAACATTTACTACTTCCACAAAGATAGATGATACCCAAACGATCATTATTGAATGGTATTTAAAGCTTAATCAAAATCATTCAGAGATTTTTTGTTTTGGAATTAATATTACCCAACGTATTGAAGAAAAGCTTAAACTGGAAAGCTCTGAACGCCGCTTCAGAAGCTTCTTTGAAAACGCTATAGGCTTAATGAGTATGCATGATATGGAAGGAAATATCATCGCTGTCAACGAAAAAGGAAGAGAAACCCTTCAATATTCTACTGAAGAGGTAGAAAGGTTGAATTTAAAAGATCTTGTTCCCCAAAAAAACTGGCCTCTTCTTGAACAATACCTCGAAAGAATCAACAAAAATCAGGAAGATTTCGGAACCATGATCCTGAGAACCAAAGGAGGTGAAGACATGATCTGGATGTACCATAATCTTGTGGAAATCAACAAGGAAGGAAAACCTTATGTGGTGAGTACCGCACTGAATGTTACGGAAAGAATAAGTTTGGAAAAAGATCTTGTTCATACCAAAAAGATGTTGGAACAAACGAGTGCCGTTGCCCAAGTGGGAGGATGGGAAGTGAACCTGAAAAACAACACGGTTCTCTGGTCACAGTCTACCAGAGAAATCCATAAGATAGATAAAAATTTCCAGCCTGATTTTGAAAACGCACTGGGTTTCTACAGTGAAAAAAGCCGGGAAAAACTGGAATTCTTATTCGAAAAAGCTATAAAAGAAGGGATTCCCTATGATGAAGAATTACAGCTTGTACAAAATGACGGCATAATGATATGGGTAAGGGTAAAAGGTATTCCGGAATTTGAAGATGGAGTATGCACCAGAGTCTACGGGATCATTCAGAATATTGATATCTTCAAAAATATCTACCTGGAACTGGCTAAAAAAGAAGCTATGCTACAGTCTTTTGTAAAATACGTACCTGCTACAGTAGCCATGTTTGACAAAGATCTCAATTATGTTTCTGTAAGCAGAAGCTGGAAAGATGAGTTTCAGATGAATGACATCAGGCTTATTGGAGAGAACATGTTTAAAATCTCACCCAATGTACCGGATGAGAGATTAAAAATATATCAGGATGCACTGGCAGGAAAGGCCTATAAAAATGAAGACATGGCCATAGAAGTTCCGGGTACAGGAATCATTCAGCATTACAGCGTAGAGGTGACACCATGGTATCTTTCCAATAATGTTATCGGAGGAATTATTGTTTCTGCACAGAATATTACAGCTTCTGTAAAAATCAATAAAGAACTGAAAAATGCCAAGAAAATGGCAGATATTGCCAGCAAAGCAAAGTCTGAATTCTTAGCCAACATGAGCCATGAAATCCGGACTCCGCTGAATGGTGTTATTGGTTTTTCCGACCTTCTTTTAAAAACTCCGTTGAATGATATACAGACTCAATACCTCAATTATATCAATGAATCAGGAGAGAATTTATTGAATATCATCAACGATATTCTTGATTTCTCCAAGGTAGAATCCGGAAAAATGGATCTTATCATTGAAAAATCCAATATTTATGACATGGTAAGTCAGGTGATCAATGTAATCCTTTACCAGTCACAGAAAAAAAATATAGAATTACTCCTCAATATAGAGCAGGGACTTCCTGAAACCATCTGGCTGGATGAATCAAGGTTGAAACAAATTTTGGTCAATCTTCTTGGGAATGCCGTGAAATTTACAGCACAGGGAGAAATAGAGCTTAAAGTAGAAAAACTGAATCTGGACAGCAAGAATATCAAACTTAGATTTTCTGTAAGAGATACCGGAATTGGTATTCCTAAGGAAAAGCAACACCATATTTTCAATGCCTTTACGCAGGAAAACAGCTCTATCAGTAAGACGTATGGAGGAACGGGTCTCGGATTGACCATTTCCAATAATATTCTGAAATATATGGGAAGCAGCCTGTCATTGGTGAGCGAAGTTCAAAAAGGTTCTGTTTTCTATTTTGACTTAGAGGTTCCTTATGAACTATCTGATCGTCATGAAGACGAAGATCTGAAAATAAGCAAAGTACTTATTGTAGATGATAATGAAGCGAACAGAATTATCATTCAACACATGCTTGCTTATAAAAATATAGATTCAAAGCTAGCAGCCAATGGAATGGAAGCTCTTCAGATATTACTTGCAGGAGAGCGTTTTGATGTTATTCTGATGGATTACCATATGCCTATCATTTCCGGTCTGGAAACGATAGAAAAAATCAAAGAACTCTTTAACAAACAAAATGAATCATCTCCTCTGATTATCCTTCATACGTCTTCTGAGGAACACGATGTGATCAATTCTTTCCGTCAGGAAAACAATTCATTCTTCCTGCTGAAACCTATCAAGTCTGAAGAACTCTATAAAACATTGAGACGAGCTGTAAAAAATACTGAAAAGGAGGTAACCAGCATTGCACAACCGGAAACAGAAGCCTCCATACTGATGCAGGCACCGCAGGTTTTATTGGTAGATGACAACCCTGTCAATATGGTTCTTAACCACAAAATGATGCGTTCATTGGTCCCTGATGCACATCTTACAGAAGCTACGGATGGACTTCAGGCACTTTTGCAGTGTAAAGAAAAGGCATTCAATATCATTTTAATGGATGTTCAGATGCCGGTAATGGATGGTATTGAAGCTACCAAACAAATCCGATTACTCCCGGAATATTCCAATGTTCCGATTATCGGGGTAACGGCAGGTAATGTGCTGGGAGAGAAAGAAAAATGTCTGGATTCCGGGATGAATGACTTCCTTCCTAAACCTTTAAGACAGGCAGATCTGCTGGAAATGCTTAAAAAGTATATCATTAACGAAAATAATAACCCTGTTAAAGATTCTTCCCATCAGGAAAATTACCTTGATATAAATCTCCTGAACGAACAAATAGGTGACGATGATGAAGATTTCAGAAAAATATTCTTAAATCTTGTCATAGAGCAACTTAATCAGGCTGAAGAAAATATCAAAAAAAGTACCGCTGAAAAAGACAGTACCAACCTGAAACTGATTCTTCACAAACTCAAAGGAACGGCAGGAACAGCAGGATTGGTAAAACTTGCAGAACGTACTGCCAGCTGGGAGAAAAAAGCAGAGCCCGACATGGATTTTATGTCCATGGAAGAAGAAATTATCCGCGAAATAACAACAGGATTACAATTAATTAAAAATCTAATACAATAAAAAACTAAAATTATGCTGATTCTAATCGCCGAAGACGACGAACTGATTCTAAAAACGATTGAACACAAATTATTAAAAGAAGGGCATGAAGTGATCCTGACCCGAAACGGGAAAGACGCTATCGAAACCCTTAAAACCAGAGATGTAGATCTGGCCATCACAGATATTATGATGCCGTTTGCCTCAGGAATTGAAATACTTTCAGCCATTAAAACCATGGGCAAGCAGGTACCGGTGATCATGCTTTCCAGTATGGGGCAGGAAGAAGTAGTACTGAATGCTTTTGACCTCGGAGCTGCCGATTTTATTGTAAAACCATTCAGTCCCAATGAATTGATATTAAGAATAAAAAGATTTTCTTTAAAATAAGCTACAACCATGTTTCTCACCACTTCTGTGCATTTTCTTTTTCTTGTTTTTCTGGGAATGCTATCTTTAGTACTCTTACTGATTATTGCTGTACTGATTTACAGCTTTTATCAGTACAGAGAATCTGTTCAGGCCTTCAGATGGTCTGAAGTGATCAATAAAAAAATCTCAGAAGTGATTGTATATGGCGAAGAAGAAATGCCTGCAGACACTACCTTTTCAGTAGCTTCCGGCAGTCCTTCATTCAGAAATCTGTTCCTTCAGAAACTGGCAGAATCCGAGAAAAAATTTTCCGGAGCTGCACAAAATAAACTCAAAGACTTATTCCGGGAATATGGCCTTCAGGAAGAAGCATTGAAAAAGCTGAATCAAAAGAAAGAACATATCATTGCAGGAGGAATACAGGAACTTACAGCGATGCACGTGGAAGAAGCATTGCCCAAAATTTCCACATTTTTAAACCATCCTTCATCTCAGGTGTATCAGGAGGCGCAGTATGCAATGGTTAACTTTAAAGGATTCGAAGGTCTTCATTTTCTGAACAGCATTTCCTACAGAATATCAGAATGGCAGCAGCTTCGTTTGCTTATTTCGATCACCCAAATTCCAGAAAATTCAGGGGACAGTATTAAAAACTGGATGGAAAGTTCTAATGAATCCGTAGTCATTTTCACCCTTAAACTCTTAAGGAAATTTCAGATATTATCACTCTATTCTACAGTAATTAATCTCCTGGATCATCCTTCTGTTGACGTACGAATTCAGACCGTACAAACTTTATTATCACTGGAAAATTCTTCCACCATTGCTCATCTTATGGAAACCTATCCACATCAGCCGGTTGAAGTACAGAAAGAGATTCTGAAAGTCATGAAAAAGTCAAAAGATCAATGCAGTACAGATTTTCTTAAAGATCAATTATTAAATAACACAGACTCTGGAATAAAAGTGCATGCAGCAGAAGCTTTATGTGCTTTGGAGCAACAGGAATATCTGGCAGAAATATCTAAAAAAGAAACCTCTTCAGAAGAACTCATTCAAATTATTAAATACGCATTACAGGAAAAAGTATGTTAGAATTCTCACACATCATCTATGAAGTTGTTATTTGGCTGTTTTTGGTTTACGGAACAGCAGTAACCCTTATCTATGGCTGGATAGGAATTTATGCGTTGGGTGCTGTATTGCGTTATAAAAAAGAAAATACATTCACAGACTACAGCATCATTGCGGCCAATCCCAATGCTCCGGTATTCAGCGTTATTGCTCCGGCCTATAATGAAGGGATGACCATTGTGGAAAATGTACGTTCTCTCTTATCTCTTTACTATCATAATCTTGAAATTATCATTGTAAATGACGGAAGCAAGGATGATTCCATTCAAAAGCTGATCGAAGCTTACGAACTTGAATCTGTAGCTTATTTTATTCAGGGGAAAATAGAAACCAATGCGGTAAGAGGAGTGTATAAAAGTAAAAATCCGGCCTTCAAAAAACTGATTGTTGTTGATAAAGAAAACGGAGGAAAGGCGGATGCTTTGAATGTTGGCGTTAATATTTCTTCCGGTGAATATCTGGTCTGCATTGATGTAGACTGTATTCTGGAACAGGATTCGATTTTAAAGCTCGCAAAACCAATGTTGGAGCAGACTGATAAAAAGTTCATTGCCTGCGGTGGAGTGATTCGTCTGGCCAACAATTGTGTTATTGAAAACGGAAAAGTAGTAAGTGTCAATATGCCGAAATCTCTTCTGGGAAGAACACAGGCATTGGAATATATCCGGGCTTTTGTCCTTGGACGTATGGCATGGTCCAGAGCATCAGGATTGATTTTGATCTCCGGAGCTTTCGGAGTCTTTGACCGAAAAATTGTACTGGCGTGCGGTGGTTATGATAAAAATACAGTGGGAGAGGACATGGAGCTGGTGGTAAGAATGAGAAAGTACATGGAGGAAAAAAATGAGCCTTACGAAGTACTTACTATTCCGGATCCTCTATGCTGGACAGAAGTTCCCGAATCCAAAGACATTCTTAGAAAACAACGAAACAGATGGATGCGCGGTACCATGGAAACCCTGTGGAAACACAGAAAGATGATGTTCAATCCGAAGTATAAAAAACTGGGAATGGTAAGCCTTCCTTATTGGTTCTTCTTTGAATTTCTCGGTCCGCTCATCGAATTTTCAGGATATATTATCTTTATCATCTTTTTATTGCTGGGGATTATCAACTGGCCGTTCTTTATCGTTCTGTTCGCCCTCGTGATTTCAATGGGATTCTTATATTCCATCTATGCGATACTGGTGGATCTCGTAAGCCATCAGGTCTATACCAAAAGAAAAGACTTTTTTAGATTAATTTTCACAGCTTTTTCCGAACCTTTTTATTTTCATCCCATTGTGGTAAAAGCAGGAGTTAACGGATTTATAGATTATTTCAAAAAATCTCATGGCTGGGGTGAAATGACAAGGCAAGGTTTCAATCAAAGCACACAGCATTTACCACTGAAAGAAAGAATATATGCTATTCTTCAGGTAGGACTCAAAAAATGGGGAATGCTCGCCTTGGTTTTCTTTGCTTTATTTTTAATAGGAGTAACCGCAGAATCTCTATGGTACAAATATACCTTTCCAAAATTTGAAACTTCAGCCATTATTGGCCGTCTTTTCTTTGAAAACATTTTATTTGCACTACAACTAACATTCTGTGTCGGAGTTGTATATCTGATTATTAATTTTATAAAAGAAGGCTGGGCAAGAATCCTGGGAATGCTAACCCTGGTTGTTGTAGCCGTTACACAGTATATCTTATTCCTATATTTTTCTGAAAGCCGTAACGTATTGGGTGCAGATCTTTTATACTACAGCAAAGAAGAGATGAAGCAGATTTTGCAGGCAAGCGGAATGCTCAACTTCAAAAACTTTGCATTACTGGGAATTTTGATAACAGCATCTCTTGTTCCTTTATGGATTGCCGGTAGGACAGCTTTAAAATCAATCTATCCGGGAATGATACTATTGATTTTCGGATTAGCGGCATTCTTTATTCCTTCTAATTTAGTAGGAGCAAAGGTTTTGAATTCTGAGAGTGAGTTTAATCAAAATGCAGCAAAAAGTAAATGGGCTTACTTCTTTAAATCCAATGAAGACAATTTTATCAGCGACCATCCGGAACTCACCGAATTGTTGAGCGATAATGAAGATTTTATTGCCAATGCAGAAATGATCGATAAAAACTTTCCGTTCTGGAGAAAAGAAAACACCCCGGATTTCTTAGGATCTTATATGAACAAATCTGAGAAAGTTCCTAATCTTGTTTTTCTTGTTATGGAGGGCTTCGGACATGCGTATACATCTCCGAAAGGATATATCGGCAACTTCACTCCTTATCTTGATTCTTTATCCAATAAAGGGTTGTATTGGGAAAACAGTTTAAGCTCGGCAGGAAGAACATTCGGAGCATTACCATCATTGACCGGGTCTCTTCCTTTTGGAAAAAACGGTTTCCTTGAAATAGAAAAAACACCGGAGAATTTCAATCTCTATAATATCCTTAAAGCAAACGGATTTGAAACAGGATTTTATTATGGAGGTCATGTATCATTTGACCGCTACCGCGAATTCCTGGACTACAGTGGAGTAGATCATATTGTAGACGAAGCCTCATTCAGCAGTCCTTACCGTAAACTTCCAGCCAACAACGGGGAGAGCTGGGGATATGAAGATCAGGCTGTTTTAAGCAAAATGCAACAGCAGCAGAAACCACAGGATCAGCCGTATTTCAATATGATACTTACGCTTTCAACCCATAATCCTTTTTTAATCAACAATAAGGATTATTATGAAAAGTTGTACAACCAAAGGCTTAACTCAGGGATTTTAACCAAAGAACAGGAAAAATGGGCAGCCGCTCACAAAAATCAGCTCATCTCCGTCTTGAATGCTGATGATGCTATGAAAGGCTTCTTTGAAAATTACAGCAAACGTCCGGATTTCAAAAACACAATTTTTGTCATTACAGGAGATCACAGTATGCCTGAAATTACCTTAGAATCTAAAATTGACAGGTTCCATGTGCCTTTATTAATCTATTCACCTTTATTAAAAGAATCCAAGCGTTTTCACAAAACAGTAAGTCATTTTGATATTGCACCTTCTATTTTAGCATACTACAGAAATAATTATAAAATCCATACCCCTTCTACAGTAACGTGGGTGGGAAGAGGCTTCTCCGCAGATTCTGAAATCAGCAAGGCCGGAATTCCTATGATGCAGAGTAAAAACCAGCTTATAGATTTTGTTTCTGAAAAATATTATATCCATGACGGACAGCTTTTCACGCTTAAAGACATGGAAGAAGATGCTTCCAATGACGCTGCAGCCATTAGTAAAATCAACGGCAGGTTCAATCAGTATAAAAGCATGAATGCTAAGTTTTATTCCACGAAAAAACTGATGCCGGATTCGGTAATGGTCAACTTTAAGAAAAAAACAAAATCAAAGTTTTAAAACTTTCGGGTATAGCCTAAAGTAATATCAAACTGATTTCCTTTCTCACCCGGACGAAATTCCTGGTTATAATACATTGTTCCTATAGAAAAAAGATTGACGGAGCGGTAAGAAAAATTATACTCAGCACCTATTTTAAAGGTTTTAAGCTTAAAGGTCTCATTTTCCAGAAGGTTATTTCGGTATTCTTCCGGGCTTATTCCTGTTCCGATCTGGAAGGCAAAATAGTCCTGAGCTCCTTTTGTATAGTATCGTACCGTTCCTGTATAAGAATGTGAAATGTTTTTGCTGTCAGGAGTAATATAAGTACGCAGGTTGAACCAGAAATTTTTATAGTATTTTCCTACAGCAGCAGTATACATCCAGATGCTGTTGCTGAAATGAAGCTGACGGTAGCCCAGTTCTGCCTCAAAACTGTGAGGAAGATTGGCGTTCAGGGAAACTCCGGTACGGTATTTCGGAAACAGACCTACATCATCAGAATATCCTCCGCCAACGTACAGGTAAAACATTTTGGAAAGTCTTGGATACGCTTCCAACTCAATCTGTGTACCCCCTTGTGCAAACTTGTTCGCATAATTTCCACGAAGGATCACAGAACCAATAGGTGTGATTCTCTTATAACTTACTCCCACAATATGCCAGTCATCATCAAATTGTTTGTCAAAATGAGAATAATTGTAAATAATTCCAATAGCATTTTTAGAAGACAGATCCTTGATTCTTACAGCAAGAGCCCTTGCTTCCGTATTTTTGGGATTAATCGATAATAGAGTGGTTACTGCTTTATCAGCTTCCTCATAATTATCCATTCCAAAATATACTTTAGCCTTAAGTAGCAGCAATGCTTCTGATTTAGAATGATAAGAAAGTCCTTTATCTATAATTTCGATAGCTTTTGTATTCTGATCATTCCAGTATTCCAATGAAGCATACGCCAGAAAATAGTCTTCATCCTGAACCTCTCTTTTTCCGAGATCTTCAAATACTGCTCTTGCTGCAGCCAGATCTTTGTTCCAGGTATATAACCTTCCCAGAAAAACGGAAATATCAGTATAATTGGGAGCTTTTTCCAATGCCTCTTTTGCCAGGGCAATAGATGTAACATAGTCTTTCTGTTCAAAAGCAGTGGTACGGGCTTTAACAAATAATTCATCAGCAGTAAGGTTCTGCTGGCTGTATAGGGTAATTGGAAAAAGTAATGCTAATAAAAAGGTCGGATATCTTTTCATCGAAGTTTATTATTAATGAGCTACATCTGGTATCACAAATATATTGAACTTTTATCTCTCAAACCAGAGATTATTCATTAAAACTTATTTTTTTAAGATTATTATTCCACAAAACATCAAATAATAGATATTTATGATGAAATAATTGTTGCCGTAATTAAAAAGAATTGATTTTTTTTAATATCACATCAAATGCTGTTAGAAAAAGATGTCATATCAACAAATACTCCCGGCTGTATAACCGGGAGTAGATATTATAATATAAGTATTTTACATCTTAAGATTGCTTACGGCGACGTCCGGAAACCTTTTTGTCAAGATCTCTGATATCCTGTCTCAGTTCACGGAACATTTCTTTAAAATTGTAGCTTTCATAATCGCCCGGTTCAAAATCTTCAGGGAAAATTCCTGAAGCGTACTGCCAGATTTCCACTACTTCTTCAAAAGGAATATCATAAGGCTCATAAAAAGAATTGTCAGCACTTACTGAGATTGCATTTTCTTTTCTTTCTTTAAAACGTTTATAGGTAATTCCATCATTTAAGGTAACAAAAACATACGTTTTGCCTTGTTTCAACTCATTGATTCCTTCTACATATTTTCCTACAATATAAGACCCGTTTCTGAACGGAGGCATAGAATCCCCATCTGCAGGGAAAGCTCTGTATTTTCCATTGGTAAGAAAAGGAAGAGCAATACGCTGAAGACTTTCGATGTAGTCTATATCGCTATAACCTTCCAGATAACCCATGGAAGCTTTCTGAGGAATAATTTCTATCGTATCATTTCCATGAGTATCTACCGCAACCGGAAGAACAATTCTGTTGTCCGGAAGCTTCAGCATTTCATCTATCGGATGCTTCTCAATATCTACAGACAGCATAAGGTCAATACTTACATGAAAATATTTTGAGATTTTTACCAACAGCTCGATAGGAGGTTCAGAAATTCCGTTTTCATATTTTGAATACCGAACTCTTGAAATCAATAATTCATCGGCTACATTTTGTTGGGAGAGCTTTCTCCTGGCTCTTAAAAAGCGTATATTATTTGAAAAAACTGACATTGATATAAGTATGTCAGCAAAAATACAAAATTTGATTCCGTTATCAATGAGCAGAATGGTTTTTACTACAAGAAGAACACAAATTTTATCTTCCTTTTCTCTTTTTTTCAAAAATCAATCCATCTGAGGACTTCAAATGATCAATTTCCACCTTACCAGAAGTCTGTTTATAGGCAAATTACAGAGGTTTCATAGGTGTTGAAAAATAAATACCAATAAAGAGCATTTAATGCAAAAATAATAACTCTAAATTCCACAAATTGAGTTATTATTTTTAACTTTTAGAAAATCAATCACATATAAGTGATAATCATATTTTTATTAAAATACACTTATATTAATGAAATATTAAATAATAAAAACATATAATTAATTTATTGAAAATAATTTGCAATTGTAAAGTTATTATTCATATATTCGTGATGTAATAATCATATAAAATTATAGTTATGAAAAACTTAAAAAAATTGGACAGAAACGAATTAAAAGCTATTTCAGGTAACGGATTACTAGATCCAATCGGCGGTCTTCTAGGTGGACTAGGAGGTGTAGTTGGTGGAGTAGTAGGCGGTGTAGGTACTATCGTTGGAGGTGTTGTTTCTGGCGTAGGATCTACAGTAGGTGGAGTAGTAGGCGGTGTAAGCACTGTTGTAACTAACGCTTTATGCCAAACACAATGTGTTGTTAATGGTGTAATCCACATCAAATTACTTGAGTGCGGTTCTACTTGCTAATCAGCAAGCAAATTCACAGTAAAAAATCAGACCGCTCTTTTTAGAGCGGTTTTTTTATATCCTTACAGACCGAAGAAATCTCTTATAGAATATTTATTCTCAGACACTTAAATCCATTTAGTAATCTTTTCAATAAAAAATCAATAAAGCAACAATGTTGCATTAATAAATTTAATTTTCTAGCTTTGCCGGATCATTAAAGTATATGCACATGAAAAGGACTGTTTATTTTTTGGTGGGTGGCACACTTATGTATTCACCATCCATTCTGAAAGCTCAGAAAATTACCCCTGAAAAAAAGATTGTAAAGGACATAGAGTCTGTACAAGTACAGGGAAAAACTAATTATAACACTGTAAATATTTCAAGAAAAAAGCTGGATTTTATTCAATCCAATACATTGGGAGAAACATTGAGTAAAATTCCCGGAATTCAAAATTCTGGATACGGACCGAATTCCGGAGCTCCCGTGATCAGAAGTCTAAGTGGAAACCGTGTAAAAATTCTGGAAAACGGAACAGCAGTGAATGATCTTTCCGGGATAAGTCCTGATTTTAATACGGATATAGAAATGAACAATGTTCAGAGTATCACCGTTTATAAGAACTCAGCATCAGTTTTATATGGAGGAAAAGCTATTGGAGGAGCCATAGATATTGAAACAGATTATATCGCCAGACAATTGCCGGATAAAAAGATCAATGTAAAAGGTCTTCTTGAAGGGGGAAGCAACAGTGGACAAAAACAGGCTTTTTCAGCGAAAGGAGTCATTGCTAAAAACTGGGTCTGGACGGTAGGAGCATCCAATCAGAAACAGGAAATGGTCAGAATTCCTGGAAAATCCAAAGACAGCAGGTGCTATGATCCGAACCTTGTTGGTTTCAACAGTATCTTACAGTCGTTGTGCCAGATCGATGTAAATTCGAGACGTGTACTCAACAAGAGTCTTTTCCCATACATCAGCCAGTTTGCCAAGGATCATATGATTGAATATGAACTCTCTGAGGATGATCTTTACACCTTCAGTTCTACGTATTACAATCCTGCTGACGGAAAACATTATCCCAATCCAAAAAATGATCTGTATGTTCCTGGTCAGGATGCCGTGAACGACCGTTATAAAAGTGAAGTAAACGGAATCAAGGATTATGTGGAAACAAAAGATGGAGTGATACCCAACAGTCATTCAGAGAGCAACTCATTTTATGTAGGCACCAGTTATATTGGAAAATCATTGTATGTGGGAGGAGCTTATCAGAATTCTTATTCCTATTTTGGAGTTCCCGGGTATGCAATCCCTAAAATACCCAAACATAGCCATGGAAAACCACAGCCCAAAATAGAATATAGTCCCATTAATATCAGAAGCTTATCTCATAAAGCCATGTTTGAATCCGGTTACAAGTTTACCCATTCTCCAATTTCAAGCATCAAACTGAATTATATGGGCGTATTTTCAAAAAACGCAGAACTTCTTGATCGTTACCGTGCCAATCAGTTTGCTGTAAACCAGCACAATGGCCGTCTGGAAATCACACAGCAGAAATTGAAATTTCTTACCGGAACTACGGGTCTTGAAGTACAATACAGAGATATGGAAGGTACTGGTGGTCAAAGATATTTACCTAATAATATCAGTAGAGAAATAGGAATTTTTACGATGCAGCATCTTGATTTTAATATCATTCAGTTTGATCTTGGGTATAGAAACGATCATGTACAACGTAGAGCGGAAGCTGATAGTAAGTATGTCAGAAGCCGTGGACTTTCCGGCGGAAAACTCAGCGACAGAGATTTCACCCTTCATCAATTTCACAGTTCTGCTCAATGGAATATCTTTAAAAAAGGCTATCTGAAAGTACAGTATAACCATTCAGAAAGAGCACCGGAAGTGAATGAGCTTTATTCAGGAAACAATCATTTTGCGATCCTGACAGAAGAAAATGGCGATGACAAGCTGGATAAGGAAACTGCCAACACCATTGAAATCGGGGCTGGACTTAATCTGAAAAACCTAAGAGTATCCGCCAACTGGTACAATACTTCTTATAAAAATTATATTTACCTTGCCCACACCGGGATTTCCAGAGAAATTTTTCTGGTAAAAGAATGGCGTTCTGATGATACTGAAATCAATGGAATTGAAGCTGAAGCTGCTTATAAAGCAGATCTTGGAAAAATAGGAAAGTGGGAGATAGGCGGATATTATGATCTGGTAAGAAACATAAGCGTTGCCGACAGCTCCATAAGAAAATGGAGTGATGGGGATTATATGCCCAATATGCCAACAAGCCGTTTTGGATTCTCTCTGGAAGGAAATGTACAGAACTTCAATATGAATGTAAGTTTAGACCACTATTTAAAACAAAAATATTTAGGAAAGAATATCAATCCTGAGCTTCCTATGCCGGCATTCTCATTACTAAATGTACGTTTGGCCTATAAAGACAACAGTTTAGGCATAGGTGATCTGGAGTATTATATTATAGGAAATAATCTGCTGAACACCGAGGCAAGGCTTCAGAACTCTCAGTTAAAGTTTCTCAGCCCGCTTCCAGGAATTAATATTTCAGCCGGCGTGAAAATTACAATATAAATCAATCTCATTTCTGCAGTTATTATGAATTAATAGCTGCAGATTTTTTTTAGGTTATCTATTCAGAATCCATCTTAGAATGGGTGGTTTTTACCCTGTTTATTTACACAAAAATTAATCAAAAAAAACTAAAAAAAAGAGGTTATAACTTTTAATACGACGAGTTCTGTCGCTGTGCGTAAGTACCTTTGTATTAGAGATAAGATAAAGAATCCCGGGAAATTAATTGTCTTATTAAACCAATTTTAACCTAACAAAACCTCTTTTAATTTATGTGTAAAAAACAACTAATAATCATTTTTCTTCTTTTATTTTGCATTTCCTATGCGCAGAATGAATTTACTACCATCTGGAAACCCAATGCAAATGGCATTATCGATCATTCCATAAGGTTCGGTGGCACAGGAACCGATTACACCATTCACTGGGAAGAAGTAGGATATCCTGAGCATAACGGAATGTTTGATTATGTAACCTCTAGCAGCAATGAACCTCTACTCATATATTTTGGGCCATCATTCCATCCAGATCCTCTGCAGGCCACTTACGAATTAAAAGTATCCAGCGGTAACGGATCATTTTATGGGTTCAGGGCCAATACCGACATCATGCCTCCAGGTGGAAATCAGGAACTCATAGAGCTCAGCCAGTGGGGAAATACGACATGGCTTCAGCAATTCGACAGAGCATTCGCCAACTGTCCCAATCTTAACGTAACAGCTGCAGATACTCCAGATATGACACAGATAACCAGTTTATCACAAATGTTCCTTAACTGTTCATCTTTGACAGGCCATACTTCATTTTCTTACTGGAATCCATACCATATTACGGACATGAGCGGTATGTTCAGCGGAGCAACGCTGTTTAATCAGAATATTGGAAACTGGGATACCTCAAAAGTAACCAATTTCAGCAGCATGTTTTCTTCTGCCTCTTCTTTCAATCAGGATATTTCTGCCTGGAACACAATATCCGGAACTGATTTCTCCTCCATGTTTGCAGATGCCACAGCTTTCAACCAGCCATTAAATTCATGGAATACAGAAAATGCTACTAATTTCCGCTATACATTCTATAATGCAAAAGCATTTAATCAGCCGCTTGATAACTGGAATACAGGTAAAGTAACAGATTTTGAGCATATGTTTGAAAATGCAGTATCATTCAATCAGCCCATCGGAAACTGGGATGTAAGTAAGATTGATTATTTCGCCGGATTTAATATGTTTGCAGGTGCTTCGCATTTTGACCAGGATATTTCTTCATGGAATATCAAGCTTCAGAACTTCAGCTGGAATTCAATCTATTTTGGATTTAAAAAAGTTGGCTTATCATGTACGAATTACAGCAATTTTCTCATCGCTCTGAATAATAATCCTACATGGGCGAACTCAACAATAACATCCGGAACTATAGATGCAACAGGATTGGTTTATTCTACACCGCAAGCGATGCTGGCGAGAGCCCAACTGATCAACAAAGGGTTTAATATTACTGGAGATTCCTATATTTCCGGCTGTTTTCTGTCAACAAGAGAAGTTTCCCCAAAAACGAAAACTTCCGCGTATCCTAATCCAACGACAGGAGTGATCAACGTGGAATCCTCAGTAGACGAAAATGTTTATTTATATGATAATAATGGTAACCTCATTAAAAATATATTATTTAGAAAAGGGAAAAATACCATCGATCTTACTGAATATCCTTCAGGAGACTATATCTTTAAAGGTGATACTTTTTTCAATAAAATCACCAAACAATAGTAGAACAGCCGAAAGGTTAGCTATTTAAATTTAGCTCCAAAGTCATTGTACTTTGGAGCTTTTTATGGGTAAAATCGAAAAAACATTATCATCATTGCAAATTTTATATAAACACAATCCGTACATTTGAGTCTTAACTGATATTTACACCAATTGCCATGATAAAAAAGTATTTACTCTTTCTTTTAATTTTCACTTCAGCAACTTCTTCAATGCTTGCCCAGAACTATGAAAGATATAAAATACTAAAAGACACAACATTAAAATCAACAAGTCTGGGATTTGAGAAAAAAATTTCTGTAATGGTTCCCATAGAATGGCAAAAGAAATCCGGGAATAAATTCCCATTAATCATTGTATTTGATAGGCAAAATAAAAGAAGTAATCATTATATTCTCAATACAATTGACTATTTAACAAGTAATGAACAGATTCCTTCCTCTATCATAATAAGCGTTGAATCAGAACAAAGATACCGCTATCTTGAAACACAATATAAAATTTCGGATCCCAACGGCCTTGCACTGGAGAATGAAAAATTTATATTTGAACAACTCATCCCATTAGCTGAAAGAGCGTACAAAGCCTCTGCTTTTAGAGTGTTAATCGGTCATTCCAGATATGGATATTTTACAACCTCATTATTGAATTCCAGAATAAATGACTTGAATGCAATTATCTCTATGAGTCCGTTTTTTACTCAGAAAAATGTGGACTTAACAGATTCTATAAGCCAGTTCAATAAGCGCTCTTTTCATACAAAAAAATATTATCGCTATGGAATCGGAAACGATTATCCTGAAGATTTCATGAAGATGGATTCCATCATTAAGAAAATTAACAATCCCTTTCTGGATATGAAAGGATATGAGTTTAAAAAAGCAGATCATAATGCAACGCCAGGTTTACTTATTAATACAGCTCTTTACGAGATATTTGAAGATTGGTCTGCCATTCAGTCGAAATATATTTCCAATAAACAAACAGATTTAAGCATTAAATCATCATTGGATAAAGAAATACGATCCAATTACGGTGTTAATCTAAATTTTTCATTAGGTATTTTAAATGGAAAAGGATGGGCATTTTATAATGAAAAGCAATATGACAAAGCTATTCAGGCCTGGAAAATCCTCATAGATTCTTATCCAAATTTTTCAGAGGCTTATTTAAATATTATAAAGGCTAAAATCTTACTAAAACAGGATTACTCTGCAACTGTCAAAGAATTCAATATTTCATTAGCAAACTCTGAATTTTATAAAGAAAAGGAAAAGAAGGATTTAGAAGTTGAATTGCAGGAAATAGTTAAATAAATGGATGTAATACGTGTAAAATCGAAAAATGTTAACGAAATTGCACAAACTATATAACCAGCTACGAACGAGAATTACATGACAGAGAAATTTCCGACAATAAACAGCACACTTTCACCTGATAAACTTGGTCGACTTATTCAAGAAAAATATGGACTAACCGACAAAACGGAATGCAGCATTTTCCGACTTGCGATGAACCATTTATACATCGTTCATAATGGCGAAAACAAATACGTTTTTAGAGTATACACTCATGATTGGCGAACTGAATTAGAAATTCAAGAAGAATTAAGACTTCTCAACCATCTGAAAGAAGCAGACCGACAAGTTGCTTTTCCCATAGCAGATCAATCCAACAAGTTTATCCAGGAAATTGAAGCTCCGGAAGGAACAAGATTCGGCGTTTTATTTTCATATGCTAAAGGTATAAAGACAGCAAAATTCTCACCCGAAACCAGCTTTCTGATTGGGCAGGCATTAGCTAAAGTTCATCAATCAACAGAAAATGTCGAACTGATGAGAATGTCATACAATGCTCAAAACCTTCTCAAGAACCCAGTTATAAGCACAAAAAAATTCTATAGTAAAAACACTACCGAAATTGAATTTTTAGAAAACCTTTCCGATTTTTTAACGCTAAAGTTTGAAAATGCAGACCAACAGAACATGAGATATGGAGCGGTTCATCTTGATGTGTGGTTTGATAATTTACACATTGATAACGAAGAAGAAATCACATTTTTTGACTTTGATTTTTGTGGGAACGGTTATTTATGCTTTGATATTTCTTATTTTCTATTTCAGTTATTTACAACCCATTTGAACCAAGAAGAGTATGAGGCAAAAGCAGATCATTTCATAAGAGGCTATGAAACTGTCACTAAAATTAATGATGAAGAAAAAAAGTTTTTACCGTACGCATGTCTGGCTATTATGAACTATTATATAAGTGTTCAGTGCGACAGATTTGAATATTGGACCAATATTTTCCTGAATGAAGATCATTTAAAAAGAATGGTGGGGAATCTCAAACAATGGATTGCTTATCATAAAATTGAGGTAAAATAATACTTTTAAATTTCAACCTACATATTTCAAAAACGATCTGAAAATTTATATGATTAATACGAGCTTTCTTATCTTAAATAAATATTATTAATATGGATACAAAACCGATCGCTTTTCCCAATCAGCGAAAGCATAATGCTGTACTACGTTTTCTGCATTTGTTTGTTATTTCTTATGTGTATCTTTTTATTTTTACTTCCCAGTTTTCACCTTTAGCAGGAATACATAAGAGTGGAGTCTTGTGGTTGTGTAAAAATGTTTTTCAGCAAACGAAGGTAGAGTATATTACAATGACTGGCAGTGGCGATACTACATTAGATTATTGGGTAGTGATTGTAAATATTGGCTTAGCGGTAGTGGCTGCACTTGTTATACTTATTGCAGATAAAAAACAACGGACATTTAAAGATCTTCATTGGTTTACGGTAGTAGTAGCACGCTATTATGTAGCTATGATAATGCTTTCTTACGGTTTTGCAAAACTACACGACGGGCAGTTTCCTCCTAATTCAATTGGCAGACTGGAAGAAAAAGTTGGAGATATGTCGCCAATGGGCATGGTATGGACTATGATGGGAGCTTCCACGGGGTATACATTTGTTTCCGGATTGTTGGAAGTTATGGGTGGACTTTTGCTTCTTTTCAGGAGAACCAAAACTTTTGGTGCGCTTTTTTCCATGACAGTGATGATCAATGTAGCTCTGTTGAATTTTTTCTATGATGTGCCGGTTAAAATATTTTCCAGTCATATTGTTTTGTTCTGCCTCTTTATTGTAAGCGGTGATGCAATGGCTTTATATCGTTTTTTTATCTTGCATCAGCCATCGCAGTTACGTTTTCAAAAAAGAACATTCGACAAAAAGTGGAAGAGTATTACCGTTATTGTATTCAAATGGCTTGTAGTATCATTTTTCATATTGAGTTCTTCATCAGCATTGTTCTATACACCTCCGGCTGTTCCAATGGAGGGTGCATATATTGTGGATAAATTTATCATAAACAACCAGGAAATACCATGCAACGATTCCATTGGCTGGAAAAAAATATTGATAAGTTCTCCAAGCCGGACAAAAGTAATATTGAACAATGACAGTACTAAAGCGTTTCAGAGTGTTATAGATACTGAAAAAAAGACACTTATGCTGCGTAAAGTGGATCAACAAGATCTCTATGCTTACCTGCATTACAATATTCAAAAAGATAGTATCATTTTTACTGGAAATAAGGGTCGTGATTCTGTAAAAATAAAAACAATAAGAAAGAAAAAGGAAGATTATCCTTTAAACAAGAGGAGTTTTCATTGGATTAATGAATATCCGTTTAACAGGTAACGGATATATACTTAAAAGAAGACATGTAATTTTAGTACATGTCTTCTTATTTTCCGGGGTATTTTTATTTCAAATCCTCCACATTGTTCAGGATATAACACTGTTCCCATTGTTTCATCCCGATTTTAGGATAATAGCCTACAGCTTTTGGTGCTGCCAGTAGAATCAATGTAGCTTTTGGAGTGTGTTCTTTTGTCAATCGGATTAATTCTTTTCCAATGCCTTTCTTTTGATAATTCTCATCTACAGCCAGATCTGAAAGATAAGTACAGAAGGCAAAATCGGTTAGTGATCTTGATATTCCAATCAATTTCCCATTATCCCGGGCTGTTGCAATAAGATTGGCATGCTGCAGCATCTGTGTAATTCTTTCCGGTTCGTTGACCGGGCGTCTTTCTCCTAATGTAGAGTTTACCAACACCTGGGTGAATTCTTCTATTCCAATTTTTTCTTCAATTTGGTACGTAATCATTTTTTATCTTTTTTACTGTTATTTTAAAAAATATTATCTGCAGGTGCTTCCTGTCTTTCAGACATTCCATAATCCCGTATGACGGAAGCGACACGCAATCTGTAATCTTCAAACACAGAATTCCGTCCTGCCTGTTGTGCTTTCCTGTGCGTGGTTCTGTTGCGCCATTCTTTTATACTCTTTTCATCTTCCCAAAAAGACAGGGAGAGGATTTTTTTTGGATCTACAAGACTTTGAAACCGTTCAATCGAAATAAATCCAGGAATCACTTCCAGCTCAGATTTTAGTGATCTCGCTATATCCAGGTATTCATCTTTTTTTCCTTCTTCAGGAACGACTTCAAATATTACCGCTATCATATTTTAATTAAAATTTATTTGATTCAGACGACAAAATTATAGGTAATTTGGACTACATTTGTATACCAGATTAAACATATAGAGTAGTCCAGAATGTTTCCGTTTGAACATATCATCAATATTGATAAAGAAAAAAAGCTTCCTGTTTACAGACAGATAGCCATCTCTATTATTAATGCGATAAGAAATGGTAATTTAAAGGCTGGAATGGCTCTTCCCGGTACCAGAGAACTTGCAAAAACACTGGGTGTGCATCGTAAGACGGTAATCGCTGCTTATGAAGAGCTCAATGCTCAGGATTGGATCTTGATTATTCCCCGAAAGCAGGTCAGAGTATCTGAACATATTCCAACTCTACAACCTCAAAAGTGGAACGCCCAAGATTCATTTGCATCCTATGAAAATAATTTTGATCTTCCGCTTCATCTATCAAAAAAAGATCCGTCACAACAAGAACTGACTGCTCTTCCTGAGGTTTTTATTGATGATGGACATCCCGATATTCGGCTTTCTCCTATAGATGAACTGTTGAAAATTTACCGCAGTTATACATCAAGAAGCTTTAGCATTAAAAAAGCAGTTGTTGGAACAACTCAAGGTACATTAAAACTAAGAGAAGAGTTATCGAGATATCTATCTTCAACAAGAGGGCTGAATATCTCCGCTGATAACCTATTGATTACCCATGGTGCCCAAATGAGCATTTATCTGTCGGCTCAATTACTTTTACAGCCAGAAGACATTATTATTGCCGGAAAACCAGGATATCCTATGGCAAACAGTGCTTTTGAAAAAACAAAGGCGTCTGTGATAGAAATTCCTGTAGACGAAAACGGGCTGGACATCAATGCTCTCGAAAAAATATGTAAAAAGAAAAAAATAACTGCTGTATACCTCATTCCTCATCATCATTATCCTACAACAGTCACTTTGAGCGTTGAAAGGAGAATGAAACTGTTGGAGCTTTCCAATCAGTATTCATTTGCTGTTATTGAGGATGATTACGATTATGATTATCATTATTCCTCTTCACCATATCTACCTTTGGCAAGTGGAGCTCATAAGGGGAATGTCATTTATATAGGGTCATTTTCAAAAATATTGGGCTCTTCCATTCGTATTGGTTTTATGGTAGCTCCTAAAAATTTCATTCAGGAAGCGGTTCTTCTGAGAAAAGCAATTGATGTAGGAGGGGATGGATATATGCAAAATGCATTAGCAGAATTGATTAAAAGTGGTGATTTGGGAAGGTATCTGAAGAAAGCCAAAAAAACTTACCATCAACGCAGAGATTACCTGAATATACTTTTGCAACAGCATCTGAGTCCTTATATCTCTTTTACTTTACCAGACGGAGGTTTGTCGGTTTGGATACAGCTCAAACATCTATACAGCGTTAATATATTGAAAACTCATTCGCAATTGAAAATCAAGCAAATAGATGAAGAAGAGAATGCTTTTCGATTAGGTTTTGCTTCAAAGAATGAGAAAGAACTTGAAGATGCCGTTTTACTTATAAAGAAAATTCTTATAAATAGGTATCCAATATGATGATTTAATTTAAAAACAAAAAAATTCGTTAATACAACGAAAAACTAGTATAATTTATTTTTTGTGATCTCTTAACAATCCAATCATCAAAATAAATTTTATATTAGTAGAATAATAACCATCTAAAATTTAAGAATTAAATACAGAAAACATGAGAAACACTATTTATACTTTGTTATTATTATTTTTATTCGTAAACGTGAATGCTCAGGAATATTCAAAATTAATAAGTGAAGCTAATCAATTATATGAATCAAAAGATTATAAAATGTCTGCAGATTTATATAATAAGGCTTTTAAAATCGAAAGCGAAAATCCCAGTCACTTATATAATGGTGCGTGTTCATCTTCTTTAGCGGGAAATACAAAACAAGCATTTCAATGGTTGAACTTATCAATAGAAAAAGGCTGGACCAATCTAAAGCACTTAAATTCTGATACTGATTTAGAAAATTTGCATTCAAAAAAAGAGTGGGGGAAAACCATTGAAAAGTTAGAGAAAAAAATAGCAGCCATAGAAGCAAATTATGACAAGCCATTGCAGGCTGAATTATTGGCAATTCTTGAAGAAGACCAGAAATATAGAATGCAAATGGGTGAAACTCAAAAAAAATTCGGCCAAAATTCTAAAGAAATGAATGACCTTTGGAAAATAGCCAATCAGAAGGACTCGATTAATTTAATAAAAGTAAAAAAAATATTAGATGAAAAAGGCTGGGTAGGTAAAGACAAAGTAGGTGCACAAGCCAATAGTGCATTATTTCTTGTTATTCAACATTCAGATCTGGAAACGCAAAAAAAATATTTACCCATGATGAAAGAAGCAGTAACAAAAGGAAATGCAAGTCCAGGTTCTTTAGCTTTGTTAATTGACAGAATAGAAATTCGGGAAGGTAGAAAACAAATCTACGGAAGCCAAATAGGAATCAATCAAAGCAATAATACTTACTATGTTTTACCTTTAACGGATCCAGACAATGTAGATAAAAGAAGAACAGAAGTTGGCTTAGATCCAATCTCTAATTATGTTAAAAATTGGAATTTAGTTTGGGACGTTGAAAAGTATAAAAGAGAATTACCCGAATTAGAAAAATTAAATAAATAAAAAAGCTGCTTACAACAGCTTTCAAAAATGTCGGATTAAGGCTTAATATAAAGATTCCTTAATCCGACATTTATTTTGTAGACTGTAAAACGAAGGAAATGATTTACCGGAAAAATTAAAAGCAACTGCAGAAGAGATTAAAACGTGGGATAGAGAGTTTATTATACTTGAAAATCTGGTGCAATAATCGAAAGTGTAAAATAATGAAATCTGACATGTTCTGTAAATCTTTGAAACCAAAATAATATTCAATTTAACATAATATAAATTATAGGACTTTTATTATAGCCTAGAAATAGAGTAACTAACCGCCTGAGAATCTCTTATTCTGTCATTTTCCTTGCCAAATATTCTTTAACCGTTTCTAAGAACTCTTGTGTGGTATAAATATATACTTCTAATCCAATGCCTGTGAATTTTTTTGAAAAAAAGCTCGGATTATAAAATCCAAGCTTAACATTCTATATAATAAAAAAGCTATAGTTTAATAAACTTTTCAACAACCCTTCTTGAGCCTTCAGTTGCATTAAAAATATAATTACCTTTCACTAATTGAGAAATATCCAGTTTTTCATTTGGCAAAATTTCACCTTTTAAAACAATCTGTCCGGCCATATTAATAATCTCAAAATGAATATCCTCCTTTTCTTTACTCTTAACTGATATATAGTGATAAGCAGGGTTAGGATAAATTTCAAATTCTAAAGGTGGCAGGGAATTGCTTTTTACAGAAAGCGTTGCTGCTTCAAGTTGTAATATTGCAGCTTTAACATTCGGTAATGGACCTATTTTGGTACTCAGGTCCCCACCTTGAGGAATTCCGGTACTCACCAAAATATTTTTCATTGCTGACGGAGTCATATATCCTCCGGTAGTCTGATAATAAAAAGATTGAATAAGTATAGCTGCTGATGCTACAACAGGAGTCGCTGAGCTGGTTCCACTGAACATGATATAGGTTCTGTTGGCATCATTATCATATTTGGCATAAGATCCATACCCGGCAGATAAAACGCCAGTACCCCAGCCCTGTACATCAACTCTTGAACCATAAGTACTAAAGCCTAGTCTTGAATGCTCAGTAGTATTGTAGCCCGCTCCTACAATAATAGCACCACTATTTCCTCTATTGGTATAATTTGCATAGGATGGATCATTGAGATTCTGATTGCCGTTTCCTGCTGCTGCGATAATGATAATACCTGAATCAGTGGCAGCTTTTGTAAGATCCCAGATCAGATTTTCATATTCGGCAGGTACATAATTAGGATTTTGATCAGTAGAATTAACACCTCCGGTCTGCATTTCGTATAATATAATATCTCCGGCCTGAGATGCATTAATAGATCTGCTTACTGCAGAAACTCTATTGTAACCCACAGTAGTCCATTCCATATAACCTTTTATTTCAGAAGCATTGTAAGCAGCTCCTGTAAGTCCGATATTATCTTTTATAGAACCTAAAATACTCACAACTGCAGTTCCGTGGTCACGGTAATTATTATTGGCTAATGCCGCATTAGGAGAATAACCAGATTCAAGCTGTATAGAGTTTTGATTAGAAAGCATTTCGTGGGTTTTGTAGAACCCATATTCTACATCACGCACACGGATATTCTGTCCTGTGATTCCTTTTGACCATGCGTATTTGGCATTGATTCCCGGATTGTCATTCAGATAGGTCTGCAGGTTTTCCAGATCAGGAGTTATCACAAATGCAGTGGTAAAAGGTGGTTTAATTGGCTGATTACTTATAATAGAGGCATATTCGATCTCTTTAAATTTTTCAAAAGCTTCAGCCAGTTTTAAGATAGTTTTATTATCCTCACTGGGGATCTGAACTTTATAAATACGTTTAAGTTTCTGTACAGACTCACCAGATGCTTTATTCTTTCGGCTGTTTTCATACATTTCATTCAGTTTACGATCATCAAAACCTAAGCCTTGGGTAAAAGAAATCCCATTTTCTTTTATAAATGTTGCCATTTCAGGATTCTGATTCAAAACCTGTTTTACAATATCATCACCCTTTATTTCCTTAGAAAAACAAATATACAATGTATGCGAGTCGGAATTCGTTTGTAATTGGAACTGATTTTTTCTACTCTGTCCAAAAATTGTAACACAGCTAAAGACAACTAATAAGATAGTTTTTTTCATAATTTTTTAACATTTTTATTGTGAATTTTGAAACGAATATAAAAAAATCCAACCAATAGTCAATAAAAAATTAGATAATTTTTCAAACCACCATTTTTTCTGTTTTGCAGAAAAAGCCTCAACACTATTCCTCTACAAATCCATCCAGCCCTTCATAATCCGCAGAGTTTTAATCTATCAATATATTATGTTAAATTGAAGCCATTCAAAGTCTCATATTAATCTTAAAAATACAAAATCTTGCCACATGGCAGTTTTTATTCTGTAAAAACAGAATACCTTTATCCTAACCAAAAAATAAAATAGTATGAAACCTAAAATGATATGGGTCAATCTGGCCGTAACCGACCTTGAACGCACACAGAAGTTCTATACTGAGCTGGGATTCAAACCCAATAATCCTCATAGTTCCAATGAGCTGGTAAGTTTTTTTATGGCTGGAAATGAATTGATTGTTCACTTTTTCTTAAAAAATGTCATAGAAAATAACCTGAAAAGCATGAAATTTGGAGATCCTCAAAGCTCCAACGAAATTATATTCACCCTTTCTGCAGAAAGCAAAAATCAGGTGGATGAATGGGCTGAAGAAGTAAGAAATGCCGGAGGAACCATTGTTTCAGAGCCTGAGAGCTTTGGAGAAAATTACTACGGTTTTGTGTTTGCAGATCCTGATGGACACAAGTTCAATGTATTTTTTATGTAGATTTTCAAAATATTTTTCCCTATATTTGACATTCAACAGATCAATATGAACCGCTCGAACTGTCTGCCTCCTCCGGCACCTTAATATTTTCAATTTAATTTGAAGTGTACTCATGTCGTTAATTTATTAATGATAGTGTTTGTCGTGCTTCACATTCTAACAAAAATATTAATTCCAATTTTACAGTTCATTCTCTAATGAAAAAATCATATTTATTATTACATCTGGCCGTAATTCTGGCCGGATTTACAGGTGTATTCGGGAAATTGATCACTCTTAACGAAGGTTTGCTGGTCTGGTACAGACTCCTCTTCTCCTCTATTATTTTGTTCTTTATTGTCAAACTCTTGAAAATCCCAACGGATATTCCTTTCCGGGGAAAAATTCAGATCTCAAAGGCAGGATTACTGCTTACCTTACATTGGCTGTTATTTTATGCCAGTATAAAATATGCGAATATATCCATTGGTGTAGTATGCTACTGCCTGACAAGTTTTTTCACCGCGGTATTCAAACCTATTCTTGATAAGGAGAAATTCAAACTTTCAGAATTGCTTCTCAGTACACTGACCATTATAGGGATCAGTTTAATATTTCATTTTGATACTTCCTATCAACTTGGGATTATATTAGGTGTCTTTTCATCTGCATTCGGGGCTTTGTATACGATTTATAACAAACGTCTGGTGAGTCATTTTGATACCAAAATCATCAACTATTATCAGATGATTGCCGGTACTTTATGCTGGGGAGCGTTTTTGCCCATATATCTCCTCTATTTTCAGTCAGATAGCATAGTTCCTGACTTAAAAAACACGGCTTATTTGGGCGTTTTATCGCTTTTTTGTACCGTTGGCTTATATGTGATGTTTGCAGAGGTTTTGAAGAAAATTCCTGCATTTACCGTCAATTTAACATACAATCTGGAACCTGTGTATGCTATTATTATGGCGTTCTTATTTTTCGGAGAAAGTAAAGAAGTCAATCTTTCGTTTTATATAGGATTGGTGTTTATTATTGCTTCTGTGGTTTTGCAGACGGTAATTTCTATTAAGAAAACAAAATAAAAATCAAAGCTTTTTAAACCAAAACCGGACACTTAAAATAACTTAAGTGTCCGGTTTTTATATAATAGTTTTAAATAACTATCCATTCAATCCCAAGCTATTATACAGCTGTACCTGCCATATTCCCAACACTTCTTTGAGCATCACAAAAGTAAATGCCGCATTATAACTGTTAGGAAATACAGTAATTTCAGTATCTATAAAATCTGAGGCCTGTGGAACAGGATTTAATCCAAATGTCTGAAACAAAGCCATAGACCTTTTCATATGAAACCCGGAAGTAACCAGGTATACATCAGAAGGCGCCATCTGTTGCAAGATCTTGCTGGAATATTTTGCATTTTGATACGTATTCATGCTTTTATCTTCTTTAATGATATCAGCATCTGATACTCCCATTCTTTTAAAATTTTCACTGAATAATTCTGCTTCACTTTTGTGTCCTCTACCTTTTCCGGAAATCAGTATTTTACAAGGTAGATTATGGGTCTTGTATTCATGGTACAGCTGATAAGCCGTTACCATTCTGGAATAAGACATGGTGTGCAGCTTTTCTGTGTGTTCAAAATCTACAACTCCACCGCCTAATACAACAATAACGGGATTTTGAGGAGCTTTATTTTTAGTCACAACAGTGCTCACATAATTTTTCTGCAGATATCCGGAAGTCAGTTTTCCCAGAAAGCCATTTCCTATAAAAATGATCATTAAAACGGCAAAAAAGCCAACTCCTATTCTCAGATTCTTATACTTGTTTTTTCTTTTGAGCAAAGCAATGATAACTACTGCAAGAAATACTAAAAAATAAGGTTCTGTAAAAAGCTGAACAACACGGAATAAAAGGTCTAATAAAAATTTCATTTTCGAATACTATTGATTAATGCCGGAAGGCATAGAAACCTCAAAGATAAGGCAATTTCCTGAGTATAGTTTTCCACAGCACCAGACCTCTAAAAATGAACAGAATAATTTCATCTCATTTTTCTTTCTGTTTATACAATTATTTTATACATTTGCAACCATCAAACAACACACTTTTTAGTGTGTTAATGAAAAAAACAAATACCTACCCAGTGAAAAAGCAGAATAGTATCGCCGTTTTTATGACCGTACTCCATATATTTTTGGACAGACATTTTTGTAAAGAAAAAAACAAAAACTCTTCCTCCAATATAAAGAAATGATTTCTCCTTTACACAGCTGAAATCAGAGAATCTTATCTTTTGCGAATCAAACTGATCCCACAAATTATCATCTAAACATCTGCCTAATCACAAAAATCTGATAGCGACTCTCCCGCCACTTCACCTGACACACTCACAGACTTATCCAACCTCCTAAATTAAAGCAAATCAATGCTTTAAAATTTCACCTTTATATCAAAATAAGATATTTCACTGATTAATTACCGGACTCCATTTATTAAAAAATCTTAAACAGATTTACTCTCAAAATTAATATTGCCTCAATGTAATATGGTTTTTAATAGGATACATTTGTCTTGTAACTTTAATACAATCAATGAAATGTCAACAGTTCTCAAAACATTTGTAGCTTATCTTAAAAGACCTGCTCTTTATCCTGAACTGGGCAGAAAAATCATTAAAAATACGGTAAGCAGAAGAAGTCCGTTCAAAGGAAAAGCAAAAACAAATTCCTGGGCTGCCTCCATAGCAGTTTCCCAAAAAGAAGCTGTTTCCAGACTTTTCTCTATGAATACAGATCATTTCAGATCTACCTATGCTGATATCCTGGAAAAAGCCAGCTTAAAAGAAAAAGAATGTCCTATTACAATGGGTGGACCTGGTGCTCTGGAGCTCATTTATTACGCCTGCGAATTTACCAAAGCACAAAACGTTCTGGAAACAGGTGTGGCTTATGGATGGTCTTCTCTGGCCATATTACTATCGCTTCAAAAAAGAAATGGTACACTCTATAGCTCAGATATGCCTTATCTTGCTCAGGATGGCGATCAGTATGTAGGATATGTTGTTCCTGAAAACCTTAAAAAATATTGGCAGTTATTCCGTTTTGCAGACAGAGAATCATTACCTAAAATTTTTAAAAAAGTTTCCTCTTTTGATGTATTCCACTATGATTCTGACAAAAGTTACCACGGAAGAATGTGGGCTTACCATCAGATTTATAAAAGACTGAAGCCTGGTGCCGTCTTTATTAGTGATGATATTGGTGACAATTCTGCTTATCAGGATTTTTGTATCAAAAAAAATATAGATACTTCTGTTGTCGAATACAATGGAAAATATATCGGTATTTTTATAAAATAAATAAAATATCATAAGAAACTAGCCATTGATAAATTCTTAAACCATTAAGAATAGATAAGTTATTAAGAATATTAAGTGAATATCTAAAGACATTCTTGAAACACAACCCTTCATTCAAATTTATTTGAATCTTAACTTTACTTAAAACCTTAAGCCCTCCTTAAATGGTTTAAAAAAATAATCTCCCGCAGATCAAACAGATATCACAGATTATAACTCTAAAAAGATCTGCATAATCTCCAAAATCTGCGAGAAACTATCTTTCGCTTCATCAGGCAAGTTCACTTGCCCATCCTTAGCCTCCTTAAAGTATAAAATCCTTCAATTGAAAACTTTGCGTTTAATTCAATAATAATAAAATATCCCGCAGATCAAGCAGATATCGCAGATTATAACTCTAAAAAAGATCTGCGTAATCTCCAAAATCTGCGAGAAACTATCATCCGCTTCATCAGGCAAGTTCACTTGCCCATCCTTAGCCTCCTTAAAATACAAAATCCTTCAATTGAAAACTTTGCGTTTAATTCAATAATAATAAAATCTCCCGCAGATATCGCAGATTATAATTCTAAAAGCATCTGCGATATCTCCAAAATCTGCGAGAAACCATCAAAAAAATCATACTGATCCTTCAAAATCCACTTCCCTTTCCAGGATAATCTGGTTTCTGCTCACCGTAACCAATATTTTATCTCCCGCCTTAAAACCACATTGCTGTACCCACTTCCCTGCTATTCTTATTTCGGGGAAGTATACTATTTTGCCATACGCTCTTGAAAACGATTTGAGGAAAACCGTAAGGTAACGATTGTTCAGTTCATTATATTTGCTGCTGTTCATTCTTCTTTTTCTTTTCATATGTGTTATTTTTCTACAAATGAAGGTATAATAAGAAGGATAAACCATCTGAGGAAAGGATATTTTATTCTGAAACAGGGATATTTTAGAATAGTATTTATTTTAAAACAGCGCTTTATTTTTTTGATCTAAAGCTTTATATTTGTTATTATGAGTTACACAGATATGCAAAATAAAAAAATACACCAAGATAGAAATATAAAGCGTTTCCGCGAAATGCTGGGAATCAAACAGGAAGCATTGGCTTTTGAACTGGGCGACGACTGGAACCAGAAGAAAATCTCGCTTTTAGAGCAAAAAGAAACCGTAGAATCTGAGATTCTGGCGCAGGTAGCTCAAATCTTGAAAGTTCCTGCAGAAGCGATTGAGAATTTTGATGAGGAACAAGCGGTGAATATTATTTCTAACACCTTCACAAGCAACGATACATCAACTTTAAATGCTATAAATGTACAACCCACTTTTAATCCTCTTGATAAAATGGTGGAGCTTTATGAGCGTATGCTTCAGCAGCAGAAGGAAATGATTGAGAAATTGGAGAGATTAATTGAAAAGAAATAATAAAAGATGACCGATCTTTCAAATTTAATACAATATGAAAATGAGAATACAGCTTTAGATTTCAAAGCTATACAATATAAAAAAGATAATAACGAGAATTTTTTAAAAGACATTATATCATTAGCAAATGCTATAACTAAAAATCAAAAATTTATAATTATAGGAGTAAAACATTACTCAAACGGTGAAAGAGACCTATTAGGAATTGATGAAAATTTTATTGACGATGCCTCCTATCAACAATTAGTCGACTCAAATATTGAACCTCACTTATCATTTAAATATTTTCCATATAAATATGAAAATAAAATTTTTGGCATTTTTCAGATATTAGAATGTTCCAATCCCCCTTATATGATGAAAAAAGCTCTTGGAAAATTAAATTTAGGAGATTCATTTATTAGAAGAGGATCGCATCAGACAAGACTAGCCAGAAAAGATATTGACTATTATGAAAGTACACGAAATAAATCTGATATTTCTGATAATATACTTATTTCCTTTAGCGAAAAAGAAAGTATTGCTACTCTAATTACTCAAAGAAATGAATTTGAATTACCTTCAACTCTAAAAAAAAGGGAAATAGAATCAGTTATTAAAAAAAAAGAAGAATCAAATTCTCCATTGAAAAATTTTACAATTTCTTCATATAACCCATTTAGCTTTGTACCATACGAAAATCGAAGTCTTGACGATTTGCGATTAAATCTTAATAACGTAATGAAAGACTATGAAGAGGAAGACAATTACTACATTTTTGAGCAAAATGCATATAAAATTAATTTCTACATACATAATAAAAGTACAGAATTTTTAGAAGATGTTTCTATTGAAATAACTGTAAAGAAAACAGATCAATTCTTGATTAGAGACGATATATATGTTAAGTCAAAAAAAAATCATCCGCTTATAAAAAATATACCAAGAGTTGCAACATGGGAAGAAATAAACTATCCATCTGTTAAATCTAAAGATGAAGAATATATTATAAATAATGAATTAAAGCATGTAAAACATCATCTTCCGACAGAAATTCTATCAGTACCTATCCGAGTTGTATTATTTTCGAGAACAGAAATATTAATAAAATTTCAGATTAAAGTTTTTGCTAAAAATTTAGATAAGCCTATAATTAACATACTACAATTAACATTTCCTGAACGACTTAAAATCTTATTTAATATTAAAAAAATTTTAAGATGACATTTATTGACAGTATAGATCTCCAAACCTTAAACTTATCTTAAAATCCCACTCCACAACTACTTATTATCAATATTTTTCATACATTCACATGATTTTATAAAAGCATATTGAAAACTCTTGTTTACTACTATTTTCAATCATTAAATTGAAAATAGATCAATTAATAGCAACAAAACAAGCATAGTTTTCAATTAAAAGCACAATCAGAGATATGTTGAAAAATTTTAGAACCGTTCGTTTATTACTTCTTCTTCCGCTTACATTTTTCGTGTTCGGTTTCCGTCCTCCCCTTAATGAAGAAGAAAAGATGCAGATCATCATGGTCAATACAAAGAATATTTTGTCTTATCTGCATTACAGCCCCAAACCTATTAATGATGCGTATTCAAAAGAAGTGTATAAGCAGTATTTTGAATCAATAGATCCTACAAAAACCTATTTCCTACAATCTGATATGGATGAGTTTCGTAAATATGAAACCAAACTGGACGATTATCTGGGCACCGGAGATTTGACTTTTTATAAGCTGACAGTCGATAAATTGTATCAAAGGATTGATGAAATTGATAAAATGACCAAAGACATTTTCAGTAAACCTATCAATCTGGAAGAGGATGAAATACTGACTTTAGAGCCCAAACTGAAAAATGCACCTGCCAATAAGCAGCAGCAGTATAATGAATGGAGGAAATATGTGAAATACAATATTCTACAGGAAATAGAATCCTTGAACAGGAAAAGCGAAGAAAAGAAGAAGAAAGATTCTGATAATAAAGAAAACAACAGTAAGCCTGAAGTACTGAGCCAGGACGAAAAGATAAAAAAAGCGACAGAAAATGTTAAAGATCTTCTGGAAGAAAAATTTATCAGATTCCGAAAAAGGCAAAAAATGGATTGGTTTACCGTATACATCAATGCTTATACCCATATTTTTGATCCGCATACCAATTATTATTCGCCGCAGGGAAAGAAAGATTTTGATATGGATTTCAAAGGAAAAATCATCGGGATAGGTGCCGTGATTCAGGAGAAGAAAGGAAACCTCTATATCGGTACGTTATCCATTGGAGCTCCGGCATGGAAGACCAAACAGCTGACTGAAGGAGATAAGATCTTAAAAATAAAATCTACTCCCGATACTGATCCTGTAAACGTTGTGGATATGCTTTCCAGCGAAGCCATCAAATTAATCAGAGGTGAAAAAGGAACGCCAATCACTTTAACCGTACAGAAAAAAGACGGAACGATTCAGGATGTAACCATAATCCGTGAAGAAATATCGATTGAAGATACTTTTGCTAAAAGTATTATTATCAACGCATCCGATAAAAAATACGGACTTATTAATTTACCTAAATTCAATGCTGATTTTGAAGATAAGGACGGCAGAAATGCTTCTGATGATATTAAAAAAGAAATCATCAAGCTTAAAGAACAAAATATCCAGGGAATTGTTTTAGATCTTAGAGGGAACTCTGGCGGTTCTTTATCTGAAGTTGGTGATATTATGGGGCTTTTCATGGATGCAGGCCCTTATGTGCAGGTGAAGGACGGAAATGGAAAGATTACCACTTTAAAAAATAAAAATGAGGCTCCCATCTGGAAGGGTCCACTTGTGATTCTGCAGAATGAATTGTCTGCTTCTGCGGCAGAAATTTTAGCCGGTGTGATGCAGGATTACGGAAGAGCAGTTATCATGGGCTCTCCTGTTTCGTATGGAAAAGGAACAGTGCAGGTATTTGTAGATTTGAACAGGTTTTTAAATACGGAGGAAGATTTTGGTTCCATAAAGCTAACCATTCAGAAATATTATAGAATCACCGGAGAGTCTACCCAGAGAAAAGGAGTAAGCTCAGATATCCAGATGAAAGATGTATTTTCTTATGCAGACATTGGTGAAAAATATGATGACTATGCATTAGCCTGGGATAAAATACAGGGAACAAATTTCAACAGACAAAACTCTTTCAATATTCAGGCTTTGCAGAAAGTAAGTGCAGAGAGAATTGCTAAAAACGATAATTATAAGCTATTACTTGAATACGCTCAATGGAAAGAAAATCTGGGTAAGGAAAAAACAGTGCCTTTGAGCATTCAAAAATACAGCGATCTGATGAAGCAGAGAAAAACTCAGGATGATAAATTCAAAGGATTAAAAACATTAGAAAGCGGTCTTACATTTACCATGTATCCAAAGGATATTGAAAGAGAGAAAAATGATGCCGCATTCAAAAATAAATCGGAGGTATGGATTAAAAATCTGCAAAAAGACCTCTATCTGCAGGAAGCTATACATATAGTTGAAGATCTGGAAGTAAGATCTTAAGCATACTTCCCTATCTTAATTTAAAAATTCAAAGCTCAGCAATGTATTCCATTATATTGTTGAGCTTTTTTCATTATAATCAAAAATTTATTACAAAATATTTGCGTAGCTAAATAACTACACATATATTTGTAGTCAAATAACTACACGATGAATTTAAGAAGAGATGTATTTCAGGCGATAGCAGATCCTACAAGACGATCTATATTGATATTGGTAGCGACACAGTCGATGACAGCTGGAGCCATTGCCTCCAATTTTGATACGGCACGCCCCACTGTTTCAAAACATCTCCAGATCCTTACAGAATGTGAACTGCTGCGATCTGAACAAAACGGTAGAGAAATTATCTATCACCTAAATCCCAATAAAATGAAAGAAATAGCCGATTTTATAGAACCTTTCCGCAACATGTGGGACGAGAAATTCAACAAGCTGGAAAGTGTGATGAAGGCCTTCCAAAACATGAGTAAGAAATAATATGAGATAAAAGATGAAAGACGAATAGATGAGAGACAATGGATGTCAAAGTTTAAATTGTGAACATCAATAGCAATAGTGAATTTTGCTTTGCAAGTGAATCGTCAATGAGCAGTGAAAGGATAACAACATTAAACTTTAAACCTTGAACTCTCCTACTCTAACACAAAATAACCCGGATCTCGCATCCCGAACCCTTGAACTCTCCAACTCTAATACCCTCAAACTAAAGAAAACCCAAAATATGGAACTTAAAACAAAAATCCAGGCAGAAGACGGCAAACAGGAAATCTTCATTATCAGAGAATTTGACCTTCCTGTAGAACTTCTTTTCAAAGCGTATACAGAAGCTGAACTGTTCGAACAATGGATGGGAACGAAAGTAACCCAATTTGAAAATAAACAACATGGAAGTTACCGTTTTGAAACCTCAAATCCTCAGGGTGATGTGGTTTTCAGTGCTAATGGGACTATTCATGACATTGTTCAGAATGAGAAAATTATAAGAACTTTCCAGATGGAAAACACTCCTTTTCCGGCTCAGATCGAGTTTTTAGAATTTGAAAAGTTAACGGACACTACCAGCAAAATTACCATCCAAACCATTTATAAATCTGTAGACTTCAGAGATCAGCATCTGAAAATGCCTTTTGCACAGGGTATTAATATCGCGCATAATCGTTTGCAGGAATTGTTAGGTGGTGAGAGAAAGAGATAATAGACGAAGAGATGAGAGACGATACGGGATACGAGGTTCGAGGTTTATATACTATCCTGATTAACTCGAATCTCACATCCCGAAACGCAAAACTCACCCACTCTAATACTCTCAAACCCTCTAACCTAAACACCCCGCATCTCGAATCCCAAAACCCAAAACTCTCCCACTCTAACACTCTCAAACCCTCTAACCTAAACACCCCGAATCTCACATCCCGAAACCCAAAACTCTCCCACTCTAACACTCTCAAACCCTCTAACCTAAATAACCCTCAAACATACCACACCATGAATCCAAAAGTTAATTTTTTCTTCGAAAATGCCGGACAATGGCAGGAAGAATTTGAAAAGTTAAGAGCGATTGCCCTTAGTACTGAGCTTGTAGAAGATCTAAAATGGGGCTGCCCATGCTATACCTATGAAGGGAAAAATATTTTCCTGATCCACGGTTTTAAAGAATATTGCGCGCTTCTCTTCTTTAAAGGAGCTTTGATGAAAGATCCGGACAATATCCTTATTCAGCAGTCTAAAAATGTACAGGCGGCAAGACAGATTCGTTTTACCGAAGTAGCACAGATTAATGATTTAGAGGAAGTTATTCGCTCTTATATGTTTCAAGCCGTTGAAATAGAAGAATCAGGTGCTAAAGTGGAAATGAAGAAAACAAAAGAGTTTGAAATGGCTGAAGAATTTCAAGAGAAACTGGATCAAAATCCTGCATTACAGGACGCTTTTAAAGCATTAACTCCCGGAAGACAAAGAGCTTACCTACTCCACTTTTCTTCTGCCAAACAGTCCAAAACCCGTGAAGCGCGCATTGAAAAATGTATTCCACAAATCATGGACGGAATAGGATTAAACGACTAACTATAAAAAACAATCATGAACACACCACAACCATCACAAAAAAGAACAAAAATCATCTATTGGATATTCACCCTTTGGATGGCTTTGGGAATGGTTTCAACAGCCATTGTCCAACTGATGAAAAACAAAGATGAACTGGCCAATTTTACCAATCTCGGCTACCCTTCTTATCTGATGACCATCATCGGAATATGGAAAATTCTGGGCGTTATGGCCATCTTAATTCCTAAGCGCCTGCTTTTAAAAGAATGGGCGTATGCTGGATTTTTCTTTGTCATGTCAGGTGCTGTCATTTCCCATCTTATCGTTGGTGACACGGCAGGACGAACTTTTCCAGCGGTATTATTATTGGTATTGGTTCTTATTTCCTGGTATTTCAGACCAGCAGAAAGAAAAATTACTATTACTGATTAATTATTTTATAGATTAACAGTCAGAAATTTTATCGCAGATAAAATCCTTGCGTCTTTAAACAAGCCATTATTAATAAAATTTGCGTCTTCGCGATTTCCAACAACACCAATCAACATAACAAAATAAAATTTGACATGAAAAATAAACTGACCCAGGAACAAATCAACGAGCTTTTGAAAACCCTAAAAGCCCGTTTCGAAAAAAACATGAACCGTCATAAAGACCTGAAATGGGAAAAAATCCAGCAAAAACTGGAAGCCAATCCCGAAAAGATCCGCTCTTTATACGAAATGGAAACCACAGAAGGTGAACCTGACGTGGTAGATTATAATAAAAAAACGGATGAATACTCTTTCGTTGACTGTTCTCCGGAAAGTCCAAAACGCCGAAGCTTATGCTATGATTATCCTGCCTGGGATGCCAGAAAGGCCAACAAACCGGAAAGCAATGTGATTGATACCGCTTCTGAAATGGGCATTGAACTTTTGACAGAGGAAGGATATCGTCAGCTTCAGGAATTGGGAAAATTTGACCAAAAGACTTCAAGCTGGATCAAAACACCATCGCATATCCGTGAACTTGGAGGCGCTATTTTCTGCGACAGACGGTATAACACCGTATTTACTTATCATAACGGTGCCGATTCTTATTATGCGGCAAGAGGCTTCAGAGGAGTATTAAAAGTATAAAGGAAATTGTTAGCTGGGATCTCTCAACCAGGGAGATTCCACACTCCAGAAAATAATGTTAACGCCAAGATAGTTTTCAGCATATTCTGTAAATTCTTCTTTGGTAAAAGGTTTCTTCGTTTTCGGATTTTTATAAGTCAGCGTCGGCTCCTGAACGGCCATGGCCACCAGAGAAAGCTTTCCTTTGTATTGATTAAAAAAAGGATAAGAATTTTTCATTTGTGCTTTTTTATCCGGAACAATATCAGGTCCACCCAATCCGATATTATTTTTATAAGCAAAATCGAACAGTCTGGACATATACTGGTGATCATTTTCCCATTCACACGGAAAGAAATTGACATATTGCAATACGTAAGACTGGTGGAAAGCAGTTCTTGCAAATTTTAAATTTTCCAATTCGGCCTGAAAATAACGGTCGCAGCTAAAGCCTGTTTTATCTTTTTTCATATCAATATCTATCGCTGTTTCCGGAAGATTAATCCCTTGAATTTTTCCGTCAAATTGCTTTGCCAGCTCTCCTATCAGTTTCTGAAATCTCATTCGGACCGCTGGATTCCATTGCTGGGTAGCCCAACCATTTCCAACAGGTTTATTTTCTCCCGGATTATCATACTGAGGAACCAATCCTCCTGTGTATTCTTGATCTTTCAACACATACTCAGGAATATATTTTGCCTGTGGCTCAAAAAATCTGTCCTGAAGCTGGATAAATAGTTTTTTGTTGAGGCTCGTCAGGTAATTCAGATCTTTCTCAATAACAGAAAAATCATATACATCTTTTGATGTTTCCAAAGCCTTCCAGTTATAGACAATCTGTACTCCGCCAATATCTTTACGGGTAATCATCTTTTCAATTCCATGCAGATCTCCCGAGGAAGTATAAATATAATTCTGAGGAGTTTGTCCTTCCACAAAACATACACCTAAAATAAATAATCCTAAGCTCAGCACTTTAGCAATCTTTTTCATTAAAATCAATTTTAAAGAGTAAATCATTTTCCGTGCCTAAAAACATTGATCAGCTTAATGGCTTTTGAAAATTATTCTTATTTATCAACAATATTCTTTAATATATAAATAGTATTGTTATTTTTGGAAGGTAAATTTGATTTTTAACAATTAAGGATATGAAAAAATTAATGTTATTGGGCGCTGTATCAGCTTTTTTAATCAATTGTAATAAGAAAACTGAAGCACCGGCTCCCAAAGTGGAAGCAGATACCATTGCTGTGGAAGAACCTGTAATAGATACTCTTGGGCCAAAATCGTTCTGTTATATCGGGGCTACAGGAAAAGACAGTGTTTTTGCTTCTATCGATGACAATTTAGGAACAATCACCGGAAAATTATCTTATAAAAACAGCGAAAAAGACAGCTCAAAAGGAGATGTAACAGGTTTTAAATCAGGAGACACTCTAAAACTAACTTATGAATTCAGCTCTGAAGGAAAAAAGAGCAAAAGAGACATCTACTTCCTTCAAAAGGATAATGTTTTGACGGAAGGTATCGGTGATCATAAAGAAGAAGACGGGCAGTCTAAATATGCTGATGAGAAAAAGATAAGCTATAAAGACGGACAGAAGCTAAGCCCTGCAGATTGTAAGGTCGTAAGTGAAGCTTTGAAAAAATAATCTGTTATAAAACAAAAACAGCCTTTTTTCAAGGCTGTTTTTTTATGCTAATTCTGTTCAATAATTTCAATAAAGCGGTTCACAGCTTCATCTCCTGTGCTCCATGAAGTAATAAGACGAATGGCTGAAAAATTTTCATCTACTTTTTTCCAGACATAGAATTCAAAATTTTCTGATAATACCTCAATAAGTTGGTTATTGAGAATAGGGAAAATCTGGTTGGTATAGGTATCGGAAAGAAAAGCAGTTCCTTTTTCCTGCAAAGCCTTTTTAATTTTCATCGCCTGTTGATTGGCATGTTTCGCCAGATCAAAATACAGATCGTCTTTCATCAGTTCCATAAACTGAATTCCCAACAGCCTTCCTTTTGCCAGTAACGCTCCTTTCTGTTTGATATTAAAAGCAAAATCTTCCTGTAGCACAGGATTATTTATTACAATTGCCTCTCCAATCAAAGCTCCGTTTTTAGTTCCTCCAAGATAGAAAACATCAGTAAGAGCAGCTACTTTTTCCAGGGTCAGATCACTGATCTCTGCTGTCAGCCCATGTCCAAGCCTTGCTCCATCCATAAACAGATATAATTTATTTTCCTTACAAAATGCGGAGAGTTCTTCCAGTTCTTTTGCCTGATAAATTGTCCCCAGCTCTGTAGAATTGGAAATATAAACCAATTTGGGCATTACCTGATGTGGCACATTACTGTGCCCCTCTAAAATTGGAACAATATCTGAAGGTTTTATTTTTCCATCTGCCGTTTCAATGCTCAATATTTTATGGCCTGTAGCTTCAATAGCTCCTGTTTCATTATTCAGGATATGCCCGGGAGCAGCAGAGATAACACACTGATAAGGTTTTAGAATGGCAGAAATAACAATTAAGTTAGCCTGTGTTCCACCTGAAACCAAAAAAACTTCCGAATCCGGGTTGTTGATTTTTTCTTTAATTAATGCTTTCGCTTTTAATGAATACTCATCTTCTCCATAGCCAGCCTGCTGTACAAGATTATGCTGTGAAAGTGCCTGTAAGATATTAGGATGGCAACCTTCAGAATAATCGTTTTTGAATGAAAATTTCATAGAGTAAAAGTAAAAAAAGTTAAAATAACAAGAGTCAACTTTTCATTTTATTTTGTTAGATTTGTACTGAAAATCATCTAACATTTTGAAAACAACCCTAACAGAAGAGAATTACCTGAAAGCTTTGTTTCATTTAGTTGACAATGAAGGAAAGGTTACGATTAATGAGCTCAGCAAATTTTTAAATGTAAAAATGCCGAGTGTCAATAACATGATGAAGAAATTTGCGGAAAAAAAGTGGGTTATTTATGAAACCTACAAACCCTTAATCGTTACAGAAAGCGGAAGACGTGAAGCTGCCCTGGTCGTTCGTAAACACCGACTTACCGAAATGTTCCTGGTGAAGAAAATGAATTTCGGCTGGGAAAATGTTCATGAAATTGCAGAACAGCTTGAGCATGTGCATTCTCAAATCTTCTTCGATAAAATGGACGAAATTCTGGATCATCCTAAATTTGATCCTCATGGAGAACCTATTCCTGATAAAGATGGTAATATTATCGCCCAGGATCTACAAAAATTAAGCAGTTGTGAACCAGGAGAAAATGTAACTTTTGCTTCTGTTACCCTTTCCGACGATGCTTTTCTGACGTATCTCAACGACAGAAAATTGCTGCTCAATACAAAAGTGAAAATTGTAAAAATAGAAAGTTTTGATAAATCTATGACGATAGAAATTGAAGGCAAAACAGAAATTTTAAGCAAAAAAGCGACTGAGAAAATACTCGTAAAGAAATAAGTCATTAAAACTGAGAAAATAAACCTCACAGGTTTTAAAAACCTGTGAGGTTTGCTTTAATTCATCAAAAAATTTAAACCATTAAGGAAGATTTAAGAAATAAAGTATAGTTAAGATAAATCATTCTGATTTTAAGCTTACAGCGAAACTTTACTTAATGCTCTATCCTAAATAAACCTAGCAGGTTTTAAAAACCTGCTAGGTTTGTCATTTTACAAAAAGCATCATAAACAACTTAATTGACCTGATAGATCAAGCGCAGACATTTTTTACCTCTGCTCCTGAAGTTCAGTATCAAGATTAAAAAGGAATAATTAGTTTTAAAGAGACATTTCTTCCCATATTATAGATATTTCCCAAATACTTTAGCCTGCTGAGATGAGACTGGTAAGCGCGGTCAAATACATTATTGACCTGAAACTGCAATACAGCAGAATGGCTTTCAGAATAATGAAGCTCTACGGATGTCCCGATATTGAACAATGTATAGTCCCGTGTAGCAGTTTCGGTATTATCCAATCCCAAATATCTGTTTTGAGCTGCTGAAAATTCCATTTCTGCGATGGGAGTTACCGATGAAATTAATTTTGAGCTTACATCTATTTTCTGAGACAGATTTCCGGATAGTTTTAATGGAGAAATCAACGGTAAGTATTCTCCCTGAGTTTCTTTATTTTTAAATCTTTGATCACGATTGAACCCATAAATAACAGATAAACTGGTTTCAAAATTAAACCCTTTCCATTTCTCAGGATGTAAGGACAGCCACGCTTCCATACCATAAAGCTGCGCTGAAGCCTGCTGATATTGGTAGGTTTTGTTTCCCTGTGAATCTACAACAGGATTTCCCTGTGAATCTACAAGTAATGACAGATAAATATAATTCTGAATATTATTGTTGAACCAGCTTACCTCCGCTGAAAAGTCTTTGAAACGGGTACTGATTCCAAGATCTTCCTGTAATGAAAATTCGGGATCAAAATCTCTGTTTCCTTTGTAGATAATATGAGCTCCGGGATCCAGCCCGTTCGAACCAATTTCTGTAATATTGGGAGCCCTGTAGCTTCTTCCCACATTAGCTTTAAGACTGATATGTTTCGTCAGTTGAAATGCTGATCCTATGCTAGCTGATAAACCACCGAATGTTTTGTGATAAGCCGCAAAGCCAAGTCTGGTATCCGATGATGGCTGAGCAGCCTGTTCTTCAAACTGTGTTACAGGGTTGGTTTGTATATAGAAGTTATCCCATCCGATTTTCCGGATATCATACCGGATTCCTCCACTGATGTTCAGTCTTTTGTATTTCCATTTGATATAGGTATAAACACCACCTTCACTCAGATTGTAATCGGGAATAGGAAAATCTGTCGCCGATTCATTTTTATTATTCTGCATCATTCCATTAATCCCTGCGGAAATTTCGAGAGCAGAAAATTTAGGAAAATTGTAGCGTAATCCATAGTTTAAAGTATTTAGTCGGACGTACATCCCTGGTTGTGAAGGCGCTGTAGGATGGTTATATTCTCTGCGGACATTCTGTTGCAAAGCCAGCTGTACATCAAGCTCTCCTTTCCCGATCTGCTGATTATGTTGAGCATACAGTCTGTAATGCTGAATTCTCTGGTGCAAAGGGGAAAGTCTGTATGAATTAAGATCTTTTTCTGAAACAGCAGGTCTTTTTTCTATATCATCATCATCTCCCTCACCTATCTGATATGTGAATTTTCCGGTTTTTGGATCTCTGCTACCATCAGGAATTCCCTGCAGATTGTCATATAATGTAAAATTGATTTTGGAAAAGCTGGTTGATGTTTTGCGCCCCAAAAGGAAAGAAAAGTTTTTTTCTTCAAAATTGGTGTTGTATACCCGTCCATCTACAGCATTTCTATAGTTTTTGGCCATTCTGTAAGAAGCGTTTAAAGAGGCTATGAAAGAATTCTTTTTATAGCCCAGCTGCATTCCGTTACCGATAAGATCGTTATTTCCCTGATATTCACTAGTTATCTTGCCGTGTACGATACCATCATTCTGAGAAGGCATATAAGGAAAAAGACTGACTACCCCTGCCAAAGCATCAGAACCAAACATCAGGCTAGCAGGCCCTTTGATCACCTCTGCCCGTTCTACAATATATGGAGCGACCTCTATACCATGCTCATCTCCCCATTGCTGACCTTCCTGACGTATACCGTCATAAAGAGTCAGTACCCTATTATATCCTAGTCCGCGGATAAAAGGTTTTGAAATATTAGGTCCTGTTTCTACCACACTTAATCCCGGAGCAGATTTCACCAATGAACTGATGATGTTTGTAGCCACAGCTCTTTCTATTTGCCTGGTAGAAATACTAAGAATAGCAACAGGCGTCTCTTTAATCAAAGTTTCTCTTGAAACTCCTGTTATGGCTATTTCATCTATGCTATGAGCATTGCGGAGCACGATATCCGGAATCAGTGTCATTTTTTTATCAACAGTGATTTCCTGTTCATACATCTCATAGCCTTTGGCTTTTACTAAAAGTCTGTAATTTCCGGAAGCCAGATTTTTGATTGTATAAGCCCCGTTTTTATTGACCATCGTTTTTCCCGGAGTATCTCTCAGCATTACTTCAGCAGGTATACTGTCTCCATTTTCAAAAAGTACCTTCCCCACCACTTCTGATTCCTGAGCACTGGCTATCGTAGCAATAGAGATCGCAGAAGCTGACAACATCAATTTGAATTTCATATAACATTAAGGTTTTTTATTGTATCCGTTAAACTTTTAAAAGAATGATTATTAACAAAAGCCAAAAGTAATAAAAAAAACAATATTGCAACATTGTTGCGTTATTTAATTTTAAACTTGTTATCTGAAACAGTGGGAATAGGACTACAGCTGTGAGAAAAAACATCTTTTCTTCAAAAGGAAATATCCCTATAATTGTTAAAAAACGGTTAAACTCCTCTTCCCTAAATACCGGAAATTTTATTTTTACCTAGGTTTGCAAAACTTTCCATATTCTTTGTCTTTCCGGCAAATACAAACATTTTAATTATTACTTTAAAAAATTATGAAAAAAAGCATTCCGTTTTTTATTATTTCGATGTTGCTAAGTCCATTGGCAACGGCTCAAACCACTCAGGTAAGAGACTTTGTCATTGAACCACAGATTCAACCCAATTTTTATATTTATAAAACTTTTGGAGTATTCGGAGGAAAAGAATATTCTACCAATGCCGTTTATCTGGTGACCAAAAAAGGGGTTGTTTTGTTCGATGTTCCTTGGCAGAAAACACAGTATCAAAGTCTTTTGGATACTATTCAGAAAAGACATAACCTTCCTGTTATTGCAGTATTTGCTACGCATTCGCATGAAGACAGAGCCGGAGATTTAAGCTTTTATAATAAGAAAGGGATCAAAACCTACGCTACAGCGAAAACCAATGAGCTTTTGAAGAAAGATGGAAAGGCAACTTCTACTGAACTTATTAAAACAGGAAAACCTTACCGCATTGGGGGAGAAGAATTTATAGTAGACTTTCTTGGGGAAGGACATACTGCTGATAATGTAGTGGTTTGGTTTCCAAAATATAAAATACTGGATGGAGGATGTCTTGTCAAGAGCAAAGCAGCCGTTGATCTTGGCTACACGGGAGAAGCTAACGTTGCCCAATGGCCGCAAACCATGACAAAACTGAAAAATAAATATTCACAAGCGATCTTGATCATCCCTGGACATGATGAATGGAAAGGAGGCGGACACGTAGAACATACGCTTGATCTTCTGAACAAAAAATAAATTTGAAGAGCCCTGGCGAATGCCAGGGCTCTCCGATTTTAAAACCATCATTTTAATGGTGTATATTTTCTAAAAGTTGTGATACTTTTTCAATTTCTTCCATTGTATTGAAATAATGAGGAGATAACCGGATCGCATGATCTACATTTTTAGAGGTAAAATCAATTAATGCATCCTGTCTGCGGTTTTCCTTAAAAAACACTTTATGATCACTCAAAGCTTTATGAATCTTTTCAACCTTTCCATCTGCCTGGCAAAAAGTCACAATACTGCTTAATCTGTTTCCTTTATCCAGAACTCTGAAACCATTATTCTGCAGATTAATTCTTAAAGTATCGGTCAATTTCCGGTTGTAATTCTCAATTTGATCCATTCCAATTGCATTGGCATAGCGTAAAGCCTCTGCAAATCCAGCTAAAGCAGCATAAGGTCTTTCAAAAAGTTCAAATCTTTTAGCAGTATCATTGAGCTGAAAATCATCAAATGCGATCCATAGAGCACCAAAGCTATCTAAAAACAGAGGATACATTTTCTGGTTTAATACTTTATCTGAAACGTATAAAAATCCGGTTCCTCTTGGTCCCCGCATAAATTTCCTTCCGGTTGCCGTCAGAAAATCACAATGGATTTTTTCTACATCCACCACGATCTGTCCTACAGACTGACAAGCATCCACAAGATAAAGAACATCATACTGTTTACATAACTTCCCCACTCCTTCTACATTCTGAATTAAACCGGAATTGGTAGGAATGTGAGTAACAGCAATTAATTTGGGATTATGTTTTTTGATCAGATTTTCAAAATCTTCAAGATCCAATTCATGGTCAGGAAGATTAGCAACCCGGATGATTTCGATCTGATACCTTTTCTGCAAAGAAATAAAAGCAATCTGATTAGATATATAATCATCATTGGTGGTGATGATACAATCTCCTTCTTTAAAATCAATACTGGATAACGCTTTTGCATATCCATCTGTAGAACTGCTTACAAATGCAATATGGGAAGGTTTTGTATTAATCAATTTTGCAGTCTCTTCATAAAACTGATTGATGAGACCTGGGTTTTGCACCGCCGCTGCATATCCTCCCAATTCCTGTTCTTCATATAAAAACTTAATGGTAGTCTCCACAACGGATTTAGGCATTAATGAAGCCCCTGCACTGTTTAAAAATATCTTATCTGAACATCCCGGAGTATCCTGTCTTATAACCTCTAAATTCATTTTTATCAATCCTTACAACAAATTTACTTTTAATTTTTTCTAAATAGGTCTATAAAAAATCCCGAATTTTCATTCGGGACTCTATTTTTACTCAATGATTTTAATCTAAAACGCTCCAACCTCTTTTTGGATTCGTGTTGGTAGAAACTTCCTGCTCATTAACGATGATATTTTCTTTTCTCTGACCGATATAATCAAGCTCGCTCAGTTTAGAGAAGATGATTTCAAGGCTTCTCAACATCTGTTGAATATAAAGCAATGGTTCACCACAATTATGGTGATCATAGTTTGTTTCTGCTACAATAGACAACTGGTTCAGTAAGGTATGAGGAGCAATCTCACTCCATTCCAAACTGTAGTTCAGCATTTCCTCCAATTCTGCAGGAACAAGAAGCTGGGTTGAATTGTATAAATGAAGTGCCAGTCTCGCAAAAGACTCAATTAAAAATACTGGCGGTTGCCAAGGTGTAATATTTCTGAACTGGAAATACATATCTCCGAAAGTATTCACCATGGTAGTACACAAAAACTTAACGTTTTGTGCCAATGCTGTATTCTGATTTTTATGGGATGCTTTCTGAATGATTTTAAAAGCATACTGCTGAAGATTTCCTATAGACTTCGCATAGCTGCTGTAATAGTCTACCAAAGCCGGATGACTCTGTACAGAAGTACAAGGCGGAATAAAGTTGGAATCCACCTGAGCAATATTTCCTTTTAAATCTACCTTACCGATGATAAGATAATTTCCTCCTGAATAGCTGCTGTTTAAAGACGTTACAGGAAGAAGTTCAATATGGTGATTTGGCTGTGCACTTGGATGGCGTGGCGGAATTTCCTCAGGATCAATATCTCCAAAAGGTACTTTATCAAAAGGATTTACAGAGATCAAAATATAATATTCACCATCAGCCTGTTCTTCATTCATTGATTTTGCCAATGATTTCACGCTGATTCTTCTGTCTGTCAGTTCAATACGGTACCCTGCCATTGTCACAGCGCTGCAACGCTTGATTACAAGCTGTACATCATTGGTTGCCGTGTTGTGAACGTCAAAAATGGTACGGTCTGTAAATTCGTTGGAAATAGGTAAAAGCCCGTAGTTATATGTAGTAATTCCAAGGGAATTGGAATCTCTGATGGTATCAATTAAGAAATTATCCTGATCATTAAGGTGCCTCTGGGAAACTTTCATCCCATCCACCCAATTGATTGCAAAATGTTTAATAGGCTGTATCATGTTTAATACTTTTTAATTTTTTGTGTTTATGATTTTCTTGTGACTCCCTCCTCTTCATGCTGAATAACTCTCTTACAAATCACCACTTCATTTTCAGAAATGCTGTTTGTCGTAATGTCGTGGTCGAAATCTATATATTTTCTAAAGCTGAAAAACGATTTTTTAGTGTAGAAGATCCAGTAATAAGGCTCATTTCCTTCATCTGAAAGGTGAATAATAGACCCTGGATTTTTGTGGTTATAATCATCTACTACCCTGTAGAACCAATCTCCGAAAGTAACTCCTGTAGGAAGTGTTTTGGCTTTAATTCTGAAACGGTTGGTATCCTCTAATTTTTTGCTCAATTCAACATTCAGTACCATTAATCTGTCAAAATCTGCCCCTTCAAAATCAGGCAACTTCTGTTCAGGTGAATATCTCCATGTTTTATAAATATCAAAAGGAATACTGATAAACTGGATATAGCAGTAATAAAATACCATAGGAACCACAAAGATCACCATACTTGTTGCTGCCATCACAGCATATCCTGTACCTTTACTCATCCAGTTAAAAATCAGGGTGAAAAGATATCCACCCAAAGCCATACACGTTAATGAAAGGATAGACTCAAACAGAATACTCATTGCCAGAGAATCGATGTGCTTTTTGAAATATTTATGTAACAGATTCACATGAATAATCCCAAAAATAAGATAGATCACCTGTGCAATAAGATACCAGTACGGGTTAAAAAGGTTTCCTGCAAAACCAAAAACGCCTGGGATAGCCAGACATAAGCTGCAAAGGAGTACATATATAATGATCACTTTAATTTTGATCGCAGGTTTATTTCTCCTGATTACACCGAGTATAACCATCATAATAATTGCGATTAAAGGCATTAAGATATACCTTAAAAAAATACCTTTTACTGAAGAAATTTCCATTTGTTTCTTTTCGAATTTATACTTTGTTGGTAGCTGTAAATATAATAAAATAATTTAGAGGAATGTAGAGTATCCAAGGCGGCTGGCATTTCTTTCATCGTCTTCAAGACTGAATGAATATTCCTCTTTTTCTGTGACAAAATTCTCTTCCACATCTACTGTTACAGGAAGAAAATAATCATACAGTGCCTGAAGCACATTTCTGAACGGACTTCCCGGAATATACTTCTTCATATCCCCATAAGGAATAGGGCCAATATTTACGACCCAGTTTCGCTGTCCATCCATATGAGGCCCGCTTGGAATATAGGTGACTCCCAATCGTGAATTTCCCAATAACATGGAATCATCATTTTTTTCAATTCCGTCAATAATATTAGGGGAAAAAGTAACTTGTACCTGTACCTGCAGAAAAGCAGTCATGCATCTTTCAAACCATCTTTTATCTCCTCTGATCTGATGGAAAAAAGGTAAAATATGCATAAAAATATAAGCACTCTGCTTATCCAGCATTTTGATCATAGGCCAAAGCTCACTTACTGTTTCCAGTAAAGAATCGGTGCTGCTGGTGATATCAAATTCTGATTCTTTAAGCAAAGCACTGATTTCCGTAAAGAATACTTCCAGCTCAAAAGGTCGGAAAAATTTACGGGCATCATCTTCTACCCTTTTCTGTTTCCGGATTTCCCTTACCACTGTATCTACATTCTTTCTGGAAGCTCCCAGAGACGGTGGATGGAACAAGCCTTCCGGAAGGTAGTCATAAATACCTTCTCTGTAACTCTCTATGGTAAAGACTTCCTCATCAAATCCTAAATAACTGCTTGAAATACTTTTAATATCCTTCAGGTAAGCACGGTCGTTCACGCCGACACGCTCAATGAATATATTGCTTACCGCACGGTGGTATTTCAAGAGGTTTACAGCCACAGCTTCAGCCTTAAAGTCTGTCTGCAGCTTATTGTAATGCATATCTACAATATTATTCTCATACATAGTGTTTCCTCTGATTATGACTTGTAAAGATAATATATCTCATAAGTTTGAAAAAATATTTTTACAACAATTTTATTCTAAAAGTAGTAATTTATTGACATTAATAGGAATAATTTTCTACAAATTCCGTGAAAATACGGTAAATAGCCTATTTATTTGTTTTTTAGAATTTAAAATTAACTATTCAGAACCAATTGTTTAGAGTGTGAGGTTCAAGGTTTAAAGTTTAAAGTTATGGGGTTAAGGTTTTACTTTAGGTCTATATAGTATATGAAGAGTTTTATGCCTTTATCTTCAATGCTTTCTATTCTTTTCAAACCTAAGATTATTAGATATTTATTTACATTAAATTTTATTAACATCATCTTATGGAATAAATTCAGGATTATGTATGCTCATTCCGAAAGTGGGCCGTATCTTTGCAGACTGAAAATTGTTATTTAAAATGAAAAGTATTTATTCTAAAATTCTGATTTTAGCATTCATGGCCTCTTCACTTTATTCTTATGCGTGGGGATTAACGGGACACAGGGTGATTGCAGATATTGCACAGAACCACCTTTCCCGTAAAGCAAGAAGAGAGATTAAAAAGATCATGGGAAAAGAACGTCTGGCTTACTGGGCGAACTGGCCGGATTTCATCAAATCTGATACAACAGGTGCATGGAAGCAGGCTTCAGCATGGCATTATGTAAACATTGATCCGATGACTGATTTTAAAGCTTTTGAACAAAATTTAAAAGCACAGGCAGGACCAAGCCTTTATACACAGGTAAATACATTGTCAAGCCAGATCAAAGACAAAAACACTTCTGAAAAAGACAGAAAAATTGCTTTAATCTTCCTTATCCACATTATGGGAGATCTTGCACAGCCACTTCACGTAGGAAGAGCTGAAGATTTGGGCGGAAACAAAATCAACGTTACCTATTTCGGGGAAAAAACCAATTTACACTCTGTTTGGGATGGGAAATTAGTAGATTCTCAAAAATACAGCTACACTGAATATTCTAAGCTTTTAGATATCAAATCTAAAGAAGAAGTAGCACAGATCCAATCCGGAACACTGGAAGACTGGTTATATGATTCTCATAAAATCGCCAACAAGATCTATGCACAGACTCCAAATGATTCTAAGCTATCTTACGACTATCAGTATAAATTCAACGAAACAATGGAAAGACAATTGTTGTACGGAGGATTGAGACTGGCAAAAGTATTGAATGAGCTTTTCTAAGTAGAATTTCGAGTTGCGAGTTACGGGTTTTAACCCAATACAATTTAAAATATAACTCTTAGAGATAAAAACGGGACTTCGGTTTCGTTTTTTTTGTTCAAAATTCAGAGTTTAAAGTTTAAGGAATTTACAGGATTTTTAAATAAATACTAGTAATTTTATTATTATTTCAATTTTATTTCTCAGACGAAAAACAAGCACAAAACATTAAATATCAATCAATTAAACTCATACCGCAAATACATTAATACATTTTACTTTATACATTGTACAAAAAATACTGAACCTTGTGTAACCTTTTTACCTTTTCATACGTATATATTATAGTAACTCTTTTTTGAGGATAAAATAAATGAGACAATTAAAAATCACTAAGCAGGTTACCAACAGGGAAACTGCTTCATTAGACAAGTATTTGCAGGAAATTGGTAAAGTGGAACTGATCACTGCGGACGAGGAAGTAGAATTGGCACAAAGAATACGTGCAGGTGACAGAGCCGCACTTGAGAAATTAATCAAAGCCAACCTTCGTTTCGTAGTATCTGTATCTAAGCAATACCAAAATCAAGGTCTTTCTTTACCCGATTTGATTAATGAAGGTAACTTAGGATTAATGAAAGCGGCAAAAAGGTACGATGAAACTAGAGGTTTCAAATTTATCTCTTATGCAGTATGGTGGATCCGTCAATCAATCTTACAGGCATTGGCTGAACAGTCAAGAATTGTAAGATTACCATTGAACAAGATTGGGTCTATCAACAAAATCAATAAAGCATACGCTCACCTTGAGCAGGAAAATGAAAGACCACCTTCTCCGGAAGAATTGGCTGAAGTTCTTGACATGAGCGAGGAAGATATTAAAGAATCTATGAAAAACTCCGGAAGACACCTGTCTATGGATGCACCTTTAGTAGAAGGTGAAGATTCTAATCTTTATGATGTATTACGTTCAGGAGAATCTCCAAGTCCTGATAAAGATCTGATGCTGGAATCTCTACAAATTGAGATTGAAAGAGCATTGAATACTTTGACGCCAAGAGAGGCTGATCTGGTAAGATTGTACTTCGGACTGAACGGAAAACACCCAATGACTTTAGAGGAAATTGGTGAAACTTTCGATCTTACAAGAGAGAGAGTTCGTCAGATCAAAGAAAAAGCAATTAAGAGACTAAAACACAATACCAGAAGCAAGATTCTTAAATCTTACCTGGGTAAATAATTTTAGCGTAAAAAATTTTATAGGCGGAGTCTGTTTTCAGGCTCCGTTTTTTTATGGATGTAACATTTTTCAAACTTTGTTCAACTAATTAAAATCATATCCTTTAATCACTTGCGTTAGAATTGAAATGATTAATTTTAGTTGCTTTGGATATGATGCTGATTTTCAACCAAAACAAAACATACTATGAAAAAAATACTTTTCGCCTCTATTCTGGCCTTATCTCTACTTTCCTGCAGCGAAAACAAATCGAAGCAGGCTCCTGTGCTAGAAAACGCCGTTGACAATGCTAAATCTTCAGTTTCAGGAGCTATTAAAAAAAATACCCGATACTCCTCACGTGAAGGAAATCTTGTTCATGAAATCTATCAGGAGTTGATAAAAAATGATAAAACTTTACAGGATCTTGACACAAGGATAGACAATATTCAAAAGGAAGCTGAAACCTCCATTTCGGAATATGATGATATTATCGGTAAATCGGAAACATATTATAATGATGCAACGACACTATCAAATTCGGTAACCGATTCTGCTACAAAGAAACAAATTGAAAAAGAGATAAAAGCAAGCGCTGAAAAATATGATCTAAAAACACAAACAATCAGAGACCTCATCGCCAAAATAAAAGCAAACAGGACCACACTTCATGATCAATACCTTGTATTCAAAATCAGAAAAACACTTCCTGAAATTGAAAAATATCAAAAGGCTCACCCTCTGAAAACAGATAGTCTCAATCAATTTATCAATAAGCAGAATCAACTTCTGGAAGAATTGAAAAAGTTAAAATAAAAACCATTACACCTCATGAAATATACTACCCAATGGCTTACCGATAAAAGCCGAGTAAAAGATCTCGTAGACTTTTTTATTACCCACAAAACAGATTCTTATATTTCTCATGGCGAAATGATGTCCGGCAGAGCCATAGATTCTCACCATTGGAATCCTGATCTTGAACTGATCCTGACAGAACAGCTGATCACCGATTTTAATTCTGACGGGAGTTCCAAACTGAATATTCTGATTGCAGAAAATGAAAACAGTGAAATTGTCGGTATGATGGTTTTCAATGTCATCAACAGTCCTTTTAAAAAATACGCAATTCTGGAGGATATGCTCCTGGACCAGTCTGTGAGAGGTCAATCCCTGGGAAGTACCCTTTTGGAGAAAGCCATTCATGAATCTAAAAACTGGAATATCAGTTTCATTTTGCTAGAAAGCGGAGTCAATAATCATGGTGCTCACAACTTTTTCAGCCGATATGGTTTTAAAAAGGTATCGGAGAGTTATATTTTAACGCTATAAGTTATCATTTGACTTTCATAAAATGATACACCCATAAGAATCTTTCACCTCTTTACGTTTTAAATAAAACTAAGCCTTATGAATACCATTTCAATCATTGGAGCAGGAATCGGAGGACTTACCCTCGGAAATGTACTGAAACAGCATCAGTATGATTTTACGATCTATGAATCTGCTCCCGAAATAAAACCTGTAGGAGCTGGAATTATGATGGCCGTCAATGCCATGCAGGTTTTCGATCGTTTAGGTTTAAAAGAAAAGATTGAAAATGCAGGTAATAAAGTTCATAGAATCGTTATCGCTAACGAATCATTACAAACCATCTCCAAAACAGAAATTCTGGAACTGGAAACGCAGTACAATTCCTGTAACGTTGCCATTCACCGAGCTGAGCTTCAGAAAATCCTGGCTGAAAATTTAAACCCAAATTCTATACAGCTCAACCATTCCTTACAAAAAATAAGAAAAGAGGAAAACTATATTTTAGATTTTGACAATGGAAATCAGATTGAAAGTACAATCGTTTTTGGTGCAGACGGCATAAAATCTCCTATCCGTAATCATATCCTGAAAACCGGTACTATACGAAATTCCGGACAGAAATGCTGGCGTGGTCTGGTAGATTTTGATCTTCCTGAAAAACACCATCAGGAAGCTTTTGAAATGTGGGGCAAAGGAAAACGTTTCGGCTTTGTTAAAATTTCTGATAAAAAGGTGTACTGGTATGCCTGTGTCAATGAAAAAAGCTTCGGGAGATATCTTGAAATTGCAGAGATTTTTAATGATTTTGATCCTTTGGTCTTACAACTTATTGAAGCTACAGCAAACGAAGATATTATTTGTAATACAATTTCCGACCTCGCTCCTATCCCTCAATGGTATTCTGAAAATCTATGCCTGATTGGGGATGCAGCCCACGCTACAACTCCCAATATGGGACAAGGTGCCTGCCAGGCCATTGAAGATGCTTATATCATTGGAAAATTGCTGGAAAGTCATCAGGATTTCAATGCTATTTTCAAAAAGTTTCAAAGTACCAGAAGAAAAAAGGTTGATTATATCGTTAATACAAGCCGTACCATCGGAAAGGTTTCTCAATGGGAAAAAGGAAATTCAATCCGGAATTTTCTGATGGGCTTACTACCGGAAAGTATGAATCAGAAAATGGCAAAAAAAATCATAGAACTGGAAATGTAAGTCATTATTGTTAGAATCGATAAAAATTAAAAAATCATAACAATTTATTAATAACAACTAAAACTTAAAAACATGAAAAAAATCTTTTATGTATTGCTCCTGCTCATAGGAGTACATACAGCACGAGCACAGGAAGTCCCGGTACTGGACCGAGGTTTATTCTTTGGTAACCCGGAAATTGCCGGAGGACAATTGAGTCCGGATGGGAAATGGATTTCCTTTACAAAAGAATATGAGGGGATTATGAATATCTGGGTAAAAAAAATTGATGAGCCTTTTGAGAAAGCACGTCCTTTAACAAACAGCAAACGCCCGTTGAATGGATATTTCTGGACAGAAGACGGAAAATATATCCTGTATGTAAAAGATAATAACGGAGATGAAAACATGAATATTTTTGCAGTAGATCCTATGGCAAAAGTAACAAAAGGAGTTCCGGAATCAAGGAATATAACACCGCTTAAAGATGTAACAGCAAATATCTACGTGGCAAGCAGAAAAGATCCTGATTTACTGATGATTGGATTGAATAACCGTGATAAAGCATGGCACGATTTATATTCACTGAAAATTTCTACAGGAGAACTGAAAAAGATTTACGAAAATACAGACCGTATTACAAGCTATGAATTTGACTGGGATGAAAAATTGAGAGTTCTTTCCAAAACGGATGATAAGGGAACCACACAGTTTTTTTATAAAGAAGGTGATAAACTGACTCCTATTTACGAAACACTGGTTACAGAAAGTGCTTATATCTCCAACTGGAACGAAGACAATTCTAAGTTTTATCTGGTAACCAATAAAGGAGATCTGGATAAATCTGCACTATTCCTGATGGATCCGAAAACAAAACAGATTACAAAAATAGAAAGTGATCCTAAAGATAAAGTAGATTTTGGAGGACTGTTTTTAGACAGAAATACAAGAAAAATGATCTACACTTCTTACACTGGAGATAAAACAGAATATTACTGGAAAGATAAAGCGTGGGAAGCTAATTATAAATTCCTACAAAGCAAATTCCCAGGAAGAGAGGTTAGTTTTGCAAGTTCTACCAATGATTATTCTAAGTTTCTGGTTTCTGTAGGAGGAGATAAATATGCTTCAGAAGCGTATTTCTTTGATGCAAAGACAAAACAGCTGATATTCCAGTATACGCCAAGAACAGAACTGAAAAAAGTTGAAAAGTATTTGGCAGCAATGACTCCTATCAGCTATAAAAGCAGTGACGGACTTGAAATTCCGGCTTACCTGACTTTACCTGTAGGTTCTTCTGGCAAGAATGTTCCTGTAGTGGTGTTGGTTCACGGAGGCCCGAAAGGTCCAAGAGATTATTGGGGATATAACTCAACCGTACAATTTTTAGCCAACAGAGGATATGCCGTGCTTCAGCCTAACTTCAGAGCAAGTGGCGGTTATGGTAAAAAGTTCCAGAATGGTGGAGATCTTCAATGGGGAAAACTGATGCAGGATGACATTACCTGGGGCGTAAAATATCTGATCGATCAGGGAATTGCAGATAAAAATAAAGTAGTCATCATGGGAGGAAGCTACGGTGGCTATGCAACACTGGCAGGTCTGGCTTTCACTCCGGATGTATATGCTGCAGGAGTAGATATCGTAGGACCAAGTAACCTATTTACCTTGCTGGATTCTGTTCCTGCTTACTGGGAAGCTGCCCGTGCTTTCCTTTATGGTATGGTAGGTGATCCTAAAACTGAGGAAGGTAAAAAACGCATGCATGATGCAAGCCCACTATTCAGTGTAGATAAAATCAACAAACCTTTACTGATTGTTCAGGGAGCTAATGATCCAAGAGTAAAGCAGGCTGAAGCAGATCAGATTGTCATCGCGCTTCGTGATAAAGGTAAAAAGGTTAATTATATCCTGGCTGATGATGAAGGTCATGGATTCCGTAAACCTGTAAACAGCATGGCGATGTATGCTGAAACCGAAAAATTCCTTGCAGAAGTAATCGGAGGTAGATATCAGAAAGAAATGCCTGAGAATGTGGCAAAACGTCTGAAAGAAATGACGGTTGATATTTCGAAAGTTACTTATACACCAGCAAAGACCGAAAAAGCCGTAGGAGCTTCTAAATAAAAGCATTTGCATTAATTATATAAAGCCATCTCGTGAAAATGAGGTGGCTTTTTATTTTTAAAACAATAAGCTTATAGCTTAAATGGTAGTCAAATGTCAATTAAATCTAACCCTATTCCTTATAATCCAATAGAATTGGAATAACCCTAAAGAATAAATCGTCTCAAAATATGTTAGGAGACGATTTTATTTTTATTTTAATAGTTTAAAGGTTTTCATGATTGGTCCATTCTACAAATGTATCGGTCCCGTCTATTTTACCATTAAATACTCCCTTTGCCTTCACAGTAGGTTGATTAGCTTTCAAATAATGATCAAAAACAAAGTGATTTTGATAATTCTGCTCAGCTTTTAACCATTCCTCAGTATCAACATCTGCTTTCATTAAAAAATCAAAAGAGTGATTTTTTCTTTGCTTTGCGTATTCTACCTGATGTGGCACTTTTGTCTGGTTATAAGTTCTCAGCCAGTACAACCAATAATTCCAGATTTCAAGACCAAGAGTAAAAATATCTTCTGACAATGGTGTTAAAAGGTATTCATTAGTCCAGTCATCTTCTGCCTCAGAAAAGATATTTATATAATAACAAGGTTTGCCATTATAATCAGCTATTCCCTCAAGAACATTCATATCCCAATAATTATCTACACTATATACTTTTTCTTTCATAATATTTCCGAAGTAAAGCTAAAGATATAACTTTTATCCCATAAAAAAACGCCTCACAAATGAGACGTTTTTTATTTTAATAAGTTAAAGTAATACCTGCACCCCAGCCTATTTCTTTATCATAGTTTCCGGAAAGGGATAACCATTTCTGAACAATGTATCGAAGTCCTGTAGAAAACTCTCCATCTGAATTGATGCTAAAGTTTCCTCTCAGTCTTCTGGAAAGCGGTATATCTTCACGGCTAAGCTCCAATAACACTTTTCCGTTTTGATCAACACTTGCGTCAGCAGTAATCAGCATTGGCAACACATACTGCATACCAACAATGAATGCAAATCTATTTTTCGAAGCCTTCTGCTGTCCAAACCAGGTCTTTTTACCATGAAATTCCATTCCGAGATCTTCGGCCATCTGTCTCTCCATGATCTCATGATTTTTCTGAACCCTGATTCCGGCATAAGGCAATGCCCACTGGAATTTTCCTAAGAAACGTCCTACTTTTGCACTTCCTTCAAAATGATCAAAATTCCAGTTGGTATGAAACTCATTCAGGTTAGCCCATCTTGGCCCAAACATCGTCATTGTTTCTGCGTGGATCTTATTACTTGCTAAATCCAGCATTGCCATGGAACTGGTCATTTTATTATCCTGGATAAAGTTTTTCCAGGCCATTTTTCTGTTCGGAAGCTGTGGATTGGGTTTTGAGTTTTCATAACTGAAAATTCTTCCCATTCCTGCCATCATATGGTATAAAATATGACAATGGAAAAACCAGTCGCCATCTTGGTTGGCTGCAAATTCTATTGTTACCGTTTCCATCGGCATGATATCCACTACATTTTTCAATGGAGAATACTCTCCTTTTGAATTAATCAGCCTGAAATCATGACCATGAAGGTGCATCGGGTGACGCATCATGGAATTATTATAGAGTTTAATTCTAAGAACTTCTCCTTTTTTGATCATAATTTTATCCGTCTCTGTTACCGTTTTATTATCCAGCGTCCACAGATAATGGTTCATATTTCCTTCCAGTGTAAACTTCATTTCCCGAATGCTGTCTATAGGAAGAATCGTTTTTTCAGGAGATTTTAAAATATTGTAAGATAGTCTCTTGATTGTTTTCTCTTCCTTCATCTCCATTCCTGAGTGTTGAGAATGATCTTCTTTCTTATCTTCTTTGGTTTTCACTCCCATCATCTCATTGATATGCTTTGCAGTAGTTTTTCTTTGATTTTCAGATAATTCCGGATACATCACTTCGTTCATATCCATCATTTGATTTCCCATTGTCATGTTCATCGGTTTCATATTTCCGCTCATTTCCATCATACCGTTCATCATTTTCATTCCTTCAAAAAGCATCAACCTTGGAAGATTAGGAGCTTCTATCTTTTCACCCGATCCCAGCCAAAGGGAAGCATGTCCTATTCTGTCTTCAGAAGTCGCTCTGAACTCAAAGCTTTTGTTTTCTGGAATCGTAACTTCAATATCATAGGTTTCAGAAACTCCGACAATCAGACGATCAACTTCTACTGGTACCACATCATTACCGTCATTTCCCACTACTTTTATTTTTCCTCCGCCATAATTCAGCCAGAAATAGGTAGATGAACCTCCGTTCGCGACTCTCAACCGTACTTTGTCACCAGCTTTTAAGTTAGAATAATCTGAACTCGGTGTACCATTGATGAGGAATTTATCGTAATACACGTCACTTACATCCATGGCTTCCATTCTTTTCCATTCATTCAGAGCTTTTGTTCCCAGATTTCCGGATTTAATCGCTTCCCAGTAACTTTGTACAGCATTTTTCTTTACCGCATACCAGTCTGTATTGGCCATATGAAGCCTTCTTGCAATCTGCATAGGATCATCATCACTCCAATCTCCCAGTAATACCGGAATATCAGCATTGTATTCTGTTTTGGGTTCTCCTTCTCTTTTTTTGAAAACCAGAATACCATTCATTCCTATCTGTTCCTGAAGCGCTTCGTGAGAATGATACCAGTACGTTCCGTTTTGAGAGATTCTGAATTTATATAAATGGGTTTCTCCAGGTTTTACAGGCTTGGTGGTAAGATAAGGAACTCCGTCCTGTTCGTTGGGAAGAATCACACCGTGCCAGTGCAGTCCTGTATTTTCCTTAAGCATATTATGCAGATAGATCTCGGCCGTGTCTCCTTCCGTAAAATACAACGTCGGAGCCTGAAGTTTACCATTGATTGCAATTGCTCTTCTGTTTTTTCCTGTGAAATTCACAATAGTATCTTTTACATACAGGTCGTAACGAACGGTTTTCCCTCCAAATGTAATTCTCCCGTTTTCAGAGTTTCTTCTTAAAACATAGCCTTCTGATTTCGTTTTATCTGAAAGGGAGTGATCTTCTTTTTCCTCAAGTTCCATCCCGCATTTAGGACATTTTCCCGGTTTGTCTGAAACAACTTCCGGATGCATCGGACATGCATAGGTAATTTGAGAATGGGTTGTATTTATTTTTGTTTCTGAGGATTTTGTTGTTGTCTCTGTTATAGATTTCGCTTCCGGTTTTGCCGCTGCTTTTGACTTTAGGGCAAGAGTTTTCTTCTCCAGAGCCATTCCACATTTGGGACAGTCTCCAGGTTTAGAAGACACCACTTCAGAGTGCATCGGACAAGTATAAACGTTTTTTGTAGTTTGAGCGAAAGTCAATACAGAGAACAAAAGTACCAGAAACATTATCAGCTTTTTCATAATATTTCGAACTTTTTAGAAGTTGCATAGCTTAAAGTAAATTATAATTCAAGCTATGCAACTTATTATTTTAAAGAATAGTACGGCAATTATTTAATTTCCGACTTTACACTTCCACATGTAAGCATAGACTTTCCGTAATATGGATTAACGATCTGTTTTTCATCGCTTAGCCAGCTTCCGTCTGCCATTGGGCAATATTGAACGTAGACTGGTTTTTCAGAAAGTTTGAACTGCTTGGTCAGAGCAATCATATTGTCCGAAAGGTTTAAAAAAGTTTCTCTTTGTGTGGCAATAGTTCTTGCATCCGAAATAGCAGAAGCATCTTTTCTGAGCACATTAAGATTTCCCTCAGAAACTACTTTATAATCAATAACAGAAGCTGTTTTAATAAATTCTGTTGCGGCTTTTGAAGTTTTATCCGCATCATCTGAAGCTAACGCTGATTTGATAGCAATATAATTCTGGTATAGTTTAGAAACCTGAGCATCCTTTTTAGATTGTGCAGATAATGAAACGATTGAGAATAAAGATAAGGCTGCTGTGATGATATATTTTTTCATTGTTTTAAATTTTAGAATTAATTTTTAATAAAGAATAATGGATGACACATCAGTAAATGCGTCAAAACATGTCGCTCATAACAGTATATACTTATACCGGAAACGACTTGACAAATTCTAAATTCTAAAATTACAATGATTGATGTAGATAGGTATCGACCCGTATTCAGGCGGTGCATTAATCTGGATCTGAGTAAATTTGGTGGCAGAAAAAGACTTATCAATAGCGGCAAACTGATGTTTCACCGGTATCTCTGAAACTGCACTTAAGAAATCGACGTTCACATAATCAGATTTCTGGGAATCGTCTACTTTTACGATTTTGATCTCCGTTTTACAGCATCCTTTTTTTTCCTTAACACCACATTTCGCACAGATATCATCTGCTTTCTGGCTGACAGAAACAAATTCTTTCATACAATAATGAATACTGAAAGCTGCTCCGGAAGAAAATCCGAAGTAGAAAACAGAAAACAATATGGCAAGAATCTTTTTCATTGGTAAGACAAAGGTAAAAATATCTCAGAGACCGTTGTTATAAAATTTGGTAATGTTGTTATAAAATTCGGGTAAACAAAAAAGCTTCCGAAAATTCGGAAGCTTTCTGTTCTTTTATTGATATCCTAAAGGATTTTAATTTTATAGTCTGAATTCCAGTTTTACATTAAAGAAACGTCCTGTAAGACGTACCGGAACAGGATACATATAATTGGTATTATAATCTGTAATCCACTGGTTGGCAACAGTATTATTGATATTAAAGGCATTGAAAACCTGAACGCCTAGTGTCAATTCCTCGAAATTACCCCAGAATCCGGATCTCTTATTTTTCTCTTTCGGATCAATAAATACTTTTGTAAGTCCCAGATCCACTCGTTTATAAGAAGGTAGTTTCTGCTGATAATTATAAGCAGAACCAAAATCTGGCTGCCCGTTGCTGTTAAACATTACCGGAGCTCCCGTAGGCAATCCCATAGCATATACTAAAGTAAGGTTCACACGCATAGACGGGAAGCTTGGCATATAATCCTGATAGAACATCGCAAACCTCAACCTCTGATCTGTAGGTCTTGGAATATCTCCTCTTCCATCAATATTCTCATACACCCTTGCGTAACTCGCGGATAGCCAAGAATCTACACCAGGAACAAATTCCCCGAATAATCTTGTATCAATACCATAGGCATATCCTTTGGAATTATTCTGCCCGGAATAACGAATCCTTACATTATCCATATAATAAGGAATCAGATTATCCATTTTCTTATAATAAAGTTCCGTAGTCAGCTTAAATGGTCTGTCATACATCTGAAACTCGTAATCATTAGCAAGAATTACCTGGATAGAGCGTTGTGACTTTATATTGGAGTTAAAATTACCATCCAGATCTTTAATCTCTTTATAAAAAGGAGACTGATAGTAAATACCTCCGGAAATTTTAAACAACATATCGCTTTCCCAATCAGGCTTTATGGCAAACTGAGCTCTTGGAGAGAAAATAGTTTCTTTATTGAAACTCCAGTTGGCCACACGTACTCCCGCATTCACAAATACTTTACTGGCTCCCCAATAGAATTTCTGAGAATACTGCGCATAGGCAGAAAGTCTTGTCGGTTCGATATTATTTTGTCCGGCAATATAATAAGCAAGCTTAAGATCTCCTGTAGTTCCTGTTCTCGGATCAATGACTTCCGGTCTTGGAATGCTATATCCTGCAGAATCTACCAATTTCCATTCATTGGTAAGATCTTTCAGGTTTTCTTTTTCATATTTAAATCCAACCTCAAAGTCTGTATTGACATTGGGAGAGAATTTTGCTCTGAACTGTGTTCCGTATGTTCTTACAAACAAGTCGTTTCTTGCATGTTCTATCTGACCACCCACATCGAAAGACGTTACAGGCTGCTGCGTAACAGGATCAAAAGTCTGCAGTTCGTAAGCTGACTGTATGGTATAATACTCTCTTTCTCTGTTCTGATAAGCAAAAGCATCCAAGGTAAGCTTCCATTTGTCTGCAGGCTTATAGTTCATAGAAAATGTACCCATCATATTTTTATACTGGTCATTTTCCTGTCCTCCATAGCCGATATTTACAGTGATAGGCTGCTGAAGACTTCCGAATGTAACACTTTTCGCTTTAGGAATCATCTGATAGTCATTCTTGGAATAATATCCGATGAATGACATCGTGAATTTATCACTCACATGATAGTTCAGATAAGACTGAAAATCCCAGTACGTCGGGTTAAAATCTGTATCTTCTTTTAAGGTATTAAGAACAAGATTGGTGTTTCTGTATCTTCCGGAAAATAAGGCTGTAAATTTTTTATTTTTGGAAGCCAGGCCTGTTGTCAGCCTACCTCCAATTAAACTTGCCTCTCCTGAAACTTCAAATTTTTCAGGCTCTCGGTAATAGATATTTAAAGCAGAAGACATTTTATCACCATATTTAGCTTCAAATCCTCCTGCAGAGAAATTCACTGCGGAAACCATATCCGGGTTAATGATACTCATCCCTTCCTGCTGAGAGTTTCTGATCAGGAAAGGTCTGTAGATTTCAATATCATTAATGTAGATAAGGTTTTCATCATAGTTTCCACCACGAACCATATATTGTGAAGACAGCTCGGTGTTGGAGTTTACGGAAGGTAATGTTTTAAGCAATCCTTCAATTCCTCCATTAATAGAAGCTACTGATTTCGCTTCTTTCGCTGAAATTCTTACGTTGGTAAGGTCATTGGTTCTTCCTGTTGCTTTTTTCTGGAAGACAACTTCCTCTATATCGGTTACTTTAGTAGTCGCTGTATCTTTTTTCCTTTGTTGGGAGAAAAACAGTACAGGGACCATAAGGCTTAGCGGTAAAACTAGTTTTTTCAAAAGAAATGTTTTAGAATTTCTAAAATTAATGTTTTTTTAACAATTACAAAATCGATTCTCTAATTCTTGTCAATTTTTGTAACAAATCTTCTAATAAATCTAATCTTAACATGTTGGCACCATCAGATAATGCAGTTTCCGGTGTAGGATGCGTTTCGATGAAAATTCCGTCTGCTCCTACTGCAATTCCTGCTTTGGCAACAGTTTCAATAAGATCCGGTCTTCCGCCTGTAACTCCTGAACTTTGGTTAGGTTGTTGTAGAGAGTGTGTAACATCCAAAATAACAGGAGCATATTCTCTCATCGTAGGAATTCCTCTGTAATCTACGATCAGATCTGTATATCCGAAAGAATTTCCTCTTTCAATAATCGCTACTTTCTCGTTATTGGAATCTGTAATTTTCTGAACGGCAAACTTCATCGCTTCCGGAGAAAGGAACTGTCCTTTTTTCAAAGTCACACATTTTCCTGTTTGGGCTGCAGCCACCAATAGATCGGTCTGGCGAACAAGGAATGCAGGAATCTGTAGAACATCTACATATTGTGCTGCTAATGCTGCATGTTCATTTTCATGAATATCTGTTGTGGTAGGAATATTGAACGTCTCTCCTACTTTTCTAAGGATTTCAAGAGATTTTTCTTCACCAATAGTTGTGAAAGAATCTACACGGCTTCTGTTTGCTTTTTTGAAACTTCCTTTGAAAATATAAGGAATATTGTATTTATCGGTAATGCTGATTACTTTTTCAGCGATTCTTAATGCCATATCTTCCCCTTCAATAATACAAGGTCCGGCAATAAGGAAAAAGTTTTTTGAATCTTTGTGCGAAATATTATCTAAATACTGAATCATTTTGTTGTAATTAAAAAGTTCAGTAAAAATACTGAGAAAGTTTCACAAATGGAAATTATTTGATTGCTTTAACAGGCTATGGTTGCAATAGTCTTTGAGTATTTTGTATTCTTGAATTTCCGGTTATTAAATTGATAGATGCTTCGACAGGCTCAGCATGACAACTCTAATACTATCTGTTATATTAACCGTTAAAACTATGACTATGATAATCAATGTAGTAATCAAAAGGCTCTTGAATATATGATTATTAAAGTGGTAGATGCTTCGACAGGCTCAGCATGACAGCTCTAATACTATCTGTTATATTAACATGAAAAATATAATAGCTGATGATTTATCCAAAAAAATATCGGGGTCATGCTTTTTCCAAAGGTAGAATCTGTGTAAATCTGAGGAATCTGTGGGAAACTCTACCATAAATATAGGATAGGTTTTGGCTGAAGCCAATGGCTGTTACTTTTATTGATAAACGGGCTAAAGCCCGTTCCTATTGAATTTCTAAGAAATGTTATGATATGATATAATCGGATAAGCTATATCCGAAGGTGATTCGTATATTTTAATTCATCTTTTTCAGAACCTTCTCAAACGTATTCACATTTCTGCTCGTAAACTGATCTTTAAGACTTTTTTTGCCCAGCACTTTTCCAAAGGTAGAATCCAACGTATTTCCTTTCGGAACCTGCCAGTAAAATATATCATTGATGATTTCAGCTTTCTCATTTTCCACCTGACCTGCTTTCTGAAACTCTTCCATTAAAACGTTTTCAACTCCGGAAATTCCGACAAAACCATAAATATGAAGTTCGTCTTTCTTTTCAAAAGGAATACTGTTCCAGAAAGCCTCGGTTTCTTCCTGAGATTTCACAAACAAAAAGGCTTCATAAGAAAAATGTTCCGACATTGCTTTTTCGAGAATAGTTTTTAATTCTGTCGTATTTTTATCCGAAGAAAAAACAATATTTCCGGAAGCCAGTATTGAACTCACTTCTTTCATACCTGCATCTTTAAAAACCTGGCATACATCTGCCATTTTCATATTGGTTCCTTTTACGTTAACGCCACGGAGAAAAGCACAGTATTTCATTTTTTCAGGTATTAGGTTTTAGATATTAGGTTGCAGTGATTGTTGGGTCGGAGGGTTTGAGAGTATTAGAGTGAAAGAGTTATTATAAAACTTTTTTTTCTCAATTCTTTCAATTTTTAAATATTTCAATCTTTTAATCAACCCTAATGTACAAATTATAGTCTGTTCCGGAAGGTTTTAGGTGGTAAATTTTTTCTAAAATTTTGTTGTCACTTTTTAGATGATCCTTTACTCTGAACTCTTTTAAAAGTCTATAATGAGTTTTATAGTACTCTGAATTGGCATTCTTTTCTTCATATAAATTCTGATAAGAAAGAAGATATTTCGGTTTTCTGTTTTTTACCGTGTTGATCCAGTAATTGACCTTATCTTTTTTAATTTCCTCCTGAATCTGTTTATCAACCAATCCAACCTCATCGATTGTTTTTAATCCTGAAAAATAAGGAACATAACCTGCAGGTTCCAATAAGATCCACTGGTTTTTATCCTTTTCATATTGATTTAAAAAGGTACCAATTGTTCTGCGGTAGTTCCATTCTCCGTTTCCTGTTGCAATACAGTGAACTGTCTGGAAGACAAGCATTGGGAAGATATAGAATATCACAAGTAATGACAGCCATAGGTTTCTCTTCTCTTTCTGTTCAAGTACAAAAATAAGAACGGGAACGAAAAGTAAAAGTTGTGGTACCCAATAATACCAGTCGAACAAGCTTTTCTGAGAAATAAAAATGATTTGTTTTGCCCATCCGAAAAGAAAAATCATCCACAAAAAGTAGTTTCTCCTTTCTCTTTGTCTGATCAGATAAATAAAACAAAGCAATTCAAAAATCAATACTACAATCGTCAGAGGATTGAAATCTCCCGGAACTTTCAACATTCCCCAGAAGTTTCCAAAACTTTTAAAGAAATATCCGATATGCTGCTGGAGGGTAAAATTTTCACTGTAAAGTAGTTTTTTTGCAGTAATGGTATTATTAACCAATTCGCCAAAGTAAAACCAGTTGAAAGCAACTGTAGCTAAGACTCCCAGCGCTCCGCCAAAAATATAATTCCATCTGATTTTTCTGTTCCAGAATAGATCTACAAGAAATACAATTCCCAGAAAGATTACTGTATCAATCCTTGTAAACATGATTAAAACAGGAAGAATTGTCACTACCCATTTTTTCCCTTTATGGAAACCGTAATACAATAATGCCATCTCCAGAAAAAACAGAATTCCGTATTCCATTCCAAGAATTGAAATTTTAATGGAGGGCGGCAAAATCCCGATCAGAAATATAAAGATCGCTTTATGCCATGGATTTTTTAAAACCAAATGAGACAGCAATAAAGTTCCTATGGTAAACAGTAGAGAATTAAAAATCAAAAGAGGTTCAATAAAGTTTTCTTTTCCAAAAACAAGATTGAAAATATAGGATACAAATACATACAGATGAGTGGTAGAGGCAGAAATCTTGGTATCTCCATTGAAGCCAATGACTCCATAATCCAACAGATTCTGAGCAACCCTCCAGGTGATAAATGCATCTTCCTGAATGTAGTGCGTTAATAAAAAAAGAAGCTTAAAAAGAACCGTAGCAATGACGGCATAGATTGGGAATTTGCTATTTTGTGTTTCGGACATTATGTATTTTTACTTTCACAAATATAACCTTAATATTCAGGAATCCCAATAATAAAAAAACGGAACCGAAGTTCCGTTTTAAAGTATTTTTATTTTGTCGCTTTGATAATCGCGTTGGTAATCTGACTTTCCTTTTCTTTTGAATACGTAGAATCATAAGGTTCCATGACATCAAATAAGTACTGGTAGAATGGCGTGATCTGCTGAACATTTTCAGACTCTTTCATCGCCTTATCTCTTCCCATTTCCTGAAGATCTTTGATAAACACATTGAACTTCTTGTCAATCGGCTCTATGGATTTTACCAGATAAGCATATGCTTTTTCCTTCTGTCCGATCTTAGTGTAAGCATCCGTTACTGCAGAAACCACAAGAGAATATTCCATTGGTTTTGTTCTCATCTGTCTTCTCAGGTAGCTTTGATCTGCTTTAGAAAGACTTAAATAATAATCATATTCTTCAAAGATTCCTTTCTTAAGTACCTCAGCAAGCTGAAGACCTTTCTGCTCCTGACCAGCGATAATATATCCTGAAACAATTGAACTTAAAGAACGAGGATCATTATATTTCTCTGCCGGAATTTCTTTCGCTGCAAGATCAAGAATTTCTAATGCTTTAGCTTTCTGTCCGCTTAATGCAAGGGCTGACGCCGCTCTGCTTGCTGACATTCTATAGCTGATGATATTGGAAGTTGCCGTTTCATCAAAATGAGCATTTAAATTCTTAAAGTTCCCCCATCTGAAGTTTTTCACTACGTTGTAAAGAGAATTGGCATCTACTCTTCCCATATCTCCATCCGCTGTCGGAGGCGTTTGGATAGGAATTAATCTGTAGCTGAATCCGTCAAACTGAAGGTAATCGTTCAGATAGAAAATATTCTCACTGTCATAAATACCTCCTGATGAGAAGTTGATCGGACGCTTCCAGTCGAAGTTCGCTAAAAGATCCATCAGAATCAGGTTATTCTTATAAAGCGTATTTCCTTTGTAAGTAATCATAATCTGATTGGCTACGTTTGGAAGATCTTCTTTGTTGATGATTCCTGCTTTTAAAGCATTTTCTTTATTAACAGGAAGGATGAATTTGTTTACCGGAAGGATATTGTATTTTTCAAATTTCTCTTCCCCAAAATACATTTTCAACAATTCATCTTTTTCAGGAGATTTGAATTTAATGAATTCAATTGCTTGCTTCAATGTTAAAGAATCCTGAGTAAGATATTTTCTGAACGACTGGAATTCTGTTTCCGGAGCTCCCTGCTCTTTCAGCATAGAGAAAACACCTTCCCAATCTTCCTTCTTCATCATGTAGATCTGGTCATTTACACCATCTCTATAATCTTCGTGTGTCAATTGGCTAGGGATTCCCATAGCATTGTATGTTCTTCTTTTTACCTGATCCAGGTTCCAGGGAGTTGAAGCAAGGGTAAAGTTCACTACCTTCACATCATCTCTGAACTGTTCTGTCTCCTGAATCGCCCAAACCGGGTAAGTATCGTTATCTCCGTAAACGAAAAGGATATCGTTTTTCGGTAATGATTTTAACACTGAATACGCATAATCATACGCTGTATATCTGTCGCTTCTGTCATGAACATTATAGTTCTGGAAGCCCATCATGAAAGGTACTCCTAATAAAACCACTCCTAAAGCAATGTTAGCTCCGTTTGATTTTATTTTAGACTGTAAGAACCATAAGATGGCTCCTGCTCCTAATCCAATCCAGATGGCAAATGCATAGAATGAACCTACCATTGCATAATCTCTTTCTCTCGGTTCAAAAGGTTTTACACCAGTATAGAAAACAATCCCTACACTTGTTAAAATGAATAAAGATAACAGGGCATAGAATCTTCCAAAGTCTCTGTTCAATTGGAAAAAGAATCCGATCAAACCTAAAATTAATGGAAGGAAGAAGAATTTTACCGTACTTTCATTCTTGAATTTAGCAGGCATTTTATCCTGATTTCCTACAGTAGCATTATCAATGAAAGGAATACCGGAAATCCAGTTTCCTTTTGTGCTTTCCATGTTTCCTTCAAGATCATTTTGTCTTCCTACGAAGTTCCACATCAGATATCTTACAAAGTAATATCCGTTCTGGAAAGTAATAAAGTAATCCATATTCTGAAGTAATGAAGGCTTCTGAACATTGATCAGGTTATAAGGTTTTACTTTCAGATAATCTGAAGCGGTAATGGATTTGTCTTCATATTTAGCTCTCAGCTCATCAAAGATCTGCTTAGCCTGCGGATTGTCTGCCACATCTTCATTCGCATAGTTGAATGTAAAATCAGGAGCACCATACATAGAAATATAGTTCGCCATTACATCCTTATCCTCATTAAACATTCTTGGCATTAAGCTCACCTGAGACTTGTTGAATACATAATTGAAACGGTCTCCGGTTTTTCTGTATGTTCCGGTTTTTTCGTCTTTTTCGTAGATTTCTCCGGTTTTTTGGGTCTTAAAGCTTCCGTCTTCATTCTTTTCAATTCCGTTAGCATCAAGGAACGCCGTATAGTTTTGTCCGTAGATTGTTGGCCAGTCACCATACTGCTCTCTGTTATAATAATCCAGCATACCAATTGCTGTATCCGGATCATTAAGGTTCATTGGCGGATTCGCATTTGCTCTGATAGGAATAACCATCCAGCAAGAGAACCCGATCATCATGAAAACTACAGATAATGCAGCCGTCTGGTAGATATTTCTTTTTGCTTTTCTTGCATATTTGATTAAGAAATAGCAAATCGCTACCATTAAAATAAACGCTGCAATTGTTCCTGAGTGGAAAGGAAGTCCAAGACCATTTACAAAGAAAATCTCAAGTCTTCCGAACATCGTCATAATTAAAGGGAAGATAATTTTGAAAACGATAATCAAAATTCCCAGTGTAATAAGGTTTGCCCAGATAAAGTTTTTCCAGGTAAACTTATAATTTCTTGCATAGTATACCAGACATACTGCAGGAATTGCAAGCATACACATCATGTGTACTCCCACAGAAAGTCCTAAAACGAAGAAAATAAGAATAATCCATCTTTCACTGTCTCCCGCTTGATACTCATTCTCCCATTTGGTGATTAACCAGACCAAAAGCGCAATGAACATAGAAGCCATAGAGTAAACCTCTCCTTCTACTGCCGAAAACCAGAATGTATCTGAGAACGTAAAGCAAAGTGCTCCTACCGCTCCGGCAAATAAAATAGAGATTTCCTGATGTTTTGTAATTTCTTCAAAATCTTTGTTTAAAAGTCTTCTCACAAAATGGGTGATCGTCCAAAACAAAAATAAAATAGTCAGCGCACTGAACAATGCAGACATCGCGTTGATCACGATAGAATAGTTTTCGCCTTTCCCTAATGCAAAAATGGCTGCCACGGCACCCACTATCTGGAATAAAGCAGCTCCGGGAGCGTGCGTTACTTCAAGTTTTACTGCAGAAGAAATGTACTCGCCACAATCCCAGAAACTGAAATTGGGTTCTATGGTGGACAAGTACGTGAAAAAAGCAACGACGAAAATCACCCATCCTGAAACGGTGTTCCATTGCCTAAAAGTCCAATTTTTCATAGTATTAAATCAATTATGCGAAAATAAGGCTTTTATCTTATTTTATGCGGGTTTTAACAAAATTTAAAAATTTTGGCGTAGTATTTGCGATTATACTCGTGTCAAAACTGAAAATACTAAAATATTTTTTTACAAACTATATCCTAGAAATCAAACAAAAGTTTAGTAATTATTTATTTTTTTGTATTTTTGCAGTCAGATTTTTATTGAAAATAACAAATAATGAGTAATGTTTACGATAATATTCTTGGCCTAATAGGACACACTCCTATGGTGAAGCTAAATACTGTTACAAAAGATATTCCAGCAACCGTATACGCCAAGTTAGAATCATATAATCCTGGACATTCCACCAAAGACCGAATCGCACTTCATATTATAGAGAACGCAGAGAAAAAAGGCCTTTTAAAAGAAGATTCTGTAGTTGTAGAAACTACTTCCGGTAATACTGGGTTTTCTATTGCGATGGTATGTATCATTAAGGGATATAAATGTATTCTTGCAGTAAGTGATAAAACAAAGCCTGAAAAAATTGCTTATCTGAAAGCATTGGGTGCCACGGTGTATATATGCCCGGCCAATGTACCGGCGGATGATCCGAGATCATATTATGAAGTAGCTAAAAGAATCGCTCAGGAAACCCCTAATTCTATTTACATCAATCAATATTTTAACGAACTTAATATTGATGCACACTATCAGACGACAGGTCCAGAGATCTGGGAACAGACAGAAGGTAAGATCACTCACCTTTTCGCTTGTACAGGAACTGGTGGTACGCTGTCCGGCTCTGCCAAATTCTTGAAGGAAAAAAATCCTGATATCAAAATTATTGGTGTTGATGCTGATGGTTCTATTCTAAAGAGCTATCACGAGACAGGAGAAATTCATAAAGAAGATGTACATCCTTATCAGATCGAAGGAATGGGTAAAAACCTGATCCCTTCTGCCCTGCTTTTTGACAAGGTGGATGAGTTTGTAAGGGTAAATGATGAAATGTCCGCGTACAGAACCCGTGAAATTGCTTTGAAAGAAGCTATTATGGGAGGTTATACTACCGGAGCTGTAACACAGGGATTGATGCAGTATGCCCAGTCTCATGAGCTTACAGAAAATGATATAGTTGTTTTAATATATCCTGACCACGGTTCCCGATACATCACTAAAGTATACAGTGATAAATGGATGGCGGAACAGGGATTTGTCAACAACTGTGTTCACAACTACGACGAAGTTTTCAAAACGGAGTTTATCAAATAAGAACGAATAAAATCACGATACAAATAAAGCCTTTTGCGTGTTCAGACAAAAAAGGCTTTTTTACTTAAAAATTACGATACAATGTTGGATATTTTTGAAAGAATAAAAGAAAATCCAGGACCACTTGGACAATTTGCAGATTATGGTGAAGGCTATTTTATTTTCCCAAGATTAGAGGGACCTATCGGCCCGAGAATGCAATTTCAGGGGAGAGAAGTAATTTTCTGGAGTGCCAATGACTACTTAGGATTGTGTAATCATCCTGAAGTTATAGAAGCGGATGCAAAAGCGGCTGCAGAATATGGAATGTTCTACCCAATGGGAGCAAGAGCGATGTCTGGAGAAACAGATCAGCACCTTCAGTTGGAAAGAGAATTGGCAGACTTCGTAAAAAAAGAATCAGCATATCTATTGAATTTCGGTTACCAGGGAATGGTTTCTACCATTGATGCTTTGGTAAGCAGAAATGATGTTATTGTTTATGATATGGATTCTCATGCCTGCATCGTGGATGGAGTAAGACTTCATTCCGGTAAAAGATTTACCTACAAGCACAATGATATGGCAAGTCTTGAGAAGAATCTTCAGAGAGCAACCAAAGTAGCTGAAGAAACAGGAGGAGGTATCCTTGTAATTACGGAAGGTGTTTTCGGGATGAGAGGACAACAAGGAAAAATCAAAGAGATCTGCGATCTTAAATCTAAATATCAGTTCAGACTTTTAGTAGATGATGCTCATGGTTTCGGAACACTTGGAACAACAGGTGCCGGTGTAGGTGAAGAACAGGACTGTAATGATCAGATTGATGTTTATTTCTCAACTTTTGCTAAATCTATGGCAGGTTTCGGAGCATTCCTTGCGGGTGACAAAGAAATCATCAGATACCTGAAGTTCAACTTAAGATCACAAATCTTTGCAAAATCTCTTACGATGCCAATGGTAATCGGAGGATTAAAAAGACTGGAGCTATTGAGATCAAGACCTGAGATCAAAGCGAAACTTTGGGAGAATGTTTACAAACTACAGAACGGACTTATAGAAAGAGGATTCAATATTGGAGACACTAATACTTGTGTAACTCCGGTAATGATGCAGGGAACTCCTGTAGAAGCTACTCTATTGGTAAAAGATTTAAGAGAGAATTACGGTATCTTCACCTCCGTGGTGGTGTATCCGGTCATTCCGAAGGGAATGATTCTTTTAAGGCTTATTCCTACCGCTTCTCATACCGATGCAGAGATCAATGAAACTCTGGCAGCGTTTGAAGCAATTCATGATAAATTAGTAGGTGGCTACTACAAAGAGCAGGAACAAAAATTACTGCAGGAACAAGGATTAAGTTTTAAACCGATTTAATCTTAAAAATAAAAAAAGCCACTGATTGATTCAGTGGCTTTTTTGTTTAATAACTATAAAGCAAATGAAACTTAGAGGTTACACACTGGGAATTTTATCAGCCGTTTCATATGGTTTGATTCCTATTTTTATCCTGCCTGTTAAGCAGGCACACTTTTCAATGGACATCACGCTGTTTTACAGATTTTTCTTTTCAGCTTTAATGGTGGGAGGATATTTGCTGTATTCCAGAGAAAGTTTTAAAATCAATAAAAAAGAAGCCTTAATTCTGGCCATCCTTGGAATCTGCTATGCCCTTTCTTCGGAGTTTCTGTTTTTAGGATATGATTTCCTCACGCCAGGAATTGCCTCTACCGTTTTATTTATTTACCCAATTATTGTAGCACTCATCATGCTTTTCTTTTACAAAGAGAGATTGACCAGACTATCGGGAGCATCTTTACTTCTTGCTTTCGCTGGAGTCATTGTTTTATGTTTAAAAGGAAACGGACTGGAAATCAATTTTGCAGGATTGGGAATTGTCATGCTTAGTTCATTGTTCTATGCATTATATATGGTCATTGTCAACAAATCGAATATCAAAGTTTCAGGATTTAAGCTTACGTTTTATTCTATGCTTTTCACCTCAATATTCTTTATGACCAAAGCTTTGATGGCAAATGAATCGTTTGCTATTCCATCAACAGAAATTTTTATTAACTTCCTTATTTTTGCATTTCTTACTACAGTTATTTCCAGCTTATGTCTGGTATTTGCTATTAAATATATAGGTTCTACTCCAGTTGCTATTTTAGGAGCTTTGGAACCTGTAGTCGCTGTATTGATCAGTGTCTTGATGTTTCATGAAAAATTTACTCCCAATTTGCTCATCGGGATTACTTTAATTCTTTTCGGAGTTACTCTTAATGTAATTGGTGATCAAAAGAAAATAGGCCATGTGTAGCCATTATAAATTATAATACAAAAGCCGGGCTTCTTTATCAGTCCGGCTTTTGTATAACTTTAGTAAATGTTTCTATAATTTTGATTGAGCTTCTGCAAGGCTTACTGTTTTTCCCAGTGCTCCAAATTCATGCAGATCTCCAAAAACTTCAATACGGATCGACTGATCAATCCCTCCTACTTTTAAAGGATCAAATCCTGCATTTCTAATAACATCTTCTATATCTTTGTCAACTGAGGTATCATCTGAAGCATAAAACAATACTGCTTTTTCAGGATTATTGTTGGAAGCTCCCGCAAGACTTCCTGCACCCAATGTTCCAAATGCCTTTACCAGCTTAGCTCCCTGAGGAAGCACAGCTCTGTTGAGTTCTCCTGCAGATTCTTTTTCTCCGATAATCTTTTTAAATCCTCCATTTCCATCCGGAGCAATAGGATTGGATACGTCAATAATGATTTTTCCTTTCAGAAGCTCCTCATGATCATTGAAAAATTCTTTGAAAGCTCCAAACCATATTGCCGGAATAATAATATCCGCGGTATTGATCGCCTGATCAATATCCATACTTTGGGCAAAACCATTCGAGTGCTGTGCAAAACCCGCAGACTCTTCATCATTTCTTGATGCTACAATCACGTTACGGCTATTATTAACCAAATCACCTGCAATTGCTTTTCCAATATTACCAAGACCAATAACGGCCACTTTTTTTAATGTTTCCATTTTCTTTTGATTTTTAATAAATTATCTATGTCAAAATTAGTGGGAAAGCCATTCAAAAAAAGACAAACTAGTTTAAGAACTCTTCTTGACATTTGGTAAGGCAAATGATGAAACTAGTTTCATATAAAAATTAGTTTTTTATTCTTCGCTGCCGGATTTTGCTTAAAAACTGTGGTGTGATTCCAAGATAGGAAGCAATCTGTGTATTGGGAAGCCGATTCGCCAGCTGAGGATAATGTTTGAGGAAAAACTCATATTTTTCTTCTCCCGTAGCACTGATATTCTGAAGCACCCGGTTTTGAAGTTCAATAAATTTTTGCTCAATAATTACTCTGAAATTCCTGTCAAATTTGGGATAGTAGGTGTAAAGAAACCAAAGATCATTCTTCTCAATCTGCAGAACAATGGAAGTTTCAAGAGCTGCAATGTATAGCTTACTGAGCTTTTTATTATGAAAACTGTCTATATCTACAATCCAGTCGTTTTCTGCAGCAAACTGAAGGTTATGTTCTTCTCCGTTACCATCTATATTGTACATTTTTAAACATCCTGAAACTACAAACGTATAATATTGGCAGATCTCGTTTTCTTTAAGAATAAACTGTTTTCGCTTGATTCTTCTTTCAACAAACCGTTCATCCAATACCTCAATTTCTTTCTTTGAAAGCGGGATATAACTTTTAAAATATTCTACAAGTGGAGCGGTTTCTTTTGGCATCGTAAATAAAATGTAGTTATTATATAGATTTTGAGTAAATCATTACTACAATATATCAAAAAAACTGAACATTATATAGATAAATGACCCTGAAAAATCAATATCAAAACACTAATTTAATATTGTTCTTTTTTGTATCAAAAATAGCAAAGTACCACGCAGGAGTCGTATAAATAAGTTTATTGATAAAATAATATCATATTAAGATAAAAAAATATTATGTCTGAATATATTTAATAAAATAAATCCTTTACTTTCTGGCATAACAAAATTTATCTGACTATATTGCATCTGTCTATTAATAGGTATTTCCTCTCCTGTCAGACCAATGTATATACTTTTAAAAACCGATGAAAGAATTGCAGAAACTCACCAAAGATCAATTATATAAAAAGCTTAAAGATAAATCGGAAAATCTATATAGCATCGCTCATGAAGCTTTGGAAAATAATTTTTTCAGTGAAAGCTATTTAGATGAAGAAAGTCTTGCCGAATTTCTCGAAATGCTGGATGATGAAACAGCAGAAAAGATCAAAGATGCTTCTCTGTATATCAACAATGAGGAGAATGCACCCGAAATAGTTCTCATAGAAAATGAAGACAGCATTTCTCTTGGATTAATTACCACTGAAGATGAAGGATACAAAATAATTCTTATAGAAGGAAACCTTCAGTTATCCAAAAAGCTGTTTGTGGAAGACTATATTGTTCTTATTGTTACCGGTAATATACAGGCTGAAAATATTATCGTCAACGGTTCATTATATTGCTCCGGAAATGTGACCTCAAAAGTATTGTTTGGTGCTTCGGGGAATGATAATGAAACATACATCGGAGGAAGCATTATGACTTCTCTCATTGCAGAAAATGGACATTACACGGTGGCTGAAGGAAATATTTATTCCAGATACTTGATCAGTTTCCATAATGAAATAACAGGGAAAACCGGAAAGTTTATTGAAAATATAAGCCTTGAAAAACCTGGTGAAATCGGATTGCTGAAAGCTGAAATTCTTGATGAAGACGGATATTTTGACGAAGATGCTTTCTTAACATTTATTGACAGCTATTCTCCGGATGCTTTGTTTAATAAACCTTCTAATTTATTCTAAAATACTTTGCTGCTCCCATAGATTGGAAATAAGAAGAATTAAGAAAATCGAATAGTAATAAAATGCAATATCTCTAAAGACTTTTCTTCACTGTTTATAATCAGGGGAAAAAATTTTTTTCTAAAAAAACTTTGGAATAACTTTGCAAAAAATTTCTGTTGAAAGACCTGCTTCTTATTACTCCGCCGTTTACCCAACTTAATACTCCTTATCCTGCAACAGCTTATATAAAAGGATTTTTAAATACCAAGAATATTTCAAGCTATCAGGTAGATTTGGGGATCGATGTTATCTTGGAATTATTTTCAAAAGACGGAATCCAGAAGGTTTTCAGTAAAGAAATTGACCTCCAGAACACCTCTGAAAACTCTCAGAGAATCTATGCCTTAAGAGAGGAATATTTAAAAACAATAGATCAGGTCATTACTTTTTTACAGGATAAAACTCCTACACTGGCAAGACAGATCTGCAGCATGAATTTCCTTCCCGAAGCTTCCCGTTTCAACCAGCTGGATGATATGGAATTTGCTTTTGGAAATATGGGACTTCAGGATAAAGCCAAGCATCTGGCAACTTTGTACCTGGAAGATATTTCCGATTATATTGTAGAAAATATTGATGCTGATTTTGGCTTCAGCAGATATGCAGAACGCCTTGGAAAAAGTGCTAATTCTTTTGATGAATTATATTCTAAACTATCTGGTGAACCTACATTTATAGATGAGTTCACTTTAAAAATTCTTAAGGAAAAAATTGAAGCTGTTCAGCCAAAGCTTGTTTGTTTTTCCATCCCGTTTCCTGGTAATTTGTATTCAGGATTCAAATGTGCCCAATGGATCAAAAAGCATTATCCTCACATTAAAATTGCTATGGGAGGAGGATTTCCCAATACGGAATTAAGAGAAGTCAAAGATCAGAGAGTATTCGAATTTTTTGATTTTATTACTTTAGATGATGGTGAACTTCCTCTGGAACTTCTTTACCAGAATTTAGAAATTACACCTGAGGAAGGAGAGTTTAAAAGAACTTTTCTTCTCGAAAATAAAGAAGTTGTCTACAAAAACAATTCTAAAAGGCATGACTTCAAACAGTCTGAAATAGGAACTCCTGATTATACAGATTTAAAACTTGATCAGTATATTTCCGTTATCGAAATTGCCAATCCGATGCACAGTTTATGGAGCGACGGAAGATGGAATAAACTGACCATGGCGCACGGATGCTACTGGGGAAAATGTACATTCTGTGATATCTCTTTAGACTATATTAAAATCTATGAACCTATTTCTGCTAAGATTCTGGTAGACCGAATTGAAGAATTAATCAAAACAACCGGTGAGACAGGATTCCATTTTGTAGACGAAGCGGCACCACCTGCCTTAATGAGAGAGGTTGCTCTGGAAATTCTCAGAAGAAATCTTGTGGTTACGTGGTGGACCAATATCCGTTTTGAAAAAAGCTTCACCCGTGATTTATGTTATCTCCTGAAACTTTCGGGATGTGTTGCGGTTTCCGGTGGTCTGGAAGTAGCCAGTGACCGATTGCTGAAGTTAATAGATAAAGGAGTTTCTGTAGATCAGGTAGCGAATGTAACAAGAAACTTTACAGAAGCAGGAATTATGGTTCATGCTTATCTGATGTATGGCTACCCTACCCAAACGGTTCAGGAAACGGTAGATTCTCTGGAAATGATTAGACAGATGTTTGAGATGGGAATTCTTCAAAGTGGTTTCTGGCATCAGTTTGCGATGACTGCTCACTCACCCGTTGGAATGAGCCCGGAAGATTTTGGAGTAGTTCCGGTAAAACAGGAAATTTTGTTTGCCAATAATGATATTGACTTTAAAGATAAAACCGGAATCGATCACAACAAGTTCAGCTTCGGATTAAAAAAATCTCTGTTCAATTATATGCATGGAGTCAATTTCGAACTTCCGCTTCAGGAGTGGTTTGATTTTAAAATTCCAAGGACTACCATTCATCCGGATTATATTCATGACTGTCTTTTAGAAGATGGACAGTTCAGTCTGAAAGCAAATTCAAAAGTTGTCTTTTTGACCAAAAATGTAATCGCTGAGAATCGCGTAAAAAATAAAAAGAAATATTCTGGTACGTATACGCTTCTTACATTCCACTTAAAAACCAATATTGTAAAGGTTGAGCTGGAACAGGAAAAGGCAGAATGGCTGATGAATGTATTGGAAGAGAATGCTATTGAAAATTCTAAAAAACCTACAATTCAACAACTTAAGAATCAATTTGAAGAAAATTTCGATGATTTTGAGTTATTCTGGTTCTCAAAACCGATACAACAATTGAAGGAAAATGGAGTAATTTTAAGTTTATAAAAATTTCCACTTTTTTCTCAGGGATTTTCAAAATTGCAGAATTTTTATTTTTTTGAACGAATAACACCTGTTTCTATTAAATTATAATCTCCCACAGATTTCACGGATTTACACAGATCTTGATTTTTATTTGAGAGAATAAAATTTTCTATATTTCATACCGAAGGAATCAAATCCAAACTTTTGACTACCATATATGGAACGGCAAAATATTCCCATCCTCTGGAGGGGTGGCGAAAATTCAAAGAATTTTTGACGGGGTGGTAAAAGTACGATTATATAAGTTTGGGCCAAAGCCAGATGAAAATTAATCTTTAATAAAAAAACGGGCTTTAGCCCGTTCCTATTGATAATAAATAATTTCTTTTCTCAGATAAATTAATTAGGAGTCTCTTTTGTTACAGTACCCACCGATACTTTTTCCTGTATTTTAATAAAATTGGGATCCATAATAGCCATGCGTTCTGCAAGTGCTTTATAAGTTGGAAATTTTAAGATAGAAGCTCTTCCGGACATTTCCTTGTATATGGTAAAAGATTTCCCGCCAGCTGTTTTTAATTGCTTTGTGGTCGTAATATATCTACCGATAAGTTTACTCTTAGCATCATAAATCTCAATATCTATTGGGGTCTTATCCATGATGGTATCTTCTGAGCCAAAACTTACAGGAAGATTCGTAAAATATCCTACCGGAACACCATTACTAAGGATCTCTCCTACTTTATTGACCTCAATATTCATTTTATCAATTTTCTTTCGGATGGCATACGCATCTTTCGTTTTAGTATCCAGTTTTCTTTTAGGTACATTGGAGAAAAGTTCATCGAGATTTTTGACATTGATTCCTTTGTTATCAATGATTTTAAGATCTTTAACTGAGGTAAAGACGGCAGATTTTTCTTCTCCGGAAAATGCAGAAGGTGATGAATAATCAATTTCGATTGTTTTATCCCTGTTGTATACTCTGTTGACACTGATATAGCTGTCCCGAACAGAATCAACGATGCTTTTATCAATGAATTTTATCGTATAGAGCGGAGTCTCTTTTAAATCCATAAAAGTATATTCGCTGGATTTGTTGGAGAGCTTAGCTACCGGAATACCGTCAAGATTAATAATTCCTCTCTTGGTTTTAATATTCTGAGCATGGAGGAAAACACCCAGAACTGTAAAGAATATGATTATGCCTTTCTTCATACCATCAGACTTTTACATAAATAAAAAAAGTGTAACACAAAGTTACACTTTCTTGAAAATATATTTAGCTTTTCATTTAATTATTCACAAAGGATAATACCTTTATTATGATTAAATTCTACAACACCGCTTTTGATAGCATAAGCAAAAACAGAGTCTTTTCCAGTTTCTTTAGTGAAGTTTTTAGCATATGCCTCATCAATAGAATTAGCAAAAAGCTTTACATCACCTCCGATTAAAGAAGAAACAATTCCTGCGTGGTTTTTCATGATGTGAAATTCACCATTTTTTCCAGGCAATAATACTGAGTCTACTTCTCCTTCAAAAACTACGTATTCTGGTGTTAAAATTTTTATATTCATTTTAATTTAGATTTGAAGATTTCAGATTTCAGATTTCAGACAACCTTAAAGTCTCATGTCTTGTATCTGTTATCTTTATGTCTAATTATTAAGCGTTTTCAGCTAACATTTTTTGTCCTGCTTCGATAGCTTCTTCGATGGTTCCTTTCAAGTTGAAAGCTGCTTCTGGTAAGTGATCTAATTCACCATCCATAATCATGTTGAATCCTTTGATGGTATCTTTGATGTCTACCAATGATCCTGGGATACCTGTAAACTGCTCTGCTACGTGGAAAGGCTGAGATAAGAATCTCTGAACTTTTCTTGCACGGTATACAACAGCTTTATCTTCTTCAGAAAGTTCTTCCATACCAAGGATGGCAATGATATCCTGAAGCGCTTTGTATCTTTGAAGGATTTCTTTTACTCTTTGAGCACAGTTGTAGTGATCATTACCTAAAATTTCAGGGTTTAGGATTCTAGAAGTAGAAGAAAGTGGATCTACCGCTGGATAGATACCTAATGAAGCAATCTTTCTGTCAAGTACTGTAGTTGCATCCAAGTGAGCAAACGTAGTTGCAGGAGCCGGGTCAGTTAAGTCATCCGCAGGTACGTATACCGCCTGTACTGAAGTAATTGAACCATTTTTAGTTGAAGTAATTCTTTCCTGCATCGCACCCATTTCAGAAGCTAGCGTTGGTTGGTAACCTACCGCTGATGGCATACGACCAAGAAGTGCAGATACCTCAGAACCAGCCTGTGTAAAACGGAAGATGTTGTCTACGAAGAAAAGTACGTCTCTACCTTGTCCGCTTTCTCCACCATCTCTGTAGTACTCAGCTAATGTAAGACCAGAAAGTGCTACTCTAGCTCTTGCACCTGGCGGCTCGTTCATCTGTCCGAAAACGAATGCAGCTTTTGAATCTTTCATAGCTTCTAAGTCTACTTTAGAAAGATCCCAACCTCCGTTTTCCATAGAGTGCATGAAATCATCACCATACTTGATAATACCTGATTCCAACATCTCTCTCAAAAGGTCATTTCCTTCTCTCGTTCTTTCACCTACTCCGGCGAATACAGAAAGACCTCCGTGTCCTTTTGCAATATTGTTAATCAACTCCTGGATCAATACTGTTTTACCTACACCAGCACCACCGAACAATCCAATTTTACCTCCTTTTGCGTAAGGCTCAACTAGGTCGATTACTTTAATACCTGTAAATAAAACTTCTGCCGAAGTTGATAATTGATCAAATTTTGGAGCTGGTCTGTGAATTGGAAGACCACCATCCTTAGAAATATCTTGAAGTCCATCGATAGCATCACCAACAACGTTGAATAGTCTTCCGTTTACTGCCTCTCCGATAGGCATCATAATAGGATTTCCGTATCCAATTACGTCTTGCCCTCTTTTAAGACCGTCAGTAGCGTCCATTGCGATACATCTTACTGTATCTTCGCCAATATGTTGTTCTACCTCTAAAACTACTTTTTCACCGTTTTCTTTTGTAATTTCTAACGCGTCATAGATTGCTGGAACAGCTTCCACATCTGTGAAGACAACGTCGATTACCGGACCAATAATTTGAGAAATTTTACCTTTAATTTGGTTTGCCATTGCTAAATTTTTTCTTGGTGCAAATATAGTGATTCTTCATAAACCCGCAATTGGTAAAAAAAAGATTTTTATCATGCTTTTGAAGAGATGAATGAGTTTGCCATTTACTAGGTAAAATTCAATATTTATCATTATATTTAAAAGCAAATTTGCAATTCACTAATTTGTTATTATTATAGTATCATACAATGTAGGATTTTTTTCAAAATTTTTCATTTTCAAATTTTCAGATTCCCTCCGTTACATTAAAAATAAAGGTTTTATATTTGCAATCAAAATTTTTCCGTTTTGAAAGTTTTCAAGAATTTTACAGATTACTCCTCACAGAAGCCTTTAGCATTGTCTTTAGGAATGTTTGACGGGGTGCATCTAGGGCACAAGAGTATTATCGATGAACTGACTAAAATAGGTACAGAAAATAATCTGGAAACAGCAATCCTTACGTTCTGGCCTCATCCAAGATTTGTTTTTAATCCTAATGAAGATTTAAAGCTTCTCAATACACTGGAAGAAAAGAAACAGCTGGTTGAAAAATATGGCATTGATAATTTGTTCCTGAAAGAATTTGATGAAGAATTCAGAAACCTGACAGGGGAAGAGTTTGTACGTCAGATTTTAATTGACAAACTTAATGTAAAGTACCTTATTATAGGATACGATCATTCTTTCGGAAAAAATAAAAGCGGAAATTTTGAGCTTCTTCAGAAATTATCAAAAGAACTTGATTTTGAAGTAGAACAGATGGAAGCGATTAATATTCATGAAAATAATATCAGTTCCACTAAAGTACGTAATGCCCTATTAACAGGTAATGTTAAAGAAGCTAACGAAATGCTCGGATACTCCTACTCCGTTTCAGGAACTGTAGTTCATGGGAAAAAGATTGGAAGAACCATTGGATATCCAACTGCCAATATTGATACTGAATCCATCAAGCTATTACCTAAAAAAGGAGCTTATATTGTAGAAGTATTCGTAAAAGGCAACCAGTATAAAGGAATGCTGAGCGTGGGAACCAATCCAACGGTAAACGGTGAAAAGCTAACTGTGGAAGTTTATATCCTTGATTTTGATGATGATATTTATGAAGAAAAGATTACGGTAAGTTTCAGGGATTTTCTTCATGATGAAATCAAATTTGAAGGTCTTGAAAAACTGATTGAAAGACTGGATGAGGATAAAAGAATAACAGAAAAATTCGATTTTTAAAATATAGAAAAAGGCTATTCGGCGATGAATAGCCTTTTTTTAATTATTTCAATACTTTTAAGTATACTTTTTGAGGTTCATTTGTCAGTTTCACATTCGGGAACTGTTTGTCATAATCAATGAAGATATCTCCTTTTTCATCTGCTTTTCCGTTTCCATCCGAATCCCAGCTTATGGTTACATAGTATTTTGCAGGACCTGCGGGTTTTGGATTGATCTTACTTTCAGCATCTTTAGGTACCGGAAGATCAATGGTGAATGGCACAGATTTCTGCTCAAATTCTTTCTCTGTAATTAAGCTTGCAGGAGCATCAGCCAGTTTTTCATCCATTCCGTACAGGCTAACCTTTAGTTTTGGATTTTTAATGGTAAAATTATCCGCTCCTGAAAATTCTATTTTAAGATTTTCAGAAGAAGTTTCTGCTGTGGAGACTTCGGGAGCTGGAGTTTCTGTAGTACTTTTCTTTACCGGATTGGTACAGCTTGAAAGCATTATTGTCCCAGCTGCTACGAATAATAAAAGGCGATTTCTCATTTGTTATTTATTTTATTAATGTTAAATATATTATTTCACTGGTGAAAGATAACAAATACCGTACCTCAATTTATTTTATTTACTATAAAGAATTTACTTCATTCTGAGCTTTCTTTGTCAGAGATTTAAAAACCAGATCATAGGAGTGGTCAATAAGTTTAAAGATCAAATCTCTTTTCAGTCCATCTACTGCTACAGAATTCCAATGGGTTTTATTCATATGATACGCGCCCGTGATCTGAGGATGTTGCTCACGAAGCTCTGCACTCCACTCCGGATCTGTTTTTACATTGATTGCTAATGGCTGTCTTTCAAGACCCATCAGTAAAAACATTTTGGTATCTACTTTCAGCACAAGTGTTTCGTTATCAAACGGAAAAATTTCCGTAACTCCCTTTTTGGCAAGGCAATAGTCTAAAATATCGTTGGCATCCATATTCAATATGAGTAATGAGTGATAAGTAATGGGTAATGATCAAATTAATTCTTGAATCTTTAATTCAAATTTAGTAAATTTAAGAAAGAAATAATCTCACAAAATCGCAATTATTATGAAAGCTCTGGTAATAGGTGCTACAGGTGCCACAGGAAAAGATCTTGTCAATCAGTTATTGAATGACAAAGAGTTTGATGAAGTGGATATTTTTGTCAGAAAACCTGTCGATATTCAGAATGATAAGCTGAAAGTTCATGTGGTGAATTTTGAAAAACCGGAGGAATGGAAAGAGATGGTGAAAGGAGATGTGGCGTTTTCATGTCTGGGAACGACTTTAAAGGATGCCGGAAGCAAAGAAGCCCAGAAGAAAGTCGACTTTGATTATCAGTATGAATTTGCGAAAGCTGCAAAAGAGAATGAAGTAGAAGATTATATTCTGGTATCGGCTTACGGAGCCAATCCACAGTCTAAAATTTTCTATTCTAAAATGAAAGGTGAACTGGAAGAAGCTGTAAAACAGTTACATTTCAATAAGATCACTATTTTCAAACCGGGAATGCTTGAACGAAAAGATTCTGAGAGAACCGGAGAAGTATTGGGAAGCCGCATTATTAAATTTGCGAATAAACTTGGGTTATTAGAAAGTCAAAAACCTCTGCCAACAGATATTTTAGCAAAGGCAATGATTAATTCTTCAAAAATAAAAAGTAATGGCTACTCTAGTATTAAACTGGGGAATATTTTCTGTTTTGCAGAGAAAAACAATGGATAATATTTCAACTGATTTTCTGTTTTGTGGCATCAATAATTGGCTTGATCCATTTATAATCCGGTAGTTTTTTTAGTTTCAAAATTAATTCATGGGGAATATTTTCAGTTCCGATCAATGTTCCTGCAATTTGTCCAGCAATTGAAGCATTGGTATCTGTATCTCCTCCCGAACTGATAATTTGTTTCAACATTTCTTCCAGACCTAAATCAATAATTTTAGTTGAACAGTAAATTGCAAAAGGAACTGAATTAACAACATAGCCATTATTACCCAATTTTGATATTTCTGAAATTGAAGAATTATTTCCTGTTGAATTAATTTCGATTAATCTATCTCTTACATTGGTATCAGGAATTTCTGGAATAATAATATCAAAAAGATTATTGTTTCCATCCCAATCAGAATTGAGGATTGCTTTTATAGAAAGAAAAACAGCCAAAGCTCCAGAAAAGGCTTCATCATTTCTGTGTGTTACCTTACAAGCATCGTAAACATCTTGTCTTGTAATATCTGAAAAAAAAGCAAAAGGAGCAATTCTCATCGCTCCTCCGTTTCCTGCGGCAAACTCTCCAATTCTACCAGCCTGACTCCAATGAATACCGGCTTCTGTATCTAAAATTGCCTTAAGTGTAGAAGCACCAATTCCTGTTAATTTATGGCTTCTGTAATATTCTAAAAATTTATTGATAAGATTTTCAGGAGTAAAGCTGCCTTCAGACAAAACTTCACAAGTTGCCAAAGTCATTTGTGTATCATCCGTAATACTCCAAACTCTTCGCTTTATATTCTTTTTTCCAAGATAATAAATCAGTGAATCATCAGTTTCAACTTCATTTTCATAGCTGCTTCCCCACGCATCTCCAATTGCTCCGCTAACAATGCAAGCTTCAAACCTATCCGGAAAATCCATGTAATAATTTATTATTTCAGATATTTTGTAATCGCCTGATCTGTAGGATTTGTAGTGCTTACAAAAGTGTCAATCAATTTTCCGTTTTCATCTACCAGAAATTTCGTAAAGTTCCAAAGGATGCTTGTATTTTTTACTCCGTTCAGTTCCTTCTCTGTTAAAAATTTAAAGATAGGTGCTGTATCATCGCCTTTCACAGAAACTTTAGCAGCCATCGGGAATGTTACGCCATAATTTTTCTGGCAGAAAGCCCCAATTTCAGTATTGGTTCCAGGTTCCTGTCCACCAAAATTATTGGCAGGGAAACCTACCACTACCAATTTATCTTTATATTGTTCGTATACCTTTTCAAGATCTGCATACTGTGGGGTAAATCCACATTCTGAAGCGGTATTGACGATCAGGATTTTTTTTCCTTTGAAATCTGCAAAATTGATTTCTTTGCCATCAAGACTTTCTACTTTGAAGTCATATATTGTTTTTCCCATAAGTTCTGTGGTTTTAGCTTTAGAAATTTCACTTTTTTGGTTGGTGCAGCTTTGCAGAAATGCCATGAAAGAAAGCAGCAGTAAAAAAATCTTTTTCATGTCTTATAAGTTTATGCAGAAGACTGCAGTTGAATTAAAACTTAAAAATATTAGCCGGGAATACTTTATTGATGTCTACTCTGTTTAATAACATCACATAATCTCCATCTTTTTTAGCACTTGAAGATTCAATTCTGAAAGGCATTATAATGTTTCCCACTTTTTTAAAATCAGAATAGATCAATGTTTCATCTTTTTTCACTTCTTTGATTAGCATATAAGTTTTTGTATCAAAATAATACATATTCTTATTCACATTCTTGGTAAGTTCTACCTTATGACAGTAGATCTCTCCTACTTTTTCTTTTCCAAGGTATTTGGCATCAAATCCTTTATTCTCCCAATCAATGAAGTCATTATCAAAGCTTTCCGGCACATATTCAGGATATTCCTGAAGTTTATTGGCAGCATAATTCATAGCATATCCTTTGGTACCATCAAAACCTTCAATTGCGGTTTCTTTTCCTCCGGTCGTAATCAATGTTTTAGTAAGATTTGGACGTTGCTGGAAAATTCTTATCGGATATTCATCTTTAATTCCCAAAATTACTTTTCCCTGAAGCAATACTGAGTTTAACAGTTTCCAATTGGTTAACCCTCCGGATAATTCAATGTTTTTGTCAATAATTTCCTTTGCGGTCTGTCCGAATATCACGTGTGAAAATATCAGTCCAAATACTAATAATAACTTCTTCATTAATTTTATTTATAAATTCAAATATAGGGGGATTTATGTAAAATTGCAAAAACGCAAAACAACTAAAAGGCTAATTTGTTTTGCTGCTTCTTCTGATTTTAAATTAACTTCCGGGCTTTTTCCAGATCTTCCGGAGTATCAATGCCTACTCCCACAAAATTGGTTTCTATCATTTTGATTTTCATTCCGTATTCAAGATAACGGATGCATTCAATCTTTTCTGATATTTCCAATGGCTTCATAGCCAGTTTTGAAAATTGCAACAGCGCTTCTTTTCTGAAAGCATATACTCCAATATGTTTAAAATAACTTACATCATAAGAAACTTCTCTGTGAAAAGGAATTACAGAACGGCTGAAATACAAAGCAAAACCATTATTATCAGTAATCACTTTTACGTTATTCGGGTTTTCAATTTCTTCTTTTTCATGCAGCTGTATTTTTAAAGAAGCTAAAGATATTTCCTGTTGGTTATCATTTCTGAAAACTTCAATCAGCTGACGTAAAGGTTCTAACTTAAGGAAGGGCTCATCCCCTTGAACATTGATGACGATATCACAGTCTATATTCTGTACTGCTTCAGCAATACGGTCACTTCCAGTCTCGTGCTGTCCTGTCATTACGGCTTTTCCTCCGTTTTTTACAATTTCATCAAGAATAATTTCAGAGTCTGTGGCGACAAATACTTCATCAAACAATCCGGTTTCCACTACATTCTGATAGGTTGTGGTAATCACGGTTTTTTCTCCTAAAATCTGCATTAGTTTCCCTGGAAAACGACTTGCTTCGTAGCGGGCAGGGATGACAGCGATTATTTTCATTCAATACAATATTAAGTAATTCTTTTTAAATCAGAAGGTTTCATTCCGGCATTTATAAAAGTCCGGATACACCTTTTATCCTGAGATCAAATGTAGTGAAAAGTATCTTATTTCCTCTACAAAACAGAGATTTCAGAGTTTAAAAAGAGAGTTTTACTCCTACCATATTGTATTCCCATTGGCGGGATGCAATGAAGTTGAGACTATATTTTGTTTTTCCGATTGTTCCTTCTGAAGAAGTGTATCTGCTTTTTGATATGGTTTTTCCTATAAAATATCCCATTAATAGGGCTAGCGGATAGTCTGAAGCCCAGTGAACTTTACTCTGCATCATTTGAAAACATAATGCTCCTGCCAGTGTATATCCTACAGGCTTGATCCATTTGGCATCCGGATAGTTATCTGCAATCACAGTGATTCCAGCCATGAAGGTGGTTAAATGTCCTGACGGCATTGCATCATAATTCGAGGTATTTTTACTGAATGCAGAGAAACTTGGAAACGGATTCCATGCGCCTCCTTTGTGTCCGTATTCTTCGGCAATAAACGGGCTTTCTCTTCCGGTAATTCTTTTAAGGGTTTGGGTGAAAACTCCGGAAAGAATTAAACTTTCCATCAAACCGCTCGCTGTAGCCTGTGCTCTGTAATCATTTTTAATCAATCCATACGTTCCGAAACCAATACCTAATAATACTAATGTAGAGCCATTTCCTATAAGGTACAGTGCAGATCCGACATCTTTAGGGACTTTAAAAACGCCTCCTACTTTGTGATAGTTATTATCTTTATCCATTCCCCATTGTTCAGCCAGTTCTCTTGAGTTGTCTATCAGCTTTTGATCAAATGGCAGAAGAATCAGCGTAGCGGCAACAGCTCCTCCCAGATAATAAGCATGATCTTTGGCTACAAAATCTTTATTGGTGTTGATAAAGTTTCTGGGTAATTTGGTTACAAAATCCAGTAATTTAGGTTTCGGATAGGTGCGGACAGATCCGTCTTTTAAAGTGTAGGTTTGTACTTTTGGTAATTCTGGTTCCTTGGGAAACTCTTTTACCTTCAGTGTATCAACCTCTTGTGAGCATACCAATATTGAAACTGGTAAGAGTAGAAATCTCAGTTTTTTCATCGTGTAATTTTCAACTTTTATATTCAGGGGTGTAAAAGTTTCAAAGATAACCCCTTGTTGAGTATCCTGCAAAGTTGATGTTTAACTTTTAATATTTATTTAATTTTTTGATGAAAAAACACAGCTTCAATTCAAATATTTGATCAGAAAAATAATTCCATACATCCAGGAAATATAAAGAAAAGAATAGAAAAGTCCGAACCCAAAACTTTTTAGCAAATTGCCCTTGCATTTTGCTGAGTTTTTGAAAACCAATCTCAAAGCTCTGAAAAAAATCCAGTACAAAATAGCACCCAGCAAGAATACTGCTGACCAAAAGAAGAGACCGAAAAAATAGGAAAGAAAAATAAGCAGAATAGAAATTACAATCCATAAAAGAATTGATAAAATAACACCTCCTATTCCATCACCTACAGCTGGTGGATCAAACTCAAAACCATCAAATTTCGGTGTTTTATCAGCATATCTTTGTATTCTTTCTTTGTTTAAAATATTTCCTACGTTATCTTTTAATTTTAAACCAGAATAGAGTCCTATACTAATAAACAGGAAAAATGCTCCAGCCAAAACAGAAGTTGATAAGATTGAATTCTGAAAAAGGGAACGATGATCTGCTTTTCCTGAAAGCCAAACGCTTAAGATTACTACTGTAATGATCGCCAGTGTTGAAAAAAACACATATTTTGTTTCAAGAAAAGATTTCTGCGGAAGTTTCATGGTTTTATAGGGTGTGTAAAAACGCTTCGACTCCGCTCAGCGTGACATTGCTAATACTAAAAGATATATTTTAACGATGCCATGCCGGACAGAGTCGAAGCATTTATATTTTATGTAAAGATTACTTTAATTTGTTCAAAGCACTTTCCAGTTTTGGAAGCATTACTTTGATCTCATCTACAGCCAATCCTCCTACAGAAGCACGGAACCAAGGTTCTGATTTTTCTTCTCCGAAAGCTGAGAATGGTACTAAAGCCACTCCTGCTTCGTTAATTAGGTAGAATACAAGGTCTGAAGAGTTTTCAAGTACAGCTCCGTCTGGTTTTGTTTTCCCGATATAGTCTAATTTAATAGTAAGATAAAGAGCTCCCATTGGTTCAATACTGTCAACAGCCAATCCTTTTCCTTTTAAATCCTGAACTCCGTTGTGAAGTACTTTTAAACTGTTTTCAAGTTTAGCTTTAAAATCGTTCACGAAAGTATCTACATTCTCTGAATTTTCATAGAATTTGGCCGTTGCTTCCTGCTCTGGTTTTGGTGCCCATGCTCCAACGTGAGTAAGAAGTGCCTTCATTTTATCAAGTATATGAGCAGGCCCGAATCCCCATCCAACACGTACTCCTGTTGCTGCAAGGCATTTTGAAATACCGTCGATATAGATGGTGTAGTCTTTCATTTCAGGGAAAAGAGAAACCGGATCTACGTGCTCAGCACCGAATGTAAGACAAGAGTAGATCTGGTCATACATTAAGTATAACGGTTTTTCATCTGCTCCTCTTTTTTTGTTTTCAGCAATGACCAGTTCGCAGATTTCTGAAAGCTGTTCTTTTGTAAACATTGTTCCTGTAGGGTTCAATGGTGAACACAATGCCAATAATACAGCTCCATCCAAATGAGGTCTTAAATCATCAGCAGTCGGAAGGAAATTGGTTTCCGGTTTTGTTTTCACTTCTACAGCGTTGGCTGAAGTAAGATAAGCATAGTGATTGTTGTTCCATGATGGTGTAGGATATACTACTTTATCACCTTCATCTACGATGGTTTTGTATACGGCATAGATCAAAGGTCTTGATCCGGCAGTAATCAGGATATCCTCAGGAGAATAATCAAGATTCCATCTTTTTTTAAGGTCTTTGGAAACTTCTTTTCTTAAAGATAAAAGTCCGTTGGCAGGCGGATAGTTCGTCAGATTATTCTGATATGCTTTCTGAATCTCTTCCTTCAGCAATGCTGGAATAGGATAGATATTAGAATTCAGATCACCAATAGTAAGATTGGCAATTTCCGCTCCTTTTGCTTTTAGATCATTTACTTCGTTACCAATTTTTACAATTTCAGAACCGATCAGGTTCGCTGCTAATTTTGAAACTTTCACTTTTTCTTATTTTAAATTTATATTATCGTTCTCCATTGATTCTCTCATCTATTTGATCTACGGGTGTTTGTGCATCAAAAAGGATCATTACTTCTTTTGCTTTTTTTGCCGTATTGGAATTCGGATATTTTTTGACGATCCTGTTGAACTCCGCTCTGTTTTCATCGTTTAGTTTTCCGGTTCCTTTGTCCTGATCTCTTTCGTAGGTTGGTGTATTATCCATTCCCAGAAGATAATCGGACAGGTAGTAGTTATAGTCTTGTTTTACAGTCTTTATCAGCTTGCTTTCAGGATATTTATTCATAAAATTCTCCCAGAAAATCAATCTATTACCTAATTGCTCCCAGCTGATAATCAATCCTGCATCTGCGGCATAATTGGTTTCACTTTCTTTATCGGTCTGTGAAATATAAGCTTCATAATCCGGAGTCAGTTTATTTTTAAAAAGAGAAGAATAATATCCCGGAATGGTCCATATTTCAGTTATCCCTTCTCCCACTTCTCTGAATTCAAGACCTGCTTTTTTGAGTTCTGAAGCTATTTTTTTAACGTTATCCGGAAAATTGTACTGATCCTTCTCGTAATTATAATAATTCACATATTTATCCAGAACATCGGTATGAAGATTCATCAGACATTCGGTATACTTTCCTCTTATTTTTAAATAGTCTTCGTATACTTTGTCATTCTGTTCCGGACTGTTTCCAGCCATCTCTTTTTCAGTTTTGGTACGATACCATTGAAGAGATGTGATATAATCCTCCGTTTTGTTGGTGGGCGAACAAGCTGTGTCTAGCGGCTTGTACTGATCTTCTTTGGATTCAGTTTTGGGAATCGAATCGTTTACCGGTTTTACTTCTGAAACTGCAGTTTCCTTTTTACAGGAAACTACGGCTGCAGAGAGTATGCATATTGCTATAATTCTTTTTATCATCTGCTGTATTTCAGCGCATTAATCCAGTTTCAAATCTGTTTTAACGGCTCCTATTTTAGCTTCCAATGATTTTAATTTGTCTCTGAAATCAGCTTCTGAAGTAATGGAATCCTTCACTGAAACATAGAACTTGATTTTTGGTTCTGTTCCTGAAGGTCTTACACATACTTTTGTTCCATCCTGTGTGTAATATATCAAAACATTAGACTTCGGAATATCATTCATTACTTTTTTCTCGTTCGTAGAAATGGTAAGGCTTGTCTGTTCTTTAAAGTCTTTCACTTCTTCTACTAATGAACCTGCCAGTTCTTTTGGAGGATTCTCACGGAAGTCTTTCATCATATTCTGAATTTCTTCAGCGCCTTCTTTTCCTTTTCTTACGATATTGATCAATCCTTCATAATACATTCCAAGATCTTCATAGATTTCGATCATGTATTGGTACATAGTTTTTCCGTTGGCTTTGCACCATGCAGCAATTTCACAAGCGACAAGGATACTTCCACAAGAGTCTTTATCACGAACAAAATCTCCGGTCATAAATCCAAAACTTTCCTCGCCACCGCACACAAATTTCTGTGTTCCTTCTGCTTCGCGGATCATTTTTCCGATCCATTTGAATCCGGTAAGTCCTACTTTGCATTCTACTCCGAATTTCTGCGCAATATCAAAGAAGATATCTGAAGTTACGATGGTAGAACCGATAAATTCTTTTCCGGTAATTTTCCCTTGTTTTCTCCACTCATTCAGAATGTAATACGTAAGAATTGTATTGGTTTGGTTACCGTTCAATAACTGCATTTCACCATCAAGGTTTCTTACTGCAATCCCTAATCTGTCTCCGTCCGGATCCGTTCCGATCACGATATCAGCATTGGTAATTCTTGCCAGATCCATTGCCATTTCCAATGCTGCAGGTTCTTCCGGGTTTGGAGAATCTACGGTAGGGAAATTTCCGCTTGGGATCATCTGTTCTCTTACAAGATCTATTTTTTTGAATCCTGCTTTTTCTAAAGCTTTCGGAATCGTAGTATACGTTGTTCCGTGGATAGAGGTGAAAACAATATTTAAATTTTCTTTTCCAACATTCTGATACGTAGAGTTTTCAATACAGGCATCAATATATACATCGTCCTGCTCCTCTCCGATCCATTCGATCAGATCATCATTTCCGTTGAATTTAATTTCTTCGAATTTTACAGAATATACTTCATTGATAATCGCTTCATCATTAGGTGGAACAATCTGTGCTCCATCATTCCAGTATACTTTATAACCGTTATATTCTGGCGGGTTGTGAGAAGCTGTCAATACAATTCCTCCGTTACATTTTTTATCACGTACCGTGAAAGACAATTCAGGAGTCGGTCTGTGATCTTTGAAAAGTAGTACTTTAATTCCGTTAGCTGTCAAAACATCTGCTACCAGTTTCCCGAATTCTTTTGAATTATTACGAACATCATAAGCGATGGCCACTTTAATCTCTTCTCCTTTGAACTGCTGAAGCATATAATTAGCCAATCCCTGAGTAGCCTGTCCTAATGTATATTTATTCAAGCGGTTGGTTCCTACTCCCATTATCCCACGCATACCTCCTGTACCGAATTCCAGTTCTCTGTAGAAAGAATCTTCCAGATCAGGGGAATTGCTGTCGATCAAACTCTGCACAGCATCTCTCGTTTCTTTATCGAAGGTATCACTTAACCAAAGTTTCGCTTTTTCTAGTGTATTCATATTTGTATTGTTGTTCTTTTATAGTTTGTAAAGTTCCTAGTTTCTAGTTTAAATAGTGCTGTTTTTTAATCCAGCTTTTTGTTTTCGACTTTCGTCGTTTTATCAATTTTGAACGCTCTGATAGGATCGTTGTAATAAATAAATTTTGCAGTATTCTGAATATGTCCTTTTAAAGAATCTTTTACATTTACTTCTGCGTAATTTCCATTTTTAGAATCAATATTCAAATTGGTAATTTTCCAGTAAGGGGCAATTAAACTTGCTGTATCTGAAATCTTTATCACCGCATCTTTAGACAATCCCAAAAAGTTGGCGCGGCTTCTGTTATGCATTTCCACTTCTGCTCTTCTGGTATTCACCGATCCCATGAAGCTTGCATTATTCTTCATATTAAGCCTGAAATTGTCTGTTTTGATTTCACTTGAAATATTAACTTCCACAGAATCAGAAACAGCAACTTTTTCCAGATTATATTTTGAATAAATCGTCACATTATAAAAATCTACCCCTTTGGTCCCTCTTTTTTCTTTAATGAAAAGGGTTTTATCTTTTACATCCACATCCAGATTGCTTGCTACATTCGGATAGGTTTCTATTTCTACAAAATTTTTCGGACCTCTGGCATAAAACACACGGAATTTACCTTCCAGGTCAAGGTTGACGAATTCCGAAACATCCACATCTTTCTTTTCAATATTTCCTTTTGGAGAAACTTTTCCACAGGAAACTACTGCCACCAGCATCAATGTGTATACAACTTTTTTCATATTTAATTTTAAATATTCTATATTATAATCGTAACGATCTTTACTGAAAATCTCTGAAAGCTTTTTTTCAGGTCTCTCACAGGACTTTCAATATTATTTTGAACAAAAATAGGATTAAAATTTCTAAAAATCTTTGTCTTTTGACAATAAAATACCTGATAATTTTCAATTTTTTGCTTTTTCAGGAAAGACTATTTCTTATTATCAATTCCTTTTACTTTTTTATAAAACCAGGTTTTAGGACTTCCCGCCATTGAAAATAAAAGAAGATAATTTTTACTTACACTGGAAATTTTCATTGGGGTTATATTTTCATCGTCATTATACTTCATTTTCAACAGATTATTTTCTATCTTATAAGTTCCATTGTTCCCCATTGAAGTGAAAGTTTTATCCTGATAGAAGGTCAGAATTCCTGTTCCGTATCTGGAATTGTTTGTCTTATTTTTCAAAGTGTCTGTCTGACGGATCTCTCCATCATAAATATCAATAAACTCCCATGAACAGGAAAGTTTATTGGATGAGCAGGAAATTACAAGGAATAAAAGAAAATAAAAAAGGATTGATTTGAGTGGAAACATTTAAGTTAAAAGTTTTTATAAAATTACAAAAAAGCACTCTGTTGACAGAGTGCTTTTATTTATTAAGATGAAGTTATTATTAATTGCGGTTTATTAAAAACTACTAAGTACACTAATTTTATACACTAATATCACAAATACCAATAGTGTCATTTGTGAAGAATTCACGTCATTAGTGTTTAAACTAAAACCACTAAGTACACTAATTTTATTCACCAATATCACAAACATGCATAGTGTCATTTGTGAAACATTCGCGTCATTAGTGTTTAAAAATTATATTACTTCATCAATATTATAATTCTTGTGTTCGCGGTTGGTTCTGATAATCATTTCTCCTAAGAATCCTGCTACAAACAGAAGGCTTCCCAAAATCATCATTGTTAATGCAATAAAGAACCAAGGGTTATTAGTAATCAAATGTCCATAAATTCCTCTTGCCACATCAATCAGTTTAGAAATCCCTAACCAAAGTGCTGAAAGAAAACCAACAATAAACATTAAAGTTCCTACAGCTCCAAAGAAATGCATTGGTCGTCCTCCAAAACGACTTACAAACCAAAGGGTTATCAAATCCAGGAAACCTCTTACAAATCTTTCAGTTCCGAATTTTGAAGTTCCGTAAGGTCTTGCCTGGTGTTGTACTTCTTTTTCCGTGATTCTTCTGAAACCTGCATTAGCCGCCAATACCGGAATATAACGGTGCATATCTCCATAAACATCCACAGATTTTACCACCTGTTTTTTGTAGGCTTTCAAACCACAATTGAAATCATGAAGATAAACTCCAGAAACTTTTCTAGCCGCTGCATTGAATAATTTTGACGGAATATTTTTCGTCATCACATTATCAAAACGCTTCTTTTTCCAACCGGAAACGATATCATAATTATCATGAATCACCATATTATACAATTCCGGAATTTCTTCAGGGAAATCCTGTAAATCGGCATCCATGGTAATCACTACATCTCCGTTTGTTCTTTCAAAAGCAGCGTGAAGTGCCTGAGATTTTCCATAATTTCTGGAAAATTTAATAGCGTGGATCTGAGGATACTGAACTTTCATATTCTCAATAATACTCCACGACAAATCCGTACTTCCATCGTCTACAAACCAGATCTCATAAGATAAATTGCTGGTTGTGCATACTTTATCGATTCTTGAAAAAAGCTCTTCCAGAGAGTCTTCTTCGTTCAGTAACGGAATAACTATAGATAAATTCATTTAATTTTAATAAAAATTAGGCTTCATTTGTTTCTTCGGGTTGATGTATCGTTCTTGTTCTGAAAAACGCTCCGAAAAACACCGACAAAACTACGTAAAATATAAGAATTGCTGCAAAATATCCTGAAAAATGACTTGCCGTAAGCATATCTTTTCCTTTAACCGCCTCTGGCGTGAAGCTTTGCAATCTTTCTTTGTATTTCTGATCCAGCTCATCAATATCTTTCTGATGCTTCAGAATTTTTCTTGCCGAAGTATATTCTGTATCCAGTTCTGATTTTTGTCTTTGAACATATTGATAGTTCAACAGGCTTTTAGCTGCAGGATCTACAAAAGTTAAAAAAGCATAAATACTGAAAATGGAAAGAATTCCTCCGATGAACATCGGAACGAATGCTCTTTTAAAAGCTTCCTTAAATTTTACGACTCTATGGTTGTTCCAAAACGATTTTACAGACCAGAAAGCAACTCCGGCATATAAAAGAGGCAAAACAAAAGCATTGGCTTTCAAAGAGATATCAAAATAATTGATTCCTGAGAAAAAAGTATATACTACAAAGAAAACGATCATTGTAGCGATAAAAAGTATAATTCCTAGTGTTGATGGACTTTTCGTCATATTTAAATTTTTAAAAAAAAGTTGAAAATTTTTCCCTCTAAATGTCAGGCGTTTAGCTTTACCACTGCATTTTTTCAACTAATTTTCTTTGATAAAGTTTTGAAGTTTATAAAATATTCCTACCTTTGCAACGGCAAGTCCTAAACAACCAGCTCCTGAGAATCCTCCAGGGTGGGAACGCAGCAAAGGTAATCGGTCGTAGCGGTGTGATTTAGGTAGCTTGCCATTTTTTTTTGGTTTAAAGTAAGAAGAGAGGTAATTTGATAATTATCTTTTTTTGTTTTTAATACCTTACGCATCATTTTCATTTTTCTAATTTTCAGATTACCTCCGGTTTCGTTATTGATTAAAATTCGAACGTCTCTCCTAATTTTGGTAAAACAAGTTCTACATTTTTATCAGCAAAATGTTGTAGTGCACTTTCATGATTGATTTCAATGGGAGGGAAAGTATCAAAGTGACATCCGATTACTTTCGGTGTTTTTAATAGCTCTGCTGCTGCAAAAGAAGCTTTTCTAGGGCACATTGTATAGTGGCTTCCGATGGGAAGAATAGAAAGGTCGATGTTTCCGTATAGTCTCGGGAACAGCTCCATATCAGCCATTACTCCTGTATCACCAGCCAAATAGATGTTCTTACCTTCAGGAAGTCTGAAGATATACCCTACAGGAACGCCTCCATAGCTTCCATCCGGGAAAGAACTTGTATGGTGAGCCGGAACCATGGAAATTTTAAGATCGTCGATTTTTGCCGATCCTCCTAAGTTCACATCGTCTCTATTTTTAGCCTGCTGAAAGTAAGTGCATACTTCAGGAACTCCAATGATGGTAGCTTCCGGATAATGCTGCAATACTTCTGCTACATCAGCAATATGATCACCATGTGCATGGGTCACCAGGATGTAGTCGATTTTTTGAGCAGCAATATCAAAACCTGATTCTGCTTTTTTGTAGTTGTAAAAAGGGTCGCTCAGAATTGTTTTATCCTTGTAGGTGAACAGGAAACAATTTTGCCCTAAGAATTGTATTTTCATTTTAAATTTAGTTTAAATTTTTAAACACAAATGACTCAAATAATTTCACAAAGATCACCATGAGATTAGTGACATTCGTGAAAGCATTCGTGCCATCCGTGTTTTCTTTAATTTGTTATTTCGATGGGAATTTATCCTCAATCAATCTTAAATTAATCCCATGTTCCAGGTAAGCTTTACATCCATCTAAAACTGTCGTAAAACCACCTGTATTGTCATTAATTACTTTTAGCAGATCGTCGCCTGTCTGGCTGAATCCATAGCTTTTAATGATAACAAGAGTTCCTTTTTCCATGGTTTTAAATTCATAGTCTACATGTGTTGAAGATTCGCCCCATTCTGTTCTGATCAGTTGGTTTGGAATAATCTCGTGAACTTTCACTTCGGATTTTACTCCGTACATTTCCCATTCCCAGGTAATTGTTTTACCTTCCTCCAGTTTTCCGGTAGATTTTGTAAACCAGAAATGAGTGGTCACTTCCGGATTGATGAATGCTTCAAAAACATCTTCAACCGGTTTTCTGATAAGCATTTGAGCTTCAACGTAGACATTGGAATTCATAAGTGTTTTATTTTTAAATTAGTTAAATAAATTAAGTCCAGCTGCTGTAAGAATAGCCATTACAAAAGTCATGATTCCTACCTGCTTTAAATATTGATCTAATTCCTTCGGTTCTTTTACAGATAAAATCTTTCTTCTTAGTTTTGATAATGGAAACAACAGAATCATTACGATGAAAACGTAATAGTTTTGCTGCTGCATAAATCCATTCATTCCTAAAAATACAAGAATAAGTAGTAAAGGAAGTTGCAACAGAACCATTTCATAGATCATTGCATTTTTGAATCCGATTCTCAATGCAAAGCTGTTTTTCCCTGATAGTCTATCACTTTCAATATCTCTCATATTGTTCAGGTTAAGAACAGCCATACTCATCATTCCAACAGCTGTTCCGGGTAATAATATATCCCAGCTGAAAGTTTTTGTAAATAAGAAATAGCTTCCACATACGGAAACCAATCCAAAGAAGATAAACACGAAGATATCTCCCAATCCCATGTATCCGTAAGGTTTTTTACCTACTGTATATCCAATCGCTGCAAGAATACATGCCACTCCCAGTCCTATGAAGATATAAAATTCATTCATATAGTTCGGAATGAAAGCTACGTATAGCAAAGCAATGGTAGCAATGAAAGATAATGCTGCAAAAAGGATTACTGCATTCTTCATTTGTTTTGCAGTAATTTTCCCTGACGCTACAGCTCTTGCTTCTGCTTCATTGATTCTTTTGGCATCAGTTCCTTTTACCCCATCTCCATAATCATTGGCATAATTTGATAAAATCTGGTATAAAAGTGTAACCAAAAGAGCAAGCGCAAGGATTTTCCAGTCCCAGGTTCCTCCTTCTCCGTAAAGTCTCCATTTTGCAATGAAAGCCCCCATAATAATCCCGCTTAGGGAAAGCGGTAAAGTTCTTAGCCTCGCGGCTTTTATCCAATCCGTCATATTATTTTTTGTATTCATGTAAAATGTATTCATGTAAAATGATAAAAACGATACTCATATCATTAATACTTTTTTACATGAATACATCTATACAATATTTACGATATCCATTGATCTTCTCCGAAGTTGGGCTTTCTTTTTTCAAGAAATGCATTTCTTCCTTCCTGAGCTTCTTCTGTCATATAGGCAAGACGGGTTGCTTCACCAGCGAAAACCTGCTGCCCTACCATCCCATCGTCTGTAAGGTTCATGGCAAATTTCAGCATTCTGATAGAAGTTGGAGATTTAGCCAATATTTCCTGAGCCCATTCGTAAGCAGTATCTTCTAATTCTGCATGAGGAACTACTTTGTTGACCATTCCCATTTCGAAAGCTTCCTGAGCGGAATAATTTCTTCCTAAAAAGAAAATTTCACGGGCTTTTTTCTGTCCTACCATTTTAGCAAGGTAAGCAGAACCATAACCACCATCAAAACTAGTAACATCAGCATCTGTCTGCTTGAAAATAGCGTGTTCTTCACTTGCTAAAGTAAGGTCACATACTACGTGAAGTGAGTGTCCTCCACCAACTGCCCATCCCGGAACCACTGCGATTACCACTTTCGGCATGAAACGGATCAGACGCTGAACCTCAAGGATATTCAAACGGTGTCTTCCGTCTTCTCCTACGTATCCCTGGTGTCCTCTGGCTTTTTGATCACCTCCACTACAAAATGCCCAGCCACCGTCTTTAGGGCTAGGTCCTTCTCCTGAAAGTAATACAACTCCTATGGAAGGATCTTCATAGGCATCATAAAAAGCATCGTATAATTCTGAAGTTGTTTTAGGTCTGAAAGCATTACGCACCTCAGGTCTGTTGAAAGCAATTCTTGCTACTCCGTTAGATTTTTTATAGGTAATATCTTCGTATTCCTTGGCGGTTTTCCACTCGATCATCTTATAAAAATTTTTCTCAAAGATACGGAATTACAGAGAAATTCTCAGGTTGAAATTTAAGGTTCATCTATAAAAAACACAAATTTTGAATGCATGAATTCGGCATGAAGAATTTTCAACAGAAACTGTGAATAAATCAAACCTAACAGGTTTTAAAAACCTGTTAGGTTTACAAATTATAATAGATCTAAAAGCACCTGCATGAAACATAGAATCCGGATAAAAAGCTCAACAAACATTTTCTGTTTACAATAAAAAAACGGAACATTTCTGTTCCGTTTTTCATATCTGTTATTATAAAAAATGATTATTTTGCTCCAGCAGCTGTAAGTTCAGCTTCTTTAGCTTTCATTTCTTTAACTTTTTCAATATTTTTAGTTACTACATAAATTTCTTTTAGGGCAGTAACTGCATCAATGCTCTTTGGATTTGCTTTATACCATCCTTCTGCAAATGGTAATGCTTTTCCGAATCTTTCTCTTCTTGCATCAATCAGTTTAGATGCCTCGTCTGGTTTATCTTTTCTTAATGCATTAATCTCTCCTACAACTTTAGCATCATCTCCAATAGTAGTGTAAACAAGATTTTGATATGCATCAGAGAAATCAGGCTTAAGCTCAATTGCTTTTTTAAACGCTTCTAAAGCATCATTAACCGTAGCAGGGTTTTTAGCTTGCATTACTCCAAGGTTATACCAGTTTGTTGGATCATTAGGATTCTTCGCTAATTGCTCTTTCAATCCTGAAATAAATTTATCTGTATTTCCTGACTGAAGATAAGCTGTGGTCTGAGCTTCTTTAAGCTTTGCATTGTTTGGAAATTTAACTAAGCCTTTTTCAATAACAACAAGGGCTTCATTTCCTTTTTTTGCATTAAGAAGTAATGATGACAAAGTCTCATATAAATCAGATTCTATACTCTTAGATTGTTCTGTTTTGAAATCAGTATAATCCGAGTTTTTCTTCATAAGTTCCCAAGTTGCTTTATCAAGATTTACAACCTGACCAGACTTCTTTTCTTTTGCCGTGTAAGTAGTTTCTACTCCCGTAAATCCTGAATTCACTAGGTCTGTATATATTTTGATAGACTGGTCACTGTTATTCGCTAACGCGTGGCTAAGTCCTGCATAATACATATATATTTTATTATCCTGGCCGCTGGATTTTAATAAGTCATAAACTTCAATAAACTTAGGTGCTGCTGCTGCATAGTTTTTTGCATTATACGCATCCATAGCTGCTTTGTTGGCTTCCTGAAGCTTTGCATTCAGAGCATTTGCATCTTTCTGTCCGAAAACAAAAGCAGATGCCACGATAGCCATTCCTAAAATTAGTTTCTTCATAATAACTATTTTATATTTAATTGTACAATTTATTCTTCAGAATCAGAATTCTCATTTTCCTCTGCCGGATTTTCATTTTCAGCCTGAGGTGTTACATTGTCATTTTCCTGGTTATCAAATAGCGATCCTACAACTCCTTCTTCTGTTTCTTCAAGTTCTTCAGAATCTTCCTCTACATCTTTATCCATTTCTACTTTTGCAATAGCTGCAATTTCGTCATTTTTCTTAAGGTTGATCAGTTTTACTCCCTGAGTATTTCTACCCATTACTCTCATTTCATCCATTCCCATTCTGATCGCAACACCGGATTTGTTGATAATCATCAATCCGTCTTCGTCTGTTACATTTTGAATAGCGATAAGATTTCCTGTTTTTTCAGTGATGTTCAGGGTAATAACTCCTTTTCCTCCTCTGTTGGTAATTCGGTAGTCTTCTACTGCAGTTCTCTTTCCGTATCCTTTTTCAGATACTACAAGTACTGTTTCGTTCTCTACATCGTTCACAACAATCATACCAATAGCTTCGTCACCATCTTCAAGCAAGATCCCTCTTACCCCGATAGATCCTCTTCCTACTTCTCTTACTTTTTCTTCAGGGAAACGGATACATTTACCGTTTTTAGTAGCAATCATGATCTGAGAATTTCCGTTCGTCAGGTAAGCTCCTAACAACTGGTCATTATCTCTAATTTCGATAGCATTTACCCCGTTTACTCTTGGTCTTGAATACGCTTCCAATGATGTTTTCTTGATTGTACCGTTTTTAGTTACCATCACAACGCTCATTTGATTTACATATTCAGAATCCTTAAGGTTGTTCGTTCTGATATAAGCTTTAATCTTATCATCCGGTTCGATGTTGATAAGGTTTTGTACCGCTCTTCCTTTTGCTGTTTTGGAGCCTTCAGGAATTTCAAATACTCTTAGCCAGTAACATCTTCCTTTTTCTGTAAAGAATAACATGTACTGGTGGTTGGTGGCAGACACAATATACTCAAGGAAGTCGGAATCCCTTGTTGTTGCTGCTTTGTTTCCTACACCACCTCTACTTTGAATTTTATATTCTGAAAGTGAAGTTCTCTTGATATATCCTGCGTGAGAAATGGTAAGAACTACAGATTCATTCGGAATGATATCTTCGATAGACATTTCTCCTCCTGAGTAATCAATTTCAGTTCTTCTTTCGTCTCCGTATTTTTCTTTGATTTCGATCAATTCTTCTTTGATGATCTGGAATCTTCTTGGCTCGTTAGCTAAGATATCTTCCAAGTTTGCAATTTCTTTCATAATTGCATCATATTCATCACGGATCTTATCAAGCTCCATCCCTGTCAGACGAGCTAATCTAAGATCTAGAATTGCCTGAGCCTGAATATCTGAAAGTTCAAATGCTTCGATCAAGCCTTCTTTTGCAGCCTGAGGGTTTGCACTGTGACGGATAATAGAAATGGCCCTGTCCAGAGAATCCTGAGTTCCGATCACTTTCATGAATCCTTCAAGGATGTGCGCTCTTTCTTTTGCTTTTTTAAGCTCATACTGAGTTCTTCTTACGATGACCTCATGTCTGTGCTCTACAAAATGATGAATGATATCTTTAAGGTTCAGCTGCTCCGGTCTTCCGTGTACCAATGCAATATTGTTTACACTGAAAGAAGTCTGAAGTGCCGTATATTTATATAATAGGTTAAGAACTACATTCGGGATTGCGTCATTTTTCAATTCGTAAACCACACGAAGTCCTTTTCTATCCGATTCGTCTCTGATCTCGTGGATACCAGGGATTTTTTCGTCTTTAACAAGTTCTGCTGTTCTGGCGATCATTTCAGCTTTGTTCACCTGATAAGGGATTTCAGTAACGATAATAGCGTTTCTGTTTCCGATTTCATCAAAGTTCACTTTCGCTCTTAAAACTACTCTACCTCTTCCTGTATGGAAAGCATCTCTTACTCCGTCATATCCATAGATGATACCACCTGTAGGGAAATCCGGCGCAATAATGTGCTGCATCAGCTCATCAATCGTAATTTCTTTATTATCGATATAAGCACAGATTGCATCTACAGATTCTGACAGGTTATGAGGTGCCATATTGGTTGCCATACCTACGGCAATACCTGAAGTACCGTTTACCAAAAGATTGGGAACTTTAGTAGGCATTACTGTCGGCTCCTGTAAACTGTCGTCGAAGTTATTCTGAAAATCAACTGTTTCTTTGTCCAGGTCTGAAAGAACCTCATCAGAGATTTTTTTCAATCTTGCCTCAGTATAACGCATTGCTGCAGGCGGGTCACCATCCATAGAACCGAAGTTACCCTGTCCGTCTACCTGAGGATAACGTAAGCTCCAATCCTGGGCCATTCTTACCATAGCATCATATACAGAGGAATCTCCGTGCGGGTGATATTTACCCAAAACATCCCCAACAATTCTCGCAGATTTTAAATATTTTCTGTTAGAAAACACCCCTAATCCATACATACCATACAGTACTCTTCTATGAACGGGTTTCAAGCCGTCTCTTACATCCGGTAACGCTCTTGAAACGATAACCGACATCGAATAATCGATATAAGACGACTTCATTTCATCAACAATGTTGATAGGAATCAGTCTTTCTCCTTCTTTTTGCATAAACAAATTTTATTGTAATGATATTCAAACTCTTAGCTGTAAGTCTGAAAATTATTTATTTCCAATTTTTATTAACGGGCTAATTTACGAAAAAAATGCCGATTTTTGCTGTAGAATTTATCCAAAAAAATCTTAAAAATTCATAAAAATATGAGCGTATTAAGTATAACTTTCCACTGCACGAAAGATAACCTAGAAGAATGGGAAAATTATATTGATGAAACATTGGTTTTAATGACTGAAAACCTGATGGATGTCAACAAATATATTCTTTCTGAGGTACACAGTGACTTTATCGAGGAAGGCAAAAATTATAATCTCCTGTTAATTTTTGATAATGAAGAATTACGTGAAGATTTCATTAAAAGTGAACTTTTAAATATTTCTGAAAGAATTGAGAAAAAATTTGGACAGGAAGTGATGGTCTTTAATACTTTCCTTAATCCGAAAAAATCAAGATTATAACTACTAGTCATAAAAAAAGCACTGAAAAATTCAGTGCTTTTCTTTTTATCTGTGATGTCCATGACCGCGACCTTTGTGATGATGACCACGATCGTCATAAATATACACTTTCTTTACCTGGCCGGGTGCATAGTACCTTGCACTTCCGCCATAATACCTTTTGGCATGCCCGGGTGGCATTCTTCTTCCATGATGCTCATGTACCACGCAAGAGGACAGCATTAAAACAACCACTGCTACCCCAGCAATTTTCAACATACTTTTCATTATTTTCACTTTTTCAATTTCGATAGCGAAATATATCAATGTTAATGCCAAAAGAAATTGAAATTAAGCTAATGTATGTTAAAACTAACGGCTCATATTTTTATTTTAAAGTTTATTAATAGCCACTTCTCTTTTTCACCTGTCCCGGAGCATAGTCTTTTGCACTTCCTCCAAACACTTTCTTAGCCTGTCCTGGAGGGATTGTATTTCCCCTGGCTCCATTGTCATGAACTACGCATGATGACAGCATAAACATCACAATAAGGACTCCTGTAACTTTAATTAAATTTTTCATTATTTCTATTTTTTCACTTATTAATATAACAAGGGTAATGCCAAAAAGTTCAAAGTTTAAGGTTTAAGGTTGGAATATACGACCTTCTTATGGTCAATGGTCAATTTTGCTTCGCAAGTCAATGGTGAATTTGTTATGGAGACTAGTGTGCTTATCAAACAAATTCATCATTCATCATTCATCATTCATCATTTATAATTCTTTAAATGGCTTCGCTTCTTTTTTCCATCAGAACAAGGTCTTTCCATTCTCCATTGAGCTTTCCGATTTTTTTACGGACACCTACCATTCTGAAACCGTTTTTCTGATGAGATTTGATGGCCATTTCATTTTCGGAGAAGATATTGGTCTGTAATGTCCAGAATCCGTGATCCTCGCTATCCAAAATGATCTTTTTAAGCAATACGGAACCCAATCCCCTTCCCTGGTATTCGTTATCGAAATAAATGCTTACTTCTGCGACTCCTTTAAAACTTTCTCTTTTGCTGACCGGTTTCAGGGCGCACCATCCTATTACTTCGTTATTTTCATTTTCCAGCACCCAACGGCAGTCATTGAAATATTCCATGCTCCAGGCTTCAGCCGTGGGAACTTCTGTTTCTAAAGTTGCGATACCGCCATCCACTCCCTGCTTGAAAATCTCAAGAACTCTGGGCTCATCACTGGGAAGCATTTCTCTTAGTTCGTAATTCATCGTATTTAATGGTATTTTCTTTTAAGTTTTCTTTTAATTCTTGAATAGTGCGTCTGTTTGCTTTTTTCATCCTGAGAAACCACGCTTATATTTCCATCCACTTCCAACACAGAAAGCTTTACATTATGTATATTTTCAATCCCATGTTCTCTGATCGCTTCTTCCAATTCGCTCTCGGTAATTTTTACCCGGTTTAAAGCTGACTGATCCGCTACTCCATCTCTGATCAAAATAACCGGTTCATCTTCCATAAAAGTCTGAAAGGAACGGTTGGAAAACATAATCCTTTTCAGAATAAAATTAGCAACAAACAAAACCAATGCCGCAATAATCCCGCCCTGAAGAGAGGTATCAGGACCTACCATGGCATTCTGAACAGCATTTGAAATAAGTAATAATAGTACAACATCCCCTGCATTAAGCTGAGAAAGCTGGTTTTTACCAAATAAACGGATTGCAATTACCATAAAAAGGTAAACGCAGAGGGAACGGACAGCAACGTTAAGAATAGGATCCACAATTTTTTTTATCTACTCAAATGTATCGATTTTTGCGTTTCGTAAAAAATATTTTATGGACAGATTTTGGTATACATTTTGAGCTTGGGATTCTGATAAACACCACAAAAAATAATATCAAATGAAAAAACTACTCCTCTGTTTAGGAATATTCCTGTTCTTTGTGTCTTGCAAAAAAGACAAACCTCAGCCTGCCCTATCTCCAGAGTCGGCCATTACTGAAAAAGTAAATGAATTGTACACTCAGTATGGCAAATCTAATGAAGCAATTTACAACAAACCGATTCCGGACAGTTTGTTTTCCCAGGATTTAAAAAAAGTTTTAGACAATGCTATAAATGCCTCAAAAGCAGATATTGAAAGGGTAAAAAAGAGTGATCACCCTGATGAAAAGCCATTAATTTTTGAAGGAGCTATTTTCTCCAGTTTGTATGAAGGATTTACAAGTTATACAATTAAATCTGTCAAGATACAGGATAAAACCGCTGAAGCATTGGTATCCTTTGAATATGATATGGGTTCACCTAAAGAAACCTGGATGGATACAGTACATCTGATTCATACAGAAAAAGGATGGAGAGTAGATAATGTTACTTTTGATAAAATAGGAAATTCTAAAGACCTTAAAGCAAGATTAACAGAATTTGTTGAAAGTACAAAATAATAGAAAAGCCGCTTATAAAAGCGGCTTTATTTTTTTTAAGGGCATTGAACGATTGGAACTTCGCTGCAAATTACTTTATTTGCCCATTCGCAAAATGTACAATATTTTACAGGTGCTCCTCCGTACACTGACTTCAAATCTGATTTTGTCAGCTTTTTTAAATTTTTCATATAGTTTTAATTTTATGGTAGCCCAAAACTAAAACTTTACGGTTTATTGTTTATTACAATTTAATCTGATAAGTTTTCATTATTCACACATAATTGAATAATATGCTATGAATACTATCTGCTGTGGATCTCTACTGTCACAGGCATTACGTAAGTATAGGCAACCATATTATCAGTTAGTTTTTTGCGGTCTACCTTGTAGTCAAGATCACTTAATACCGTTTCAATTTCTTTGCTTACGGTCTTACAGTCTCCACTGGAGTGAACATTTACAATTTTTCCGTTTTTGGCAATATCAAATTTCACCACTGAGTTTACGGTTCCCTGCTTGTAATCCGGGTTGGTAAGGTCAAAATTGGCTTCTAATTTATTTCTGATATCGTTAAACGTTTCACTTCTGCTCAGTTGAATTTCCTGAATGGTATTATGATCTGTAGTTTGAGCTTTAGCAGTGTTCAAAACAGTAGCAAATCCGCAAACGAAAAGTGAAGCCATTACTATTTGAATTCTATTTTTCATAACTAACTGATTTTAAATGTTATACTAACCTATTTTTGTATCTCTTAACCAAAGTTATTAAAAATAATTCATATTAATTTTACATTCAATTAACATTGAGTTAACATTAAAACATAATTAATTGATTATCAGTGTGATAAATTTTAAAAATAATTGAAAATTTAATATTGGAGGGTTATTTTAAGCATAAAAAAGGCTAAACTATTTAAGTTTAGCCAATAATTATCTCGATTTTATTCTGATATCTACTCCAGTTCTCTCTTCAAAAACTTCCCAGTCAAACTCTTCTTAGACTTCACAATTTCTTCAGGAGTTCCTTGTGCAACGATCTGTCCGCCATACTTTCCTCCTTCCGGTCCTACATCGATAATATGGTCTGCTAATTTGATGACATCCATATTATGTTCGATGATGATGAATGAGTTTCCAAGTTCTACCAATTGATTGATAGCATCCATCAGGATTTTCACATCTTCAAAATGCAATCCTGTAGTGGGTTCATCAAGGATATAAAGGGTGTTTCCGGTTTGTCTTTTCGCCAGTTCGGTTGCTAACTTGATACGTTGCGCTTCACCCCCTGAAAGGGTTGTTGATTGCTGCCCCAGGGTAATATATCCTAAACCTACATCCTGTAATGTTTTCACTTTTGCAAAAATCTTAGGAATCGGCTGGAAGAAATCTACCGCTTCATCAATCGTCATATCCAGAACATCAGAAATTGATTTTCCTTTGTAACGAACTTCCAGGGTTTCTCTGTTGAAACGTTTCCCGTTACAGGTTTCGCAGTGTACGTATACATCCGGAAGGAAATTCATTTCGATCACTTTCAATCCTCCACCCTGACAGGTTTCGCATCTTCCACCTTTTACATTGAAAGAGAATCTTCCAGGCTTGTACCCACGGATTTTACTTTCCGGCAGTTCTGCAAAAAGGTTTCTGATATCAGTAAACATTCCGGTATAGGTAGCAGGATTTGAACGTGGCGTTCTTCCGATTGGAGTCTGATCTACATCTACAATTTTATCAATATTATCTAACCCTTCAATTTTTTTGTACGGTAACGGCTCCTGAACCGCTCTGTAGAAATGTTTATTAAGGATCGGATACAATGTTCCGTTAATCAATGAAGATTTTCCGCTTCCTGAAATTCCGGTTACTACAACCAGTTTTCCAAGAGGAATATCAAGGGTTACATTTTTAAGATTGTTCCCTGTAGCTCCTTTTAAAACAATATTTTTACCGCTTCCTGCTCTTCTTTCTTCAGGAATTGCAATTTTTCTTTTTCCATTGATGTATTGAGCAGTGATGGTATCTGCTTTCAACAGGTCTTTTGGTTTTCCCTGCCAAAGGATTTCTCCACCGAATTTTCCTGCTCTCGGACCAATATCCAGCACCTCATCGGCTTCAAGAATCATATCTTTATCATGCTCTACCACCAAAACAGAGTTTCCAATGTCTCTCAGGTTTTTCAGAGAATGGATCAGTCTTTCGTTATCTCTCTGGTGAAGCCCGATACTTGGTTCATCAAGAATATACAATACATTGACCAATTGCGAACCGATCTGCGTTGCCAGACGAATTCTTTGTGATTCTCCTCCAGAAAGGGTTTTTGAACTTCTGCTCAGACTTAAATAATCTAATCCAACATCCAGCAGGAACTGAAGTCTGGTTTCGATTTCTTTTAAGATCTCGTAAGCAATGATTTTATTTTTTTCTGAAAATTTATCTTTAACGTCAGCTAACCAGTCTTTTAAATCTGCTAAGCTTAAACCATTAACCTCAGCGATATTCTTCCCGTCAATTTTAAAACTTAAACTTGAAGGCTGAAGACGGGTTCCATGACATTCCGGGCAGATTTCTTCTGTGGTGAAATGTCTTTCCAGTAAAATGGCTTCATAAGATTCTCTTTCATCAATAATTTCTTCCATGAAAGCAATCAAACCATCGAAACCAATCTTTATTTTCTTGGTAATTCCTGCATATTTCAGGTCTTTATTGAATTCTTTATGACATCCGTTATAGATATAATCCAATGCCTCTTCCGGAATATCCTGCAAAGGAGTTGTTAATCCCAATCCAAAGATCTCAAGAATATTTTTAATCTGTGACAGAATCCATTTGTTCGATTTGATATCTTCCAATGGCAATAATCCTCCCTGATTGATTGATAACTTTGGATTATCGATGAAATAATCGGTATTGATCTTTTTAATGGTTCCAAGACCTTTACAATTCGGACAGCTTCCTTTTGGAGAGTTGAATGAGAAAGTATTGGGTTCAGGTAGCGCCAGAGAGTGTCCGGTTTCAGCATCCATGAGGTTTTTGGAAAAGTATTCGATATCTGTACTTCCCAGTTTCTGAATTCCGATAATGCCTTCTCCCATTTCCATTGCTGTACGCAATGATTTCTCCATTCTTCCTTCTGAAGCATTCTCCCCGATAATCCAACGGTCGATCACAATGTCGATGTCGTGGGTTTTATAACGGTCAAGTTTTAAATCATATTCAATATCCTGCAGCTCGCCATCAATTCTTGCCTGTCCATAGCCTTTTTTAGCCATCTGAACAAAGAGTTCATGATAATGTCCTTTTCTGGAACGCACCACTGGCGCCAAAAGCATGATTTTCTCTTTTTTATAGTTTTCTTTGATGGTTTCAAGGATCTGATCTTCGGTATAGCTTACTAACTTCTGTCCTGTGGACAAAGAGTAAGCATCCGAAACTCTGGCATACAAAAGACGAAGAAAGTCGTACAGTTCAGTAACGGTTCCGACAGTAGAACGTGGATTTTTATTGGTTGTTTTCTGCTCGATAGCAATAACCGGAGAAAGTCCTTCAATTTTATCTACATCCGGACGCTCCAAACCACCTAGAAACTGACGGGCATAGGCAGAGAATGTTTCGATATAACGACGCTGGCCTTCCGCAAAAATAGTATCGAAAGCCAATGACGATTTTCCACTTCCGGAAAGGCCGGTAATCACGACCAATTCATTACGTGGAATTTTTACATTAATATTTTTCAGGTTGTGTTCACGTGCTCCGTAAACTTCTATATATTCTGTTGATTTGCTCATAATTTGGAGTGACTTTGCCTGAAAATCACAACGTGCAAAAATACGAAATTTTATAGACTTTTTTTGAATATAAAAGGGATAAAAGTTTCATAAAAAATTCTTAGGTTTTGTTAACGCATTGAACCCGTTGTTATTGAATTTTTTCGGAATGATTTCGTATTTTTCAGATCATTATGTTTTGGCTGAAGCCAATGGAGGGTATTATTTATTAAAAAACGGGCTAAAGCCCGTTCCTATTGATATGATAAAATATATTGAGATTTAGAAAAAGAATAATTCATAATTCATAATTCATAATTCATAATTCATAATTCATAATTCATAATTCATAATTCATAATTCATAATTCAATTACACATTTTTATTTGTGCGTATAGTATTCCCAGACCGCACGAGTGATATCTGAGATAATTTTTTCCGTATCTGCCATTTCTTCTTTAATATTTTTAAGATAAATGGATAAAATCACATGTTTTCCATTGGGGAGCTTTATGATTCCTACATCGTTCATGGCTGCACGTAGATTATTTTCATTTCTTCCGGAAATTCCTGTTCGGTGAGCCAACTCTGTCCCTACAGGCAATCCTGCTTTCATCCATGTAAGTCCTCTTGAAGTTTCTACCATCACCTGATACAGGTATTTTGTAGTTTCTTTTTTCAATACCTTTCCTTTATAGAATTTTTCCAAAAGTTCTGTAGTTGCTAAAGGTGTTGTGGTGTTCAGATAGCACTTTTCAAACGAGGACATTTCCTTCTCATTGACTTTTATAGTAAAATCTTTGATTCCTTGCTGATTGATGAATTTCTGTACTGTTTCTGTTCCACCAAGTATATTCAATAAAATATCACGGCCGTTGTTATCACTATGGAAAACCGTATATCTTATTAATTGGTCTAATGTAAGATACATATTTCCTTGAGGATATTCTTCCCGGATCGGACTCCAGGTTTCGGGTAACAGGTCTTCTTTTTTGATGAAGAATTTTTGATCCAGCTTTAATTTTCCTTTATCAACCTGGTTCAAAACGGCCAATGCAATATGAAATTTGAAAACACTCATCATTGGAGTTTCTTTATTTCCATTGATGCTAAGTGTATCTTTGTCTTCTATTCCTTTTAAAGATATTCCAACGGTGGCATTTTTTGTAGCAATAATCTGAGTGATTTTATTTCTCAGATCCTTAATAGTCTGGCTTTTTAAATGGCTTGTAAAAAGGAGAAGCAGTATTAGAAGTGATATTTTTTTCATTGAATTGTGATTCTGATTATTACGAATTTGTTTAAACTTTTTTGAAACATTAAGATTGCATTAAGGTGTTTAGAGTATTAAGATGAGCTTTGCTTTAAGCTTAAAAATCAGAATGATTTATCAACTTAAGTATGCTTTACTGCTTAAATCCTTCTTAATGGTTTAAGAAATACCCAATATTTTTTGATAAGTTTAAACAACTCCTACATTAAAAATGCCGTAGTGGGTACGGCATTTATATTTTAAACTTATTTATTTTTTAAGGAATTACATATCCTGGAAATCGACATCTTCGTTGGTAATTCTTACAATATACTCAATTCCGTCTATGGCTTTGGAAATGATCTGATTTCTGATGATATTGGCCATATTTTCCCAATAGGCTCTTCCGTAAAAAGAATAATTCTGCGGAACAATTTCTACCTCAACAGTTCTTACAAATCCTTCTTTCGGTTTGTTGCTGATCATTGTTCCTCTTCTTACTCTTACTTCTCTTACCTCATCTTTCAGAATCATACGGCAATAATTTTTAACGTCTTCCAAAGAAATGATCTTATCTCTGGTTGTCAAAGCGTATTTATAAGCCTGAATACTGTCCGTCCCTTTCTGCTCTTCTGCTCCACCTAATGTTTCGGTAAGTAATACCACAGTCTGAGATTTCAGCTGATTGGAAAGTTCTGTTCCTGGTCGCATATGATTGGCCAGCGTACAATGTGTTACCCAGAAAGAAGCGTAAGTATGATCTGTTTTTTCTACAGGTTCCATGATTACATAATTCAGTTCCTGTCTGATATTCCTTTTGGCATTGTTTACTTTCTGTACCATGGTTTTCATTTTATCAGACATTTCGCTGAGAACTCCTTTTACATTATCTCTGTTCAAAAGGGAAAATGCAGCAATTTCGTCTCTGGTCAGTTCCAGAACATTGGCAATCATATCGACTGCATTTCTGCTTGTGAAGCGTTCCATTCCTCCTTTTCTTACGGTATATAAACCTTTTTTAAGATCATCAGCAGGAGTGAAAGGAATTTCCGTATATTTTCTTCCGTCACCATCCTGTACCTCATCTACATAAAGGAAATGCTCTCCTTCGTCTGTTACCAAAGGAATATTATTCCCCATAATATCCAGGCTGTACTCTGTTTTTTTCCAGCCTCTGTTGTATACCGGAAAAGCATTCAGAACAAAGGAAAAATTATCCAGGATTTCTGCTGAAAATTGTGGCGGAAACTCAAAAGTAAGCCACAGATAACTTTTATTGTCCAGGAATTTAGAAATTTCTTCTTTTCCTGCAAGGAAATCAAGATTCTGTGGAAGCTGCCCCGGTTCTGAGAACAGACTTTGAGAGATTCCTGTTACTTCAATAAATTTATGGCGATAGATACTTTTAATATCCTCAATCACCTTATTTCTGATGGATTGTTCTTTGAACATCTGTTCATAACCATCATTCTGACTTTCTGTAAGATAACTTAATCCTTCTCTTACAAACAGAGGATTGCCATTACTTGATACCGAGATATAAGGCAATAATTTGTATACGAAATCAAGGTGCTCAAAAGCAGGATTGGAGCAGAATATGCTCAGATATTTCGGAAAATTTTCACTTACATATTTGCTTACATCTACTCCGATTGTAATTTTCCTGTAATCTTCAGGTTTCCCCTGGAATCTTGCAATAGGAATTTTATTGAATCTGTCATCGATGCTGTAACAGGTATTTCCTACAAACATGATAGAAGTATGAACTTTATTGATTCTTACATTTCCTACCGGAGTAAAAGGAATGTTCAGTTGCTTGTCTGATTCTGATTTTACAGTGGAAGTCATCTGTTTACGGAAGAAAAATTCCGTGTGTTCCAATAAAATCTCAGAAGACTCATAAGGCTGTGTAAAAGCTACGGAATGAGCCGGAATAGGATGTGTATAAATGGACGGTGTAAGTAATTTTGCCAGTTTTTCCAATATACGGGCATTTACCGTCTGTATTTCATTATTCGCTTTGAAAACTTCTGTACTGAATGCGTCTATCAACAGTTTTACAAAAGGATCTAAAGACTGCGGACTTCTCAATCCCCATACCTTTGTTGCATTCTGCAGCATTCTTGCTTTTACAGATTCTTTGGAATAAATATTCTGATCTAAATTCATAATTTTCTTTCGCTGTTAAAAATATTAATCAATAGACATCGGGCTTAGAAACAATTCTGTGGAAAAACTAAAACGTTCTCCTGTTTCTTCCATTTTTGCATTGATGGCAATTCTTACTTTCTTTTTAATTTCGGTGTGTTCTTTAGTATCATAACTGTGCTCTACGAATTGTATATGAGCATCAATCTGCGGGTTTACGATTCTTGGTTCATATTCATGAATCTGTCTCCTTAAGCTTTTGATAAAAACGCTTTCCCAGATGGCACTTGTAACTCCATTATCGAATTCAAGGTTCCAGACATCGTTTCCATAGTTTTCATCATATCTGTTCTCCCCTTTTTTGGTGGTGATCAGCAGCATAATATTGTGGGCAATACTTTCTCCCATATCGCAGGTATCGATACTTCCGCCTTCGGTCATTAAAGTAGACGGTACGAAAGGCATTCTGTAATTTGGTGTATCCATAGCTTATTGTTTTTACTTCATGGTCCTGTTTTAAAAACGAAATACCAAATTACACATTTTCGACAAATAATAATGGTATACTTTAAAATATTATTCAAAAATAAGGGCCTTCAAACTGAATTGAAAGCCCTTTAATCTGTTATATTTTTATGTTATTTTAAGCATTTGCTTTTTTTCGGTTGATAAAATAGTACACGGGAAGTCCCAGCAATACCAAAACAAAACCAGGCCAGGTATACTGCTGTTTGTAAATAAGCAACAGAATACAGAAACAGGTACCGATGATAAGATAAATAACAGGTGTTACCGGATAAAGCCATGTCTTATAAGGTCTTTCCAGTTCCGGCTGTTTCATTCTTAAATAAATAACTCCAAAAACCGTAATCATATAGAACAGAACAATCACGAAAGAGATCATATCCAATAAATTTCCGTACTGCCCGCTCAAACACAAAATGGAAGCCCAAACTCCCTGCATCCATAAGGCATTTTCGGGAACTTCATTTTTATTATTTTTTTCTGCTGATTTAAAGAACATTCCGTCTTTTGCCATCGTCTGAAAAACTCTTGCTCCTGCCAGAATCAATCCGTTATTACAACCGAACGTTGAAATCATAACTAATAAAGCAATGATGATAGTTCCTGCACTTCCAAAAATATTCTGAGATGCTGCTACCGCGACTCTATCATTGGCTGCAAATGCAATCCCGTCTCTGTCCAGTGCATTTAAGTAGACATAGTTCACCGCGATATAAAGGATCATTACAGCAGAAGTACCGTAAATCATAGACTTTACTACATTCTTTTTAGGATTTTCAATCTCCCCGGAAACAAATGTTACACTTTCCCAGGCAACGGAACTGAAAACAGAACCCACCATTGCAGCAGCAATTCCGCCTAAAAGAGTCATTCCCCCAATGGGTTCCCAACCTTCTTTAAGGAAATTACCACTCAAATCTTTTTTAAGATTATTGAAAGAATCTGTTCCCCAGCTGAAGTTTTCTGTTAAATGAGAAACGTCTACCAATATAAAACCGGCAGCAATCAAACCTAATAATGCAATAATTTTGGAACCGGTAAAGATATTCTGAAGAATTTTCCCACTCTCTACTCCTCTGGTGTTGATATAAGTAAGTAAAATAATGACAGCAATGGCCAGAATCTGTATCCATGTAATTTTAAATTCACCACTTTGGAAGATAGGTGCTGCATCGTTTAATGAGGGAATCAAATACGCTGTAAATTTACCAAAAGCCATTGCTACGGCTGCAATTGTTCCGGTTTGTATTACGGTAAACAATCCCCATCCGTAAAGGAAACCCATTCTTTTACCAAAGATCTCTTTCAGGTAAGTATATTGGCCTCCGGCTTTCGGAAACAGTGCAGACAGTTCTCCATAGCTTATAGCTGCGGCTACTGTCATTATTCCTGTGATGACCCACACCACAATGAGCCAGTATCCTGACCCCAGGTTTCGCATCATGTCAGCACTTACAATAAAGATCCCGCTTCCGATCATAGATCCCATCACAAGCATGATGGCATCCCATAGTTTCAGTTTTTTTTGCATAGTCAAGTATAGGGGTCAAATATAATCAAATCTGTCTTTGATTTTCAATTTTGTTGAAAATTCATCAAAACACCTGTTTTTTGTCATTTTTTATTCCTTTATGATTCAATTTTAATTAGTATTTTTGAGAAAAATATTAAACATGAAATTTAAAGTTTTATTATTTGCTGCCGTTTTAGCAGGTTCTTCATCAGCATTTGCTCAATCCGGACCACCAGAAGGGAAAGCTTTGGTAGGTGATACTTATGGAAGTCAGGTAACTTCATCTGCTGAATCCAAAGCGATCACCGTAGATAAATTGAATAAGCAGCTTAAAAAAGACAACAAAAAGGTTGAGAATGTATCCATTAAAGGAAAAGTAACTGACGTATGTGACAAAAAAGGTTGCTGGCTTACCATCCAGACAGAAGATAATTCTAAGTTTTTTGTAAAAATGAAAGACTACGCTTTCTTCGTACCTACAGCGTTAAAAGGAAAAAATGTAGTATTGGATGGCAATGCAGAAAGAAAAGTGATTTCTGTAAATGAGCAGAAACATTATGCAGAAGATGCTAAACAGCCTCAGTCTGAAATTGACGCTATCACTCAGCCTAAAGAAGAGATCAGATTTGTAGCGAATGGAATTAAAGTGGTTAAGTAATCTTTAATTATTGAATAAAATTTATTGCTAAGGTTAGGTTTTGGATAAAGCCGGATGAATATTTATTTAAAATAAATGGGCTAAAGCCCATTTATATTGAATATGAATTTTATTTTACTAGCTCAAATTCTGAAATCAGATATAAAAATACAAATTCGGCAGGCCTTTAGGCCTGCCGAATTTTTTATAAGGTGATATTAACTGATCCTATTATTTACTCAGTTTCTTTTCTTTTTCTAACATTACCGGATAAACAGGTAGAAAATCATACGATGGATAAAACTCAGTCTTGAATCCACCCCAAGCTCCGCTTTCAAAAACCTGATTCACTTCTCTTGTGTATTCAGGTTTAAATCTTAAAGTAATAATCTGCCCTATTCCCATCACAACATTCCAGGATACAATACGGGTGTGACTTTTATTGAGCTTCTGATAAAATTTTTGCTTCATCACTCTTGCCTGAATTGAGTCCACAGGATTTTCCTGCATGTGGCGGAGGATTACGGTTACCATTACACTATCATTTGCTTTATAGGGAATGGCAGATTGATTTTGTGCCATCAAAGGCAGTCCCATACTTATCAATAAAATTAAGGTCAGAAAATTTTTTATCATAATAATCCTTATTAATTTAATAACGGAGATTATCTTTATATCATTGTTTTAATCTTCAATTTTAAATTCTACCACAGCATCCAGTTTAGGATATTTAGTTGCAGAAATAAATTTCTTTCCGGTACAGTCTATTTCCAGCCAGCCCTTCTTTTGTTTTACATCCCCAGCTTCCATTACAAAAGGAATAAAAGAGATTTCATTTTTCCCTTCTTCTTTGATCTCTCTATACTGAACTGCAATATCCAGGATACATTCATGCTCTGTATTCAGCTTTACATTTCTGTAAATAATATCATAATGCGTTTCCTGGTTCTCAGGAATTTCAAGATAAGTTTCCCATCCCGCAATATCAGAGTTCAGTTCACTGATTGCTTTTAATGCATAATAAAGAGCAATTGTATAATATTTTCTTGTTCCTGTTCTCGTATAATCTTCTACAAAGTGTCCACCTTCGAATAAGATGGTTGGCATTCCTGCTTTGATAAAGTTATCTCCGGTAGAAGTCGGATAAAATTCGTCAGAATATCTTCCGATCTGGTTGGGAATCATTTCTTTTAAATGGTTGTATACACTTCCAATGACTGCCATACATTTTTTTCTGTTTACGGTAACCGTACGTTCTACGTTTTCAGAAGGTGCCAAAAAGGAAAGTGTAGCAGGATGAATTCCATCTGTAGTAAATATGGTTCTCTGCTCATGAAGGTTTAAAGCATAATCATACTTTTTGGAAGCAGCTGCTTTCTTCAGGAATTTAATCTCCTTACTGGCTTCGTTATGAAAATCCCTGTTCAGGTCTATATCTGCAGCATTCAGTCTGGTCCATCTTTCAGATCCGTCCGGATTCAGCATGAATATAAAATCAAGTTTTATTTTACTGAACAAATCCTCTTTCAGTTCCGGAGCTTTATCAAGACTTACTAAAAGGTCAAGCATTGCATGAGTAGCATTAGATTCATTTCCGTGCATTTGTGACCAGGCCAATACCTGAATGTTTCCGGTTCCGATGCTTAACTGATAAATAGGTTTATCTAAATAGGATGTTCCGATCTCCTGAATATAATCGCTGAGATTGGTCTGTAGATAAGAAAATAATTTTTCAGGGGAAATATAGCGATTTGAGAAATCGGGGTTTTGAGAATAGATCTGTTCAAAATTCATTGTAGGAATAGTTTACAAGAATCAAATTTAGCCATTTTTAGCCAAAAACTTAAATTAACATTTGTAAATATTGGTAAAATTAACAAATTTACATTTGACATCTGTTTTGAAAATTGTTTACAAGGTTTAAATCAATAAATTTTTGAGTTCTAAAAACAAGTTAACACTTGTAACATTATTAAACAGTACCGCAAGACAAATTGTCTGTGGATAAAATTGTGGATTGCGAATAATTAAATTGAATATATTTAATTATCTAAAATTCAGCACTTTACTAAACTTACTTCAATTGTATTTGTAACAGTGCTTTAAGTGTATAAAAAGGCTATTTTTACTATTTGAGAGCTATTTTATTAAACATATAAATTGTGGATAACCTTGTTTTTTAACAATGTATACATATGTAAAACGAGTAAAAAACCAAATGAATCTCTGAAAATTATTCAAATAACACTTTTTTTAAGAGTTTTAATCTTTAATAAAATGAGTTGTTTAACAGGAACCCTATTTTTACTTCAATTTAGCCAAATATGGGCTTAAAATGGGGTATTGACATCGGTAATTTACCAATGTAACTTTGTTAAAAGTGCTTTTGTATGCGTTATATGAGGTATTTATCGATATTTCTATTTCTGAAAATGATTTAAGGTGTTTAATAATGTATATTCTGTTTTTAAAGATATTTAATGGACAAAATGACCCCATCAAGGGTGAGAATTTACATTCTTAAATCAATATTTTAGAAAAATAAGAGTCATATTAGATATATATGCTGCGAGCTGAAATCGCTCATTGTAGATTAGTATAATAGGCAAATACAATTGTAATTTAGATATAAATATTTGATTTTAAAATGATTAAAATAAAGTTACAAATGTATACAAAGAATATCTTCGATTATTTACATTTGTGTTTTGCATTTGTAAATTATATATATTACATTTGTAAAATAATTAATGACTTATTTTTATGAGTTTAAATGAAAGAATTTCCAAAATTATAGAGTATTCTCGTCTTACTCCTTCTGAGTTTGCAGATGAGATTGATGTGCAGCGTTCGTCTATTTCACATATCACATCAGGAAGAAACAAACCGTCTCTTGAATTTATCATAAAAATAAAATCCCGTTTCCCGGAACTTCTTTGGGACTGGCTGGTTACCGGTGAAGGTGAAATGTTGAAATCCCAGCTACCCGAATCAGAAATTAATGAAGAGCATGCCGAAGAGGAAAAAATAAAGACAACTCCACTACCCGACCTTTTTACAATGATGAATGATGATGATGAATTCGGAAGTGATGAAGCGGAAGCTCCAACATCAAGTTCTGGAGAATCGTTTATAACAGCCCAAGATAAGGCCCCGGAAAAAATATCGGATTCTCAGCGATTAGAAAATTCCGGCGATCATATTCTAGGACAACTATTTGGTAATCAGCAAAGTAAAATAAAACGTATCGTTCTCTTCTATGAAAACGGAAAATTCGAAAGTTTTGAGCCTTAAAAAAACCTGATCAAAGAAAATGATCAGGTTAAAAAATATTTGAAGAAGAAAACTAAAGCTATTGCTTTATTTTATTTTTAAAATTTTTACAGGATAGCAGCTGATAGAGTTTTTCTTTTTTATGATCATCTGTTCCTATAATTATAGTTTTTATAATTTGGGCTATTTAAAAGGGTAATAGTACTGGATTATTATATGGTTGAGATTCTATTCTAAGACAGAATTATAACAGTAATTGAAAATATTTTTTTTGCATTAGTTTTTTATGGCTCTATCAAATATAATTATTTAAAATCAAATCAGCAATAAAAATAAAATTATTTTACTATATAATCACAACAACTAACAATTGTTTCGATTATTATTAATTATCATATTTCTCAAGTCGCTTCGTTCCAATAAAAAAGACCCACACAATTGCAGGTCTAGTAATAGATATATTGAGAACAATATTATTATTTCTTTCTTCTTTCAAGTTCTTTTTTGATCAGTCCAAGCTCTCTTCCGGTTTGTCCGGCTACAGAGGTGTTTTCCTGGGCTCTTCTCGTCAAATAAGGCACAACATCCTTTACAGGTCCGTATGGAAGATATTTAGCCACATTATAGCCTTTATCAGACAAATAGAAGGTGATATTATCACTCATTCCGTAAAGCTGTCCGAAATAAACGTGTGGATTACTACTTTCCAGAGATTTTGCTTTCATCTTATCCATAATCAGCTCAGAAGAGATTTCATTATGGGTTCCAAAGAATGCTGAAACTTTATCCAAATGATCCATCACAAAATCAATTCCTGCATTATAATTTTTATCTGAAGCCTCTTTGGTTGGCTGAATAGGATCTGCATATCCTTTTTCTGCAGCTCTGGCTCTTTCTTTTTCCATATAAGCGCCACGAACGATCTTGTAACCAATGAAGTAATTCTTCTCTCTTGCTCTTTGAAGGTTGGCTTCCATATACTCCAGTCTTCCGGTTCTGTACATCTGGATGGTATTCCAAACGATAGGTTTCTGCTGGTTATATTTCTCCATCATCTCTTCACAAAGATGGTCTGCTGCATCCTGCATCCAGGTTTCTTCAGCATCTACCATTACTTTTTTATCATGTTCGTGGCAAAGACTGCATACTTCATCAAATCTTTTTACCACTCTTTCCCATTCTTCTTTCTGGCTGGTAGTAAGCTCTGCTCCTTTTCCAACAGCTTCATAAAGATCAATTCTTCCGAAAGCGGTAGGCTTAAATACAATAAAAGGAATCGCCGGATTTCCTACTGAGAATCTTACAATATCCTTAATTTCTTTGCAAACCGCATCAAAAGTTTCCTCATCTTCCTTCCCTTCAATGGAGTAATCGAAAATACTTCCAACTCCTCTTTTGAATAGCTGCTTGACAACTTTCATACTTTCTTCACGGGTTTCACCACCACAGAACTGCGCAAATAAAGTATTTTTTACAATTCCGGTTACGAAAGGAAAATTATTGTGTACTGTGAAATTCAGAACAGATGTTCCAAGGCTTGTAAGAGCGGGCTGTTCAATCATTTTAAACATCCAGTAAGCCTTTCTCAATTGTGCATCAGACTTGTCTGCAAATGCAATTTTAGTATCATTAAAAATGGGCATTCCTATTTATTAAATTTAGTTATGCAAAGGTAATAATAACCTCAGTTTATTTAAAGAATTTTTTTACAATTTATGCTCTATTCCATTTAAAAGCATCGCAATGATTCCAACGAAAACCCAGAATCGTAATATATTCAATGTAAAGAAGTTACTTCTTCGGGAAGCGTTTAATAAGAGATAAATGCATACGATCATAACAAAAAGCCCTCCGGCAAAATAATAGGCCATGAATCCGGTGATGCCGGTTTTTGTAATAATCTTCATTGAAACTAACATGGTAACTATCAGTAAAGAAGTCAGAAAAATTTTTGTATTTCTGCTTTTAAAATAATTGGGAATTGTGGTGTATCCAAATGTTTTATCCACACTTCTGGTAAGAGTATCTTTCACAATATCAATACACAACAGAATAAGAAACAGAAAAACAGCCATCAGGAAAACCTTTTTGGAAAAGGTTTCGTAATACACCATCATTCCAAAGAACGGATACAAAGTGAGACTGACAAAAGTAAGATTGTTCAGGATCAGTATTCTGCTCAGTTTATGGCTGTAAAACCACATAAAGAACTGATAGACCACAAAAAAAACAAATACATTGTGAGAAATCATCCAGGCTACCCCTAAAGAAATAGCACTGAGCGCCAGATAAGCATAGAGAAAATATTTCTGTTTGATGAAGCTCTGAACTCTTGTTCTGAAGGGTTTTACTACATGATCTTTCTCCAGATCGTAGAATTGGTTGATAATACCACCCGCCAGAATCGTAAGGACGGTACAAAAAATAATACCGTGAACTTTAAAATCAAATACAAATTTTCTGAAAGATTCGTCCTGATTGAACAGGAAAAAAGTAGAAACATAGAGCGCAAATGTCAACAGAGCAGCTACAAAAAAACGTGCTCCGAGGAGAAAGCCCACGAATTGTGAAAATCTGTAAAATAGAGATTTTGAGAGATAGTTTTTAGATTGGAAAGGTTCTTTTTCAGAATTCATTCCAATCTATTTAAAATCTGTAAATCACTTCTTTTTGGAAGCCATCAAGCATTTTTTCTGCTTTTGCATAATCTTTGGTAAATCCTAAGATATAGCCGCCTCCACCGCTACCGCACAGTTTCAGATAATAAGCGTTAGAATCCAGTCCTTTTTTCCAGATATTAAAAATACTTTCAGGAATCATAGGGCGGAAATGTTCATAAGCCCAGTGAGAAAGCTTTTTAAGATTTCTGAAGAATGGGTTCATGTCTTTTTTAAGGAAAGATTCGATACATGCGTTGTTATAACGGATGAATTCTTCTTTCAGGGTTTTACGGAAACCTTCTGTTTTCATTTTTTCGAAGAAAATCTGGATCATAGGTCCTGTTTCACCAGTCATTCCGGAATCAATCAGGAAAATAGCTCCTTTTCCTTCTTCACCTTCCGGAATATCTACCCTGTCTAAATTTTCTTTATTTTCGATAAGGATTGGCAGATTCATATAACAGATCAGCGGATCCATTCCTGAACTTTTTCCATGGAAATAGCTTTCCATTTCACCAAAAACAGCTTTTAATTTTTTAAGATTATCTTTTGAAATGTTTTCAGGGTTCAGTTTGCTGATTGAATATTTTTCAAAAATAGCAGCTACCAAAGCCCCGGAACTTCCCACTCCATATCCCTGAGGAATATTGGAATCAAAGAAAAGTCCGTTTGAAATATCATTTTTGAAGCTCTCAATATCCAACTTAAAATCGTCGGAAAGATCAAGTGCTGTAAGAAATTCAGAATATTTCTGCAGATGTCTGTTGGAATTAAGTTCAAATTCAGAACTCAAATCTGAAAATTTCAAAGTTCCTTTATAGAAGCTGTATGGTACTACAAGCCCCTGGGAATCTTCAATCATTCCATATTCTCCAAACAGGATTATTTTTGCATAAAATAAAGGGTTGGTCATATTGACAATAAATCTTTTTGCAAAGTTAAAAATTATTCCGCTGAATATAAGCAAAACTCAGGCCGAATTGTCTTCTATTTTACTTTCTTCAGTTCTTCTATTAAAAATACGAAAAAAATATGGTAAATAAATATAATTTCATAGATAAAATTCAATGAATTACCTTGATAAAAAAAAGACGTTAAAAATAACGTCTTTTAATTTTATAATGTTTCTCTGTCTTTTCTCATTTTAACGTTCAGGAATCGTATTAAAATTAATCCTGCTCCAAAAAATATGGTCATTGATAAGGCTGCAATACGCATATTATTGAAATGTTCAATCAATGTAGCAAAGATAAATGTTCCGATAATGATGGCAATTTTCTCCAAAACATCATAGAAACTGAAGTAAGTAGTGTTTTCCATTGAGTTTTCAGGAAGTAGTTTTGAATAGGTTGATCTTGACATTGCCTGAAGACCACCCATTACTAAACCTACTACAGCTGCTACGCCATAAAACTGATATTCTACTGTAGGATTTTCTTTGTTCAGGAAATAAGCCCAAAGACAAGCTACAATCCAAAGGATGATCGCAATTGAAATAACATTTCTGTTCCCAATTCTCTTTGATAATCGGGAGAAAATAACCGCACCAATGATGGCTTCAATCTGAATCACTAAAAGAGTTCCGATCAGTTTATCCTGAGCAAGATTAATTTCACTCTTTCCAAATAATGTAGCCATCAGGAAAATAGTCTGCATTCCTACACTGTAAAAGAAGAAACTCGAAAGGAAGAATTTCAGATTTCGATCTTTGAAAAGCTCTCCTCCTACTTTAAACAGTTCGTGAAAACTTTCTTTTGCAATATCTTTATAGAAGCTCAGGTTATCTTTAAATACCTCAAAGAAGCCACCCTGCTCTTCATGTTTTTTGAAGATATTCTTATAGTTCAGTAATACTAAATCTTTAGGAAGTTTATCTTTCACATCCCCAAATTGAGGAAGATGTTTGAATGTATATTGAGAAAACCCGAACCACCATGCTCCTGTTAAAAGGAAGCTGATTCTTGTAAACAGTAGCTGCTGAGCTGCTCCTTTGGCAAAAACCTGAATCAATACCAAACAGATAACCACTAAAACTACGGAACCAATATATCCATAAACATATCCTCTTGCAGAAAGTGCATCCTGTCTGTCAGGTGTGGCAATATCCGGAAGGAAAGAGTTATAAAACACTAAACTTCCCCAGAAACCGACACTGGCCGTAATACTGAATAAAAGCCCCAGAAATACATTATGCATCCCCGTAAACATGGCTAATCCCATACAAGAGGTTGCGCCAAGATAGCAGAAAAACTGCAGGAAAGATTTTTTGTTTCCGATGGTATCTGCTAATGAAGATAAAAATGGAGACAGTAATACCACAACAAAGAATGATATGGTAAGGGAATATCCATACACGGCATCCGGCTGGTATTCTTCGCCAAAAATTTTGATCATATGCCTTACCGGAACATCAATCCAGGTTTTTGTTTCCGCTATATATTCTTTTTTCTCGTAAGCGGTGGTCAGGATAGAGTAATAAATGGGGAAAATGGTAGAGGTAATCACCAGGGAATAAACAGAATTTGCCCAGTCATATACAGCCCAGGCTTTCATAATTTTCGGATTATTCTTTATGTTTTTAGGCTGTCGATTCTCAGTTTCAGACATTTCAAATATATATTAGTAGCACAAAAATAGAAAAACTACTGAATATTCTACGGTTTTTAATGTTATTTTGAAAATAATAATTGTAGGGTATTAAAATAATTCAGCAAAGTTTTAATCTTATTTTATACTTTTTAAAGGTGAGAAGGTATTAATCAATGCTTTCGTCTGTGTTCGTAAAGAGCTGACGGTTCATATGATCAATCTGAATATATGATCGAAAGATAGTATTATTCTATTCTGTAACAAAAAAATCGGGGTACAAAGACCCCGATTTTTATATTTTAAACACACAATGTGTTTGTATGTGTCAACTATAAGTTTTCAATCACAATTGCAGAAGCACCACCACCACCATTACAGATAGCAGCAGCTCCATATTTCGCATTATTTTGCTTCAATACGTTGATCAATGTAACGATGATTCTTGAACCTGAACTTCCCAGTGGATGTCCTAATGCCACAGCACCTCCGTTTACGTTTACTTTAGCAGCATCTAATCCTAAGATTTTGTTGTTAGCTAATCCTACTACTGAGAACGCTTCGTTGAATTCGAAGAAATCGATATCTGAAACTTCTAATCCTGCTTTTTTAAGAGCGATAGGTAAAGCTTTTGCCGGAGCAGTTGTAAAGTTTTCAGGCTCGTGTGCTGCATCAGCGTAAGAAACGATTTTTGCAAGAGGTTTCAGTCCAAGCTCTTCCATTTTTTCTTTGGAAACAAGGATTAATGCAGAAGCACCGTCATTCAATGTAGATGCGTTTGCTGCAGTTACTGTTCCTTCTTCTTTTTTGAATACGGTAGGAAGTGTTGAAATTCTGTCAAAGTTTACCGCTTTATATTCTTCATCTTCAGCAAAGATTACAGGTTCACCTTTTCTCTGAGGAATAGAAACCGGTACAATTTCTTCGTTGAATTTACCTTCACTCCAAGCTTTTGCGGATCTTTTGTAAGATTCTACAGCGAAGTTATCCTGATCTTCTCTTGTAATATTATAGTCTACAGCACATTTTTCTGCGCATACTCCCATATGTACTTTGTTGTATACGTCTGTAAGACCGTCAAGTACCATTCCGTCAAGCATTTTGATATCGCCTAATTTTGTAGCGACTCTTGCATTGTAATAATGAGGAACTAAAGACATATTCTCCATACCTCCTGCAACAATTACTTCAGCATCACCAGCTTTGATCGCCTGAGCCGCCATTGTTACAGCCTTCATTCCTGAAGCACAAACTTTATTTACTGTAGTAGAAGGTGTATTGATTGAAAGACCTGCTCCTAAAGCAACCTGACGAGCCGGCGCCTGGCCTTCTCCTGCCTGAAGAACATTTCCCATATAGATTTCCTGAACATGATTAGGATCTAAACCAATTTTATCTAATGCTCCTTTTACGGCAGTTGCTCCCAGTTTTGTAGCCGGAACTGTTGATAAGCTTCCCATAAAACTCCCCATAGGTGTTCTTACTGCGGAAACAATGAATACTTCTTTCATGTATATAATTTTTATTTAGCTAAAACGGAATCAAGATTCCATTTTTATAGTTAGAATTTATTTCACTTTTACGTATACCAGATCAAACTGAGTCCCTTCAATTTTGGTATTCACTTTCAGAAGATTATCCTGAGTGGCTACTATTTTATTATTGAAGACATCTCCTATCTGTGCGGGATCATTTTTATCGGATTTTTCCATCACGATTGCTTTATAATTGCAGTCATCCACAAAAACCAATGTCGATTTGATATAGTCTTTTCCATTATTGAAATATTCGGTTTGAATATTATCTTTAATGGTCATATACCATATTGCTTCAGGGTAATTGGGTCTTGTAAACTTTCCTTCTTTTATATTCGCGCATTTAGGCGGATTATCCGGTTTTTTCTGTTCTGTTGCCTGAGCATGAATCTGTGTCGCTGCTGTCAACAAAATACCTGCTGAAAATATTTTTAAGAAGCTCATGTTTATATTTGTGTTCTGTTGTTAACTTTTTTATTTCCTCCGGCAAAAACCATCAGAAAAGCGCCTAAAAACTCTACAGCCCAACCCCACTTCAATGTAACAATTCCTGCAAAAGTTTCCTGCCAGGATTTGAATGGTAAAAAGCTAAAGTATTGAAGCGACTGCATTTTTACAGCAACTAGGGTAAATCCGAATAAAAGAATAAGCAGAATACCAAAAAATCTAACGATTTTAGCACTGTTATTTACAATTCCAAAAACTGCACAAGCGGAAAAGATCCAGCATGCAATAGCCAGATAATGATCAAGCTTCCAATAGTTCCAGTTCCCAATGACAGGCACGTGTACCAAGGGTAAAAAGCTACCTACAATTACTAATAGTAATCCTAATAACTGAATATTTTTCATATTTACTAAAGTGCCAAAATACAAAAAAAAACACACTTTTAAAGAATGTGTTCTAAAAATGCACAATCCATGCACAAACGTTTGTTAGTCACAAAAAAAACTTAGTATTCTTATTTATTAATTAAAGAAATAATTTATTTTTTATCAAATTAAAAATTAACATTTTCGATTCTATTCCAACAGGAAGTCCATATTATTCTTCAGCAAAGCTTTATTTTGAAGACAGATTAATTCTCTCCGATCTTATTCATAAATCTTGCTTTTTCAGACATAAGATTCTATGGTATCAAAAGGTTCCTTGGGGAATAAAAAAATTGCATCTTTTTTCAAAAATGCAATTTAATATTTTAATAAATGTTAGCTTAAATTAATGCTTTACTGATGAAACATCTTCCGGGTTATGTTTATGCTTGAAAATAAAAGCAAATAATATTGCAACTACTAAAGCATACCCTGCAAAAATATACCACGACATTTCCCAACCTTTAAGCTGTAACAAAGGGTCTGTTTGAGAAAATACATAATGATTCACAACTTCCTGTGCCAAAAGCATCCCAATTGTTGCTCCAAAACCATTTGTCATCATCATAAATACTCCCTGTGCACTTGATCGTATACTTTTATCTGTTTCTTTATCTACAAAAAGAGAACCTGATACATTGAAAAAATCAAATGCAATACCATATACTATCATAGACAAGATAAACATCCATACACCACCACCTGGATTTCCCAATCCAAACAACCCAAACCTTAGAACCCATGCAAACATGGCCATTAGCATTACTTTTTTAATTCCAAATCTCTTTAAAAAGAATGGAATTAATAAAATACATGCTGTTTCAGAAACCTGAGATAGAGAAATTAAAGCATTAGCATGGTTAGATCCCCATGTATCTTTAAAAGATGGAATATCTTTAAAACTTGTTATAAAAGGATTTGCATAGCCATTCGTTATCTGAAGAGAAACCCCTAATAACATGGAAAAGATAAAGAATGTAGCCATTTTTTTATCCTTGAATAGACTAAATGCTTTTAATCCCAAAGCATCATATAAGCTTCTTTTTTCGACACTTTTATTAACAGGGCATTCAGGTAAAGTAAAGCAATAAAGGAATAATATAATTCCTAAAATACCTGAAACAAAAAACTGAGAATAATTATTCTGATAACCTGTAAAGTCTACAAATAGCATCGCACAGATAAATCCAATAGTTCCAAAAGTACGAATTGGAGGGAAAGCCTTAATAGTATCAAAGTTATTATTAACAAGAACTGTATAAGCCACAGAGTTTGACAACGCAATCGAAGGCATGTAAAACATTACACTCAAGCTATACAAAGTAAATAATTTGGAAAACTCAACATCGTTTCCAGCTGACATTCCATAATATCCAGCGGCAATCAAAAAAACAGCGGCCAGTAAATGACAGATTCCAAGTAGTCTTTGTGCTTGTATCCATCGATCTGCAATAATCCCCATAATTGCAGGCATAAAAATAGAAACAATTCCTTGCATTGCATAGAAAAGTCCTATTTTGGAGCCTAATCCTATAGAACCTAAATAATTTCCCATAGAAGTTAGATAAGCTCCCCAAACTGCAAACTGAAGAAAGTTCAGAACAGTCAGTCGTAATTTTAAATTCATAGTTTATATAAAAAGTATCTCTTTAGTCAATTTTCTTTTTCCTCCTCTTGATTTCTTCCTGGATTTCAAGGGCAGTATCATAGTCTTCTTCTTTAACGGCTTCATCTAATAATTTCTGAAGCTCTTCCATAGAAAGAGATTTTAAGTTATCTTCTGTCTGTACAGTTTCTGAGAAAGATTGATCTTCTTTTGAAACATCTTCCAGTTCCAATAAAATCCCGGCTTCATTTAAAACCTGCTGCGTTGTAAATATTGGCGCATCAAATCTTACGGCCATAGCAACAGCATCGGAAGTTCTGGCATCAAGGATCAGTTCTTCTTCGGTTACTTTATTTTTAAAGTTGATATTTGAAAAGAAAACTCCGTCTACAATCTGATAGATAATGACAGAAATCAACTCATAATTGGCAGAAACTATAAATTTTGTAAATAAATCATGAGTAAGAGGACGCGGTGGATGAATATCTTTCTCCAATCCGAGAGAGATAGACTGGGCTTCGAAATTTCCTATAACAACAGGTAATTTTATGTGTGTTTCTTCATGCTCCAGTAACAATGCGTACGCCCCCGACTGGGTCTGGCTGTACGATATTCCGCGAATAATTAGCTGCTTATAATCCATAGCTACAAATATAGATTAATTTTTTGTTGTGTTTTCACTTTTTTACGCAAAAATAAAAGCCCGGAAAGCCGAGCTTTTATCTGTATTGTTGATGATTGTCAAACGTCAATAGTGAATTTTGCTTCGCACGTGAATTATTTAATTGAAATTGACGAGCAAAGCGAATTGACTATTCACAATTCACTTTCTTATCCTTTAATTGCTTTAATTTTCTCTGTTAGTGCAGGAATAATCTGGAAAGCATCTCCTACTACTCCATAATCAGCAGATTTGAAGAACGGTGCTTCAGGATCACTGTTGATTACTACGATAGTTTTTGAAGAGTTAACTCCGGCAAGGTGCTGAATAGCTCCTGAAATTCCTACTGCAACGTAAAGATTAGGTGCAATTGCTTTACCTGTTTGTCCTACGTGTTCTGTGTGAGGTCTCCATCCGATATCAGAAACTGGTTTAGAACATGCTGTAGCAGCTCCTAAAACGTTTGCTAAATCTTCGATCATTCCCCAGTTTTCAGGTCCTTTCATCCCTCTACCAGCAGAAACAACAACTTCAGCTTCTTTAAGGTCTAATTTACCTGAACTCTGCTCGTGAGAAATCACTTTAGTATCTTCATTAGCTACTGATAAGTTTTTCACTTCTTCTGAGCCTGATACTGCATTTTCTTTAACACCGAAAGCGTTTTGAGAAACAGTAACGATTACTCCGTTTCCTTCTGCTTTTGCATGCATGAAACCTTTTCCTGAGAATGCTCTTCTTTTTACCTGGAAAGGAGAAAGGCTCTCTGGAGCTTCCAATGCATTAGTAATTAAAGAATAGTTCTTCATTACTGCAAGCATAGGAGCAATAGAAGAAGCGTCAGTAGTGTGAGGGAAAACGATGATATTTCCGTCTGCCACTTCACTTACAGCCTGTGCGAATGCTTTTGCTGAGAAATTTTTAAGACCTTCGTCTTTGATATTGATTACGTTTGATGCTCCATATTTGTATAATAAATCTGAAGAATCTGTTGGGTTTACAGAGATTGCCGTAACGGTATCTCCTGCTTTATCAGCGATAGCTTTAGCATAAGAAACTGCTTCAAAAGCTGCTTTTTTGTAAACTCCGTTTATATTTTCTGCGTATACGAATACTGCCATTGTTTTAAATTTAAAAATTAAAAGATTGAAAAATTTAAAGATTAGATTACCTTAGCTTCTTCGTGAAGTAATCTTACCAATTCATCAAGATTATCCGGAGAAACCATTTTCACAGCAGCTCTTGGCGGAACGCTGTCATAAGATACTCCCTGAACTTTTACTTCTGAAGAAGAAGGTTCTACTACCTGCAAAGGTTTTGTTCTTGCAGACATAATTCCTCTCATATTCGGGATGATAAGATCTTTCTCATCTACTAATCCTTTCTGACCTGCAATAATTGCCGGTAATTTTACAGAAATAGTTTCTTTTCCTCCTTCAATTTCTCTTACTGCAGTAGCTTCGCTTCCGTTAACGTCTAATCCTACTGAAGCGTTTACGAAAGGCTGGTTTAATAACTGAGCTACCATTCCAGGAACAGAACCTCCGTTATAATCGATAGATTCTTTTCCGCAAAGGATAAGATCATATCCTCCGTTTTGAGCTACAGCTGCAATTTCTTTTGCTGTAGAATAGCTGTCTTTTGGATCAAGATTTACTCTTACTGCATCGTTAGCACCAATTGCCAAAGCTTTTCTGATTACAGGTTCTGTAGCAGCATCCCCTACGTTGATTACTGTTACTGTTGCTCCCTGAGATTCCTGAAGTTTAACCGCTTTTGTCAACGCAAATTCGTCTAAAGGATTAATTACCCACTGAATTCCGTTTTTGTCGAAAGCAGATTTGTCTGCTGTAAAGTTAATTTTGGAAGTAGTATCCGGAACACTACTAATACAAACTAATATTTTCATGTGTACTATTTTATTTTTTCCCTTTTGGTGCATAAAATCATGACAGTTTATGCAGAGATTTTGTTTGAATTAATTTTTGCTAATATAAATAAAAAATATATTATGCATGCATAATACTTATTAAATTATTATTCAATACATTAGATGTAGTTACTTAGCTGGTTTCGTTGCCCTAAACTCTATTTTACTTGGCAAAACTCTTGGATTCATCTTTAAAATATCCAATATAAGATTCCCCATATCTTCAGGCTGGATCTTCCAACTGTCCTTTTCAGACGGAATATTTCCGTTAAAATGAGTCGCTACAGATCCTGGCATAATCACCGTAGATTTAATATTGTATTTTCTTAAATCAATCATGGCGGCCTGTGTGAAACCTACCACACCGAATTTTGAAGCGTTGTATCCTGTACCATTCTCAAAGAAGTTAGCTCCTGCCAGGCTGGAAATGGTAATATAGTAACCTTCTGTCTTTTTCAGTTCTTCCACAGAAGCTTTTAAGGTATAAAAAACACCGGTAAGATTTGTTTCTATCATATCATTCCACTCCTCTGCCGTCAACTCATCTACGGGCTTAAAAATACCCAATCCTGCATTAGCAATAATATAATCCAGTCTTCCGAACTTTTCGACGGTATATTTTACAGCTTCCTGTTCGCTTTCCAGACTTCTTACATCAGAAACAATCCCCAAAACATTTTCTGAATATTGCTTAAGTTCTTCTTCTGCCTTCATTACATCTTCTCTTTTTCTTCCTGAAAATGCTACAGAAATGCCATTTTCAAGTAAAATTTTCGCAATCCCGAAACCTATTCCTTTGGTTCCTCCTGTTATATAAGCTGTTTTATTATCTGACATATGATTGAAATTTTTAATTCTCTAAAATAACAAAAACGCTCCAATTGGAGCGTTTTGCTGATACTAAGATTTATCAGTAATTATTTTTTGATGAACTTCTCTGTGAAGTTTCTTCCTTCTGTTTCTATATTCAGTAAATACGCTCCGGCAGACAGGTTTCTAACATTTACCTGATCTCCGTTTAACGTTACATCCACTTTCTTTCCAGACATATCATATGCTTCAACATGTTTGATTTTGTTAGGCGTTGTGATTTTTATAACATCAGTAGCCGGGTTTGGATAGATAGACAATTTTACGTCATTCTTAACAGCGTCTTTAGTAGACAAGGCTGCTTCATTATTAATTTTGATATTATCGATATAGGCAGAACCTCCATAATTATCATGTACAAAATCCATTCTGTTAATATTATTGTTACTGAATGGTTGTCCTGTATAAATTAAAGCATCATTCAGGTAATATTGGATTCCCGTAGCTGTAGAAACTATTTTTACCCTGTACCATGTATTGGCATTCCAGGTTTGATTGGTATTGACTAAATTATTTGAACCCGCATTTGCAATCAGAATGCTTCCATCATAAGAGAAATCAATATACGTAACGATTCCTCCTGTACCTACTGTATTTACGGTTCTAAAAACAAAATCTGAACTTGATGAACTTTTTTGAGTCAGTCTTACGTCAAATGATTGTGTAAAGCTATTATACGTTAATGGCGTCGTAAAAGTATAAAAACCTCCCATTACAGGACTCTGCTGTGGCCCATAAGGAGCATCTGTTGTTATTTTAAAACTGTTTGATCCCTGGCTTGCCATTTCAGCGGATACCAATTGACTTGTCAGATATACTGGCGGTGTTGCTCCATTATTAGTCGTAACCCAGCCCTGCTGTCCATTAATGTTTCCTGCTGTATATCCTTCACCAGCTTCAAAAGAAATAGTCTGCTGAGCAAAAGATGATATTGAAATTAACGAAATGGCGAAAATGTAAAGTTTCTTCATGATATTTTTTTAGTTTTGAGCAAATATATACGTTTTAAATCTAAAAAGCAAAATATGTGAATATTTTACACGTATTAATAAATTAACATAATATTTTTAACTAAAAATAATAAAGATATTAAATCTAAGGACAAACGTCAATTCCGAAAAATCATCCACAAATACACCAAAACGCTAAAAAGAGCATATGTTTTCAGAAGCATGAAATAATTTATCTGATAATCACTTTTTCAGTAAAATTTCTTTCTTCAGTTTTTATATTGACCATATATATTCCTTTGGCTAAGCCTTTTACCTCTATTTTATTATGGTTTATTTCAGTCTTTATCAGCTTACCTGTTTCGTCATAGAGTTCTATACTTTTTACTTTGGCAGCAGCATTAATATTGATAAAATCAGTTGCAGGATTAGGATAAAGAGATATTTTTTTAGTATTTGCACTGGAATCCTGAACACCCATTGTTCCCAGCTCGCTATTAATTTTAATATGATCAATATAAGCTGATCCCAACGAATTATTATGTACAAAACGAAGCTGGTTTATATTCAATGAACTTGCTGCTGTACCTGTATAGATCAGCAGATCATTAAGGTAATACCGGACATCTGTAGCACTTCCTACTACTTTTAACCGATACCAGGTATTCGACAGCCAGGCGGAAGGTGTAGCAATAAGGTTCTGTGTACCAGATAACATATCCAGGATCTTTACCGATCCGGTTTTTCCAAAATCCAATCTTACTACAAGCTGGTCATCAATATTGTTTACAGCCTGAAAACCAAAATCAGAACCGTTGAGCTGTGACATATTGATATCGAATGATACAGAAAAATTATTGTAAGCAAGAGGAGCGGAAAGGTTATAAAAACCTCCGATGACTGGCTCTGCCTGCGTTCCATACGTACTTTCTTTGACAATTCTCAGGGAACGGCTTCCATCACTGGCTTTATCTAAACTGATGGTTTGATGGGTAACATTTTCCGGCACACCTCCTGTGGGCGTACTGATCCATCCTGCCTGCCCATTGACATCTCCAACGTTGAATCCCTCCATAGGTTCAAAGGATATGGCTTGTTGAGCGAAAACACATAGTGACGATAGTAAAAATGCAATTGAGTAGTATTTTTTCATGGTAAATCGAGTTTTGTATTAAAAATATAAACTTTCAATGAATAGTGAAATAACTTATTGCAAATAAAAAATTAACCCATTTATTTTCAGCGAATTTAATTTTCAAAACCTTGAAAACACTTCGCTAATAATTGATAAAAGAGCAAAAAAATAAGGCATTCCTTTGCAGAAACACCTTATCATATCTTATTTTCGATTCATTATTTTGAATAATTCTCAAAGAATAACGGAATACTTTCAATCCCTTTATAGAAATTGAATAGTCCATAATGTTCGTTTGGAGAGTGGATCGCATCAGAATCCAATCCAAAGCCCATTAATACAGACTTAGCTCCTAAAATCTGCTCAAACATTGCTGTAATCGGAATACTTCCTCCTCCTCTGTATGGAAGAACTTCTTTTCCGAATGCTGATTCCATCGCTTGTTTTGCGGCTGCAAATTCTTTTGTATCCGTTGGTAAAACGTAAGGCATACCTCCGTGGTGAGGGGTTACTTTAATTTTTACTGTATCCGGAGCAATCTTTTCAAAATATTTCGTGAACTTCTCCGTAATTTCCTGAGGAGTCTGATAAGGAACCAAACGCATTGAAATTTTAGCAAAAGCTTTTGAAGGAATTACTGTTTTTGCTCCTTCTCCTGTATAACCGCCCCAGATTCCGTTGCAGTCTAAAGTTGGACGGATAGATGTTCTTTCTAAAGTTGTATATCCTTTTTCACCTTCAATATTGCTTAATCCAATTGATTTCTTGAATTCTTCCGGATTGTCTTTCAATTTGTTCATTTCAGCTCTTTCAGCATCTGAAACAGTTTCAACATTGTCGTAGAAACCATCAATAGTGATATGCCCGTTTTCATCAATCAGATTGGCAATCATTCTTGAAAGAACGTGAATAGGGTTCGGAACTGCTCCACCGTAAAGCCCTGAGTGCAAGTCTCTGTTTGGACCTTCCACTTCTACTTCTACATAGCTTAAACCTCTTAAACCAGTTGTTACAGTAGGCTGTTCATTACTATAAATGTGAGTATCAGAAATTAAGATACAGTCGCAAGCTAATTTCTCTTTATTTTCATTGACCCAGTCTCCTAAGCTCACAGATCCTACTTCTTCTTCTCCTTCTAAGATAAATTTAACGTTGCAAGGAAGAGCATTGGTTTTCATCATCGCTTCAAAAGCTTTCAAATGCATGAAGAACTGGCCTTTATCATCAGCAGAACCTCTTGCGAAGATTGCTCCTTCAGGGTGTAATTCAGTTTTTTCAATATAAGGCTCAAAAGGTGGCTTTGTCCATAATTCCAATGGATCTGCCGGCTGAACATCATAGTGTCCGTATACCAAAACTGTAGGTAAATTTTTATCTAAAATCTTTTCCCCGAAAACAATTGGATATCCTTTTGTGTTGCAAACTTCCACATTATCAGCGCCTGCATTTTTAAGGTGTGCTGCCACTACATCTGCACATTTCAAAACGTCATCTTTATACGCCGGATCTGCAGAAATAGAAGGAATTCTCAATAACTCAAATAATTCATCCACGAAACGCTGTTTGTTTTCGTTAATGTAATTTAATGTCTCTTGCATTGTAAAAATTTATTTTGTTAAAATTAAAAAAAATGCCCGGCAGGAACAAACAAAAAGAAAGGATTTTCCCAACCTCGTGTTAATGAACCTTATAGCCCTCTTTTTTAATAAAAAATGCCCTGCAGAAACAGGGCATTTATATATTTTGTACTTCTAATTAGTGTTCAGCTTTTGGCGCTTTATCAGCTTCAGCAGGTTTTGCAGCCGCAGTACTGTCAGCTTTTGGAGCAGCTGCTTCTGGTGTTGCATGAGCCTCTTCTTTATGTTCTGCAGCTCCAGCTTCATGTCCGTGAGCTTCTCCCTGAGGGTCGTCAGAATATCTTTCTACTCCTTCTTCAAGTTTCAAAGTACCTCTGTTTCCTCCTTGTGGAACTTTCTTACAGCTTACCGCTACCGTTGCAATCGCTAAACATATAACTAATTTTTTCATATGTAAAATTATTTTTTTTTAAAAGGTAATATGAAACCGCACTATTTTAGTCTATTATGACCTTCCAGACAGCAAGCGATTTCATGCTTAAATTTTTGATTGCCCAAAAGTAAGAAATCCTGCTTTTTTCGGCAACATTTTTATACTGATTTTAATATTATTTTCCCTTTTTTGGATTGGGTAAAAATAAGATACTGATCTCCTCCGTCTTTTAAACCATATTTCTTTTTGATTTCTTCAGGTTTTAAAGGGTAATTTTTTGTAATAATATTAAACTGACTTTTCTTTTTAATACTTTTAGAATCAACAGATTCCATTTCTAAAATTCTTCCGGGAAAGTTTTCAATTCTTTCGCTGGAAGTGTAAAGATGACTGTTGGGATGAAGTTTTTTTAATCCAAATTTCTGAGAGATCAGATTGAAGACTCCAGCCTTCAAAATGGAATGATTGGGGATGTAAATGTATCTTTCAGGTTCAGAATATTCAGATTGAGCCATTTCTTCTTCCCCAAATGTAAAGCTAAAGACAGATTCTTTGCTTTCAAGGTTCACACAATTACAGATGATCTTATCCGTATTTTCGTTGGAAAGAAATACTACCACTTCTTTCACATCATTTTTCAGAGCGATAATATCAATCCTGGAAATACCCGGCAATACTGAAACAAGGTATTTAAGATCAATCAACGGAGAAAGCTTTATCACCACAAGATCAGATATGGAACATAATTTTTCCTGAATCTCAAGAATATCAGGAGAGAGATCTTCCAAAAGAAAAACTTTATTTTTTTGCTCATCCCTTCTGGCCGGATCAAGATAAATAACATCAAAATGTTCCTGATTCTCATTCAGAAAATCTTCAAGCTTAAGATTGATAAATTTCGCCTTGCGACCTAAAATACCCCAATTATTTTCAACAATCTTTAAAAGTTCAGTATTCTGCTCTATTAAAGTGATATTATCAAAATTTTGAGACAGATAAAAGGCATCAATACCAAAACCGCTTGTAAGGTCAATAAATGTTTTCCCTTTCAGAATTTCAGATTTATAAAGGGCTGTTTTCTCTGATGAAGACTGTTCAAGATTAAGCTGTGGCGGGAAAAGAATGCCTTCTTTTAAGAGAAACGGAAATTTTCTCTCTGCCACCTGTTTTCCTTTGATCTGCTGTACAATTTCATGCATGGAAACCTCTGGAAACGGGGATTTTTTCAATAATAGTGTATGTAAATCTGTTTTCAGATTTGCATTGATATAGTTTTGAACTTCTTTATTTAGTAATTTAACCACAGATTTTCGCAGATTTACACAGATGATTATGTTGTATTTCTTTTATGTATTTCAATGTAGATATACTTTCCTTTTCTTATTATTCTAAAGTTTTATACAGTTTGTAGTTATTTTCTCACCATAGAGGACATGGATTTTCACAGATGTTTATGTTGTATTTCTTGTCTATTTCAATGAGAACTAGTATTGTTAATCTTTTTTTAATTTTTTTAAAAAAAGATACGCAATCATCTGTGAAAATCCGTGTTATCTGCGGTTATATTTAGAAAATTAATCTAAACTCCCTCTTACTTTCCGAAAAATACTTTTGCTAATATAATCAGTATTAAAGTTAACCAGAATTCCTAATTTCAACCCCGTTAACTTTAGATAGGTTAATAACTGTTGATGATGAATATTTGCTATTTCCGTTACGGCTTTCACTTCTATAATAATCTTGTCTTCAACAATTATATCGGCAACAAAACTAGAATCAATAATGATATCTCTGAATTTAACTTTCATTGGAACTTGAGTATTTACTTTTAATCCGTTATTCTCAAGTTCATAAGCTAAAACTTTTTCGTAAACTTTCTCCAAAAGCCCAGGACCTAGCTCATTATACACAGAAAATATAGATTTCCTTATAAAAAAACTTATCTCATTTTCTTTCATAACATTTGTATTTTGTGTTTTTATAAATCTACACAAAATCTTTCCAGAAAATGATTATTTATTAAAATTATCTTTTATAAAAAATATAGTCCGTCAATACCGGTGTTATACCATTCTGTTTAAGCAAAGAATTGATTTGCCCTCTATGATAGGTAGAATGATTTACTGCATGAAAAAGCATTTCAAAAATGGTATTTTCAAACTTTGTTCCTCTTGAATTCTGATATTCTATCTTTGTGTCCACATCAAGATTGTTAATAATATGAATGCTTTTAAGAAAGTTCTTTTGATTGGTTTCTACCAAAGATTCAAAGGGATTGATCTGCCATACTTCAAAGGTTTCCTCCCCCAATATCCGGGCATTCCAGATCTGTTGTGCATTAAGAGTATGATTAATGAGATTGATTGTTTTATCATCTACAAGTTCTCTGTTTTCAGAGATTACTTTAATCATCTCAATATTGAAATGATAGGTGTATTCAAATAAATCTATCAGTTTTTCTTTCATTACTAAAAACTATAAGCTTTTTTCTTTATATAGCGTCAACACATTTGGAGATGTAATATCAATATCTGTAGGGTTTTTATTTTCAAAGTCGAAAAATATTAGAAATTCATTCTCATTAACAAATTTAATAAGTCCGTTTAAAAATTTACTTTCTTCAAGTTTATTATTAAAATCATTGTATGATGCAATTAAACTAAATTTTACAATTTTTTTTGAAAAATCCGCAGCATATTTTACCTGTGCAACTTTACCTTTATTGGGTCCGTCAGGAATTATATGATTTCTACCGTCAATATTCAATCCATCAAGTTCTACTTTTACAAAACCGTCTGAAAAAAATGTAAATGAGCCAGCGCTCCCCGCATCTGTTCCTACCCATTTTCCATACAAATCTTTCTCAGTTTGAGAAAAACATAATCCGAAAAACAGTAAAAGGAAAATTAAGAAACTTTTTTTCATGGTGTTAAGAATATTCTATTCAAACATTTCAGCCCAACGAACGGCTTTTATTTCTTTTTCGTTGTAAAGATCCCCAATAGACTTTTTAACGTCTAATTTAGGGTATAAATTCACTCCGATCAGCTTTATTTTTCCTTCTTCAATCCATTGCTGCTCTTCAATCGCGTGATCATAGATCTTTTTCTGAACAACTCCCTGTTTCAACAATTCAAGATATCCTCCGGCCTCTTCTATTTCCACAAATAAATCCCATGCTTTTTCAGCAAACTGCTGGGTAATATCTTCCACATAATAACTTCCGTTAGAAGCATCTTCAAATACATTGATAATACTTTCGTAAGCCAGGACGATCTGTTGTTTGAAAGAGATCTCTTCCGAGTTATTGGTACTTCTGTCAACAAGATAATTGTTAGAGAAAACGGCATCTGCCCCACCAATCATTGCAGAAGCAAGCTCCAGTGTAGAACGGATAAGGTTATTTTCGTTGTCAGCAACCGCTTTATTTCGCAGCGAAGTCTCGGCAAAGATGTAAGGAACTTCGTCCAGTCCATATTCTTTGGAAAGCTGATTAAAAATGATTTTAAAAGCTCTCAGTTTGGCCATTTCAAAGAAATAACTTCCTCCTACTGCTATTCTGAAGATCAGTTTACTTAAAACTTCAGCACCATACGCTTCCACCAATTCCTTAGTTTTTGCAAGAGCAATTCCAAGTTGTTGATAAATAGCAGCACCAGCATTCTGATGGAGTGAGATATCTACACAAATATTTCTTTTAAAATCTTTTGACAGCAATTCTTTTACCAGCTGATCATCAATAGCTCCTTCTTTTTCATTAAAGACATCAATCAGCGAAAAATACTGATCTTCTTCTTTAGGGCTGATATGCCCTGCAAGATCTTTATTATTCACAAAAAGAGTTTTCTGATCAAGGTTTTCTACATTCTGATCCAGCATAAATGCAAATACTTCTTCTTCCAGACTTTCATGGTATCTAGCTACCAAATGGGTGCTTTCTTCAACTCTTGGCAGGTTGACCAAAGGTTTCTGAACCTCTGTGTAAAAAGGCTTCACCTCTATTCCTTCCAGATTTTGTTTCTCTAAAACAGGGTAAATATCCTCTGTTTTAAGCTGTTTTTTGACTAGATTTTCCCAGTTTGAAAGTATATCTGTATTTGACATTAGTTTTTTTATTTGTGAATGGTCAATGGTGAATTCTGCTTCGTAAGTGAATTTTTAATTTTAAAAATTCATTTCATCATTGACGTCATTCTATTCAACTTTTATTACTTTTTAGCAACTTTTGTGCTGTCTACTACCAGAATAAAGATCTCTTCATTCGGCTTTTTCATAAAATAATTTTCTCTTGCGTACTTTTCTTTTTCTGACTTGTTATTCATCAGTTTTTTATAAAAAGCATCATTTTTCTCGTATTCTTTTTTGTAATAATCCAGCTGATCTTCATATTTATGAATCTCACCATTCAGTTCATTAATAACAAGAAATGAGGTTTTATCGAAAAAAATCATCCATACCAAAAACAGACAGATCGTAATGGTATACTTATTCAACACATATTTCTGGATAAGTTTGAATGTTTCAGATTTCGGCTGAATGTCTTTGATAAGGTTGTTTTCTTCCATTTTTTAATGTTTTTTCAACGAATTTTTAATAACGGTAGTTAAAAAATCAATCGCTACGGAATTCTGCTTCATATTGGGGATAATAAGATCCGCATCATTTTTAGAAGGCTCGATGAATTCCTGGTGCATTGGTTTCAATGTGGTCTGATAACGGTGTAATACCTCACTCAGATCTCTTCCTCTTTCCTGAGTATCTCTTCTGATCCTCCTGATCAGCCTTTCGTCAGAATCTGCATGAACAAATACTTTCAAATCAAATTCTTTCAGCAATTCTTTGTTGGTTAAAACAAGAATTCCTTCTACTACCAATACGTTTTTAGGTTCTACAGTGACATGATCTCCTGTTCGGGAATGGGTAACAAAGCTATAAATCGGCTGTTCAATAGACTCATTGTTTTTTAAAGCTTTCACATGTTTTATCAGTAAGTCAAAGTCTATAGATTTCGGATGGTCGTAGTTTAGAGCTTCTCTTTCCGTCAGTGTAAGACCCTGGTTGTCGTGATAATAATTATCCTGAGAGAGGATATTCATTCCCTCAATATCAAGCTGCTGAAGTATCTTATCAACAACTGTAGTTTTGCCGGATCCTGTACCACCGGCAATTCCTATTACAAGCATTGTTTTTTTGTTTCTTTATAGTTGGTACAAATATACTATTTTAGATAAAATATGACAATGTAAGTGTATTGAGAAATTAAAAGATTAAAGCATTTAAAGATTAAAATATTGCCCAAAAACCTGTCAGTCTTTATGATTTCTTGTTATTCATCAACTTTCCTCTCTGGATTCAATAAAAAAATCCGACAATTAATTTGCCGGATTTTTATTTTATACAATTTCGCTTGTTAATTCGCGCGAAATTAATTTTTCATGCATAGGCTTCAAAACATCCATTGAGCCTGTTTTTACGGTACACTTGCCTTTGTAATGAACCAGAATTGTACGTTGCTCAGCTTGTTCCAGGGTATGCTTACATATTTCGATCAAACAGTCTATGACATAATCAAAAGTATGAATATCGTCGTTATGCAGTACCAGTTTATAAACTTCATCCGTATCATCTAAAACGAGAACTTCTTCTTCGTACTGACGTTTCGGATTTTCGTAATCTTTTATGCTGTTATAAAAATTCATTTTCATTCTTTTAAACTTCTCCTATTTTGTCTGCCAGATGATCTATAGCATTAGGTTCCTGATAAATCAGTTCCACAAGTTCCACACTCTTGTTATTCATTTTCAGAATTTTGAAGTGATAATCTTCAAGATCAAACTCCTGATTTTCTTCAGGGATTTCTTCAAGCTCATAAAGAATGAATCCTGCTAGTGAGTTGTACTCGCTTTCTTCGGAAAGAGGAAGTTTTTTAGGTAGAAATTCGTTGATTTCGTCCAAAGGCTGAGTAGCCTGTACCCAATAGGTATTGTCCGCTATTTTATCAACTATTTTTTCTTCATCATCTTCTTCATCCTGAATTTCCCCTACAAGTTCTTCAAGAATATCTTCTAAGGTAATAATACCTTCAGTTCCTCCAAATTCGTCAATAACAATGGCGATATGTTGTTTTTTAAGCTGGAAAGTCTTCAGTAAGTCTGAAACTTTTTTGCTTTCCACTACGAAAAAGGCATCACGCATTAAGTCTTTAAGATCTTCATGATCCAGATCTCCTTTTCTCTTCACAAATTCTCTTATGATTTCCTTTGTGTAGAAAATTCCGATCACATTGTCAATGGAATCAATATAAACAGGAATACGGGAATAACCGCTATCCATTATTTTGTTGATAATATCATTGACATCTTCTTCAAAGTCTATGGAAGTAATATTCTGTCTTGGAACCATGATCTGCTTGGCAGAGTGATCTGTAAAATCAAATGCATTTTTAATGATCTCGTAGTTTTCTTCTTCAATCTCACCACTGTCTGCACTTTGCTTTACCAAAAGCTGAAGTTCTTCCGTAGAGTGAATTTCCTGTTCGGAAGCAGGGTGGATTTTTACAAGTCTTAAGAAACCATTTGACATGGAGTTCATCAACCAGATAAACGGTTTAAAGATCGTATAGAAAACTCTCAACGGAACCGCTGTTGCCATTGTAGTTGCCTCAGATTTTCTGATCGCGATTGATTTTGGAATAAGCTCACCAAATACAATGTGCATAATGGTAATCAATACAAAACTTGTCACTACTGAAATTGTAGTAATGGTTGTCTGAGTCAGGTTAATGCTCAAAGATGTGAAAATATTTTCAACAATATGATGCAGGGCGCTTTCTCCTACCCAACCAAGGGCAAGGGAAGCCAATGTAATTCCTAATTGTGTAGCGGAAAGATATTCATCAAGATGTTTGATGATATGTTCTGCCTGCTTAGCCATAGAGTTTCCTTCTGCGGCTTTTAACTGAATTTGTGAATAACGAACTTTAACAATTGAAAATTCTGCGGCTACGAAGAAGCCATTTAGTAAAACAAGAAATAAGGCCAGCAAAAGCCTGACTATGTCCGAGTCCATTTAGAGGTTGTATAAATTTTATTAGCTACAAAGATATGTAAAATAAAAATAACCTGCCTGAATCCGGGATTGATTATTTCGATGAAGGAATTTTCTTACAAAAATATGGCTTGATATAACATGGCTATTTTTAAATAAAAACAATAATTGGAACAACTGCTCATTTTCTGATGGAAACAGGATTTTTGAATAGCCAATGGCTGTTTCATCACTATGTAAACAAAAAAGCACCGATAATTTCGGTGCTTTTATTTGTATAATAAAATAATTCTTTATGAATTTTTCAAAGCTTCTGCTCCGGAAACAATTTCCAGGATTTCGTTGGTAATTGCAGCCTGTCTTGCTTTGTTGTAGAAGATCACAAGATCATTCTTTAAAGCTTGAGCGTTGTCTGTTGCTTTGTGCATTGCAGTCATTCTCGCTCCGTGCTCAGATGCTACTGAATCTAAGATGGCTTTGAAAACCTGAGTTTTGATAGACTTTGGAATCAAGTTATCCAGGATTTCAGCTCTGTTAGGTTCAAAGATATAATCTGTTTCAACCTGTGGTTCAGTGTTTTCCGGCATTGAGATTGGAAGAAGCTGTTCTGTAGTTACTTCCTGAGTAGCAGCATTAACGAATTTGTTATAGATAACATAAACTTCGTCAAATTTACCTTCTTTGAAGCTTGTCATTACTCCTTCAGTGATATGAGCAACGGCATCAAAGTTCAGATTATCATATACAGAGCTTCCATTAGCATATACCGTACGATTTTTTCTTACAGCATCATATACTTTTTTACCTACCGGAAGAATTTCCACCTCATACTGAGCGTTGTTCTGGAACTGAATATTAAGCTCCTTTACGATAGAAGAGTTAAAAGCTCCCGCAAGACCTCTGTTTGAAGTAACAGCGATGAATAGTACTCTTTTAACCTCTCTTTTCTGAGCATATACAGAAATCTGATCAGGATCAGAGCTAGAATTTACATTCTGGATAAGCTCCTGTAATTTTTCAGAATAAGGTCTTAACATTACGATTGCGTCCTGTGCTTTTTTAAGTTTCGCTGCGGAAACCATCTTCATAGCACGTGTAATCTGCATCGTAGATGAAATTGACGTAATTCTGCCTCGTATTTCTTTTAAGTTTGCCATTAATTTGGGTTCAAAGTTTAAGGTCTAAAGTTTAAGGTTTAAAACACTATATTTCAAACCTTAAACATTGAATTTTTTAGTTGTATTTAGAAGCTAAATCGTTAGCTGCCTGCTTAAGAACACCTGTAATATCGTTATCGATTTTTCCAGACTTAATAGCAGCCATTGTATCAGGGTGCTTAGACTTAAGGAACTCGATATATTCGTGTTGGAATTCTTTAATCTTGTTCAATGGAACGTTTCTCATTAAGTTTTCTGTTCCAGCGTATACGATCGCAACCTGACTTTCTACAGGAAGTGGTGCATTTACCGGCTGCTTAAGGATTTCTACGTTTCTTTCTCCTTTAGAGATAACTGCTAAAGTAGAAGCATCAAGGTCAGAACCGAATTTAGCAAACGCTTCTAGTTCTTTATATTGAGCCTGGTCAAGCTTCAATGTACCAGATACTTTCTTCATTGATTTGATCTGAGCGTTACCTCCTACCCTTGATACAGAGATACCTACGTTGATTGCAGGACGAACCCCTGAGTTGAATAGATCAGACTCCAAGAAGATCTGTCCGTCAGTAATAGAGATTACGTTTGTAGGGATATATGCAGAAACGTCACCAGCCTGAGTTTCAATAATTGGAAGGGCTGTTAATGAACCACCACCTTTTACGATTGGCTTAAGAGACTCTGGCAAATCGTTCATTTGCTTAGCAATTTCGTCATCAGCGATTACTTTTGCAGCTCTTTCCAATAGTCTTGAGTGAAGGTAGAAAACGTCTCCAGGGTAAGCTTCACGGCCCGGTGGTCTTCTCAATAGTAGAGAAAGCTCACGGTAAGCAACAGCTTGTTTAGATAAATCATCATAAACGATAAGTGCTGGTCTACCAGTGTCTCTGAAGAACTCACCGATAGAAGCTCCTGCCATTGCAGAATATACCTGCATTGGAACCGGATCTGATGCGTTAGCTGCAACGATTACCGTATAAGCTAAAGCTCCTTTATCAGAAAGAGTTTTAACGATTTGTGCTACAGTAGAAGCTTTCTGACCGATAGCAACATATATACAATATACTGGTTTACCAGCATCAAAGAATTCTTTTTGGTTGATGATCGTATCGATAGCAACAGTAGTTTTACCTGTTTGTCTGTCACCAATGATAAGCTCTCTCTGACCTCTTCCTACAGGGATCATCGCATCAATTGCCACGATACCAGACTGTAAAGGCTCAGTTACCGGCTGTCTGAAGATAACTCCAGGAGCCTTTCTTTCCAATGGCATTTCGTATAAATCCCCAGTAATAGGACCTTTACCATCGATTGGGTTACCAAGAGTGTCTACTACTCTTCCTAACATACCTTCTCCTACTTTGATAGAAGAGATTCTGTTTGTTCTTCTTACTGTATCACCTTCTTTTACTAATTTACTTTCACCAAGTAGAGCAACACCCACGTTGTCTTCTTCAAGGTTAAGTACAATACCTTCTACATCACTAGAAAATTTCACCAACTCTCCGTATTGTACGTTTTCTAACCCGTATACACGAGCAATACCATCACCGATGGTTAAAACTGTACCTACTTCCTCAACGTTTGATTGAGTATCGAAGTTGGCCAATTGCTGTTTTAAGATCGCAGATACTTCTGCCGGATTTATTTCTGCCATTGTATGGTTGTTTTTCTTAATTTAATTGGAAATCTTTTTTAACTTGGTTCAATTTTGTCTTCACAGACGCATCTACCTGCTGGTCACCTACTCTCAGAACATATCCTCCAAGAATTTCAGGCTTCACATTTACTTTCAGATCAAAGTTTGAATCAGCATTTACAAGATTGGTAGATCTTAAAATCTGATCAAGGTTTTCTTTTGAAAGCGGAGTTGCTGTTGTAAGTGTTACTCTCTGTACACCACTAAGGTCTTCAACTTTATTGATGAATTCCTGAGCGATATTTTTCAATTGGTTTTCACGTCCGTGCTTAATAACCAATCTGATCAGGTTCTGAGAAGAGACAGATAAACCTTTGAAAATTTCGTTTGCTACTTCTATTTTCTTTTTAGAATCGATGTAAGGAGTCATGAAAAATTTATTTAAGTCCGCAGACTCTTTCATGATCTTTACTACATCTTTCATTTCAGAAAATACAGTAGCCGTTTGACCTGATTCGTTGGTGAAGTCAAGTAAACCTTGTGCGTATCTTTTAGCTACTTTAGATGTAAGCATTCTTAGTTAAGGTTTGATTTGTTTAAATAATTTTGAACTAATTCGTTTTGAGCTTCGCTGTTGTCTAGCTTTTGCTTCAAGATAGACTCAGCAATGTTTACAGATAAAGTACCAATCTGAGTTTTGATGTCTGCCATTGCAGCATTTTTCTCAGCGTTGATAGTCTGTTTAGCAGCTTCGATCATTTTGTCTCCTTCAGCTTTAGCAACATCTTTAGCCTCTCCTACGATTCTGTCTTTAATTTCTCTGGCTTCTTTAAGGATAGCATCTCTTTCGATTTTAGCTTCACGAATGATTCTTTCGTTATCCTCTTTTAAAGTTTCCATTTCTTTTCTAGCTAATTTAGCTTGATTAAGAGCGTCAACAATAGATGTTTCTCTGTCATTGATAGACGTTAAAATAGGTTTCCAAGCGAACTTACCTAACAAAAATAATAATGCTAGAAAAATTACAGACTGGATAATAAATAACCCTGATGAAAACTGATGAATTAATTCCATTATATAAATGTATAAATAATTATTACTTTTTTTTAAAGAACCATTACCTGTAACCAACCGTCACAGATAATGGTTTGAATTTAATTAGTTTACTGCGAATAGAGCAGCAAACGCAACACCTTCTACAAGTGCAGCTGCGATAAGCATAGCTGTTTGGATTTTTCCAGATTGCTCAGGTTGTCTAGCGATAGCTTCAAGAGCAGCAGCTCCGATTTTACCAAGACCGATACCTACACCTAGTACTACGATACCAGCACCTACAATTTTAGGGATTTCCATAATATATAATTTTAAAAAATTTGTTTTACTTTAATTTATAATTTCAATTAGTGAGCTGCATGATGTTCGTGCTCGTGCTCTTCTACTGCCATTCCGATAAACAGTGCTGATAACATGGTAAAGATATAAGCCTGTAGGAATGCTACCAATACTTCCAGTAAATAAATTACTAATGTTAAGAATGGGAATGCAACACCTGCGATGAAATTCTTGAATACATAGATCAATCCGATCAAACTCATTACTACGATGTGTCCTGCAGTCATGTTTGCAAAAAGTCGGATCATCAATGCGAATGGTTTAGTGATTGTTCCTAATAATTCGATAGGAAGCATGATCAGCTTCATTGGAACTGGTACTCCTGGCATCCAGAAGATGTGTTTCCAGTAATCTTTGTTCGCTGAGAATGTTGTAATCAAATACGTAAGGATAGCCAGGAAGAATGTCATTGTAATATTACCTGTAACATTGATTCCGAAAGGCATTAATCCAAGAACGTTAAGGAAAAGGATAAAGAAAAACACTGTTAATAAATAACCCATGAATCTCTTATACTTGTGTCCGATATTAGGAATAGCAACTTCGTCTCTTACAAAGATGATTAGTGGCTCTAAGAATCTTGCTGCACCTGTAGGGATTGCTGACTTCTTATAAGATTTAGCCATTCCAACAAATAGTACAAACATAAAGATTGATACTAATAAAATGATCAATACACTTTTTGTAATAGAAAGATCTAAAGGCTTCACGTTAGTTGGATGACCGTCTTCACCAAGTGTTAAAGTTCCAGCTGCATCAGTCTTATAGATTTTCTCATGGTGCAATACATAAAAAGAACCATCTACTTCAGTAGGCTCTCCGTGCATGAACCCTTCTTTGTTACTCATGAAAGAGTGGAAACCGTTATCATAGATAATAACAGGAAGAGGGAAACCGATGTGGTGACCATCTTTATCAACCATCAATGTGAAATCATGTGCATCTAATAAGTGATGATCGATGAACTCTTTGTTTTCTTTGCTTACTTTGTCTTTCTCTGAAAGCTCTTGAGCAGGAGCTGCGCCAGCAGTAGCCTCACCGTGCTGTGCAGACACTAAGTTTAATACAAAAATACTGTAGAATAAAACTGCGAATTTCTTAAACATTGATAGGTTTTTTTCGTTGTGCAAAAATATGATATTTTTTCTAGTTTCAATAAATTATTTTACTGTTTTTTATCATGATTAATCAGCTTGATGGCATAGTATGTAAGCAGGGCTGTCAGGACAAAATAGGGCATAATAAAATGAAATTTATAGCCAGGAATCACTTCAAAGTTCAGTTTTTTTCTGATTAAGTACATCAAACCGAATTTTAAAAGGATCAAACCAATAACAGACAATCCTAAAAATTCCGGCGCCACTCTATTGATTAAGATAATAAGTGTGATCATCATCATAAACATGACACTTAGAAAAAGGTAAAATTTAATGATCACAATTTCATCCAGGTGAAAAACAAATTTCCAAAGGGAAAAATGAACCAGGAAAGTCAGAAAGAATAAAATGACAACAAGAATATTGGGATTGATTTTCATTCTATATTTTAATTGATCGCAAAAATAGACTTTTTCTATCGGATTATACCATGATTTGATATTTATCATTTTTCTTGTCTATAATAATATTACGTATATATATATAATATTACCCCTTGAAAAACTTTAGATATGCTAAAAATTCCTTATTTTTGCAAACCTATAATTTACAATAAATATGTTTAATAGTTTACAGGATAAATTAGACAAGGCATTACACAATATTTCCGGTAGAGGAAAAATTACCGAAATCAATGTGGCGGAAACCGTAAAGGAGATCCGTAGAGCATTGGTGGATGCCGACGTTAACTATAAAGTTGCCAAAGATCTTACAAAAAGAGTTCAGGATAAAGCCTTAGGAGAAAACGTTCTTACTTCCCTTACGCCCGGACAGTTGATGACGAAAATTGTTCATGATGAATTGGTAGACCTGATGGGAGGTTCTCAGGAAGGAATTAATCTTTCGGGAAAACCAACGGTAATCCTTATTGCAGGTCTTCAGGGATCTGGTAAGACGACTTTCTCAGGAAAGCTTGCTAATTATTTACAGACAAAAAGAAATAAAAAACCTTTATTGGTAGCATGTGACGTTTACCGTCCTGCAGCTATTGACCAGCTGAAAGTATTAGGAGGACAGATTAATGTTCCTGTTTTCACGGAAGAAGGTTCTACAAATCCTTCTACCATCGCTGAAAATGCAATTAATTTTGCAAAATCAAACGGTCATGATGTTGTGATTGTGGATACGGCAGGTCGTTTGGCTATTGATGAGCAGATGATGAACGAGATTAAATCTGTTCATTACTTCATTAAACCCAATGAAACGCTATTCGTAGTAGACTCCATGACAGGTCAGGATGCTGTGAATACAGCAAAAGCATTCAACGATGCTTTGAATTTTGACGGAGTTGTTTTAACGAAATTAGATGGTGATACAAGAGGGGGTGCTGCACTGACGATCCGTTCTGTTGTTGAAAAACCAATCAAATTTATCTCTACGGGAGAAAAAATGGAAGCCCTAGACCTTTTCTACCCGGAAAGGATGGCAGACAGAATCCTGGGAATGGGAGACGTTGTTTCCTTAGTAGAAAGAGCTCAGGAGCAGTTTGACGAAGAAGAAGCTAAAAAACTTCACAAAAAAATTGCTAAAAACGAATTCGGTTTTGACGATTTCCTTAAGCAGATCAATCAAATCAAAAAGATGGGTAACATGAAGGATTTGATGGGGATGATTCCTGGAGTTGGAAAAGCAATTAAAGACGTAGAAATCAGTGATGATGCGTTTAAGCACATTGAAGCCATCATCTACTCTATGACTCCTGAAGAAAGAAGAAGACCTTCTATCATCAATACACAGAGAAAAGGTAGAATTGCTAAAGGTGCCGGAAGAAAGGTAGAAGATGTGAATCAATTGATGAAACAGTTCGATCAGATGGGTAAAATGATGAAGATGATGCAAGGGCCTCAAGGAAAGCAAATGATGCAGATGATGAGCAAAATGCCAAATATGCCTGGAATGGGTGGAATGTTTGGAAAATAAGAAAGAATAAATCATTCATAAAAAAACTCTCAGAAATAATTCTGAGAGTTTTTTGTTTTTATACTAGGATCTGTTTATTTAAACTTGTATCCTACTCCTAACTGGAAGAAATTCATTTTTAGTTTTTCTCCATCTACAGGATTTTTAATCATATTGGTAAGACCAAAACTGTAACGGGCATCCACGAATAATCCTTTGTATAGATTATAATCAGCCCCTAAGAACAAACCAAATTCTGTGGATTTCAATCCATTATCAAAATAGTTTTCAAGATATTTTTCACCTTCGTTGATAGCAGCTGGATTCGACTGAGCTCCACTTACTTCAATTTTAGCTTTCGTATTGGTTCTGAAACTTACATATGGACCGGCATAAAGCCCTAGTTCAGGAGTTGCATAATACCTTGCTGATACAGGAATAACAATTCTGTTAAAATGCAGTTTTTCCGTTACTGTAACACCGGAAACTTTTACTACTGCTTTCCCTCCCAGATTAGCGTATTCCACTTCTCCTTGCAACGCAAATTTACTGTTCAATTTATGTTCAACCAAACCACCGATATAAAAACCGGATTTAGATTCTAGATTTGCGCCTACCCCGCCAAAATCGACACTGTTCACATCAGAATTTAATGTTGATAAAGCATAACCAGCCTTTATCCCGAATGTAGTTTGCGCATTCAACCCTGCAAATAAAGCAATTGCAGATGCTAATAAGATTTTTTTCATGATTATAATTAGTTTTATATTAAAGAAGCCCTAAGACGACTATCTCAGGGCTAATATATCTATTTTATTTATTATTTTGCAAATACATATTTAACTCCAAAAGTCACGGACGTTAAACTGATTCCAAATTTGTAATCATCAGTTCTTTTTGCCCCGTCAATATCTCTTTTGTAAGTATTGTATCCGAACTCTCCTATTGTAGCTTCAATTGACCAGTTCTTAGTCAGGAAATAGTCCAGACCTGGCTTAATATTCACCCCAATATTAGTATAGTTATTTTCTTTGTTCAAGGCAGCTGTAAGCAAAGGGTCCGCATCATTAATATTACTTTTTGCATTCATTTTTTCCTTACCAAATTCCAATGGAACCTGTAACTGTCCGAAGATGTATAATTTATCAGATAAAGTCCAGTATTTTCTCACGAATGGAGCTACCACAAAAGCATTATCGGTATATTTAACTTCAAATACATTACTGATGGTAGGATTGCCCAATTTGTATTTTGTAACAGCGCTTTTATAGCCTACACCAAGTCCCACGGCTAGATTATTAGTAACGAAATACCCCGCTGTAGGAAGGATTCTGATCACATCATCCTTTATATTGGTTTCAAATTCGTTTTTCTCATTGTGATAATATCCTACCTGACCTGAAAGATAAGAAGTTCCTTTTGCAATCTGTGCATTTGACAAACCGAAAAGCGCCACAGCGCCCATCAATACGATTTTTTTCATGATTATTATATTAGTTTTATATAGAAAAAAGCCCTAAGAGTTTCTCAGGGCTTTCTTGCTATATGCTTTGTTTATTATTTTGCAAATACATATTTAACTCCGAAAGTTACAGAAGATAAATTCAATCCGAAGTTGTAGTTGTTTGTAGCATCACCATCTTTTGGCTTGTAGTTGCTATAACCGAACTCACCGATAGTAGCTTCGATAGACCAGTTTTTGTTTAAGAAATAATCTAAACCTGGTTTAACAGTAACACCGATTTTAGTGTATTTAGCTTCAGTAGAAGTAGAGTTTGTAACAACTGTATTTCCGTTAGTAGCTACAGAGCTGTTTTCAGTTTCAGTTTTACCAAACTGCATTGGCACTGCTAATTGTCCGAAGAAATATAACTTGTCAGATAAAGTCCAGTATTTTCTTACGAATGGAGCAACAACAAAAGCAGGAGTTTTAACAACACCTTCGTTTACAATTGTAGTGTTTCCTAAAGTTGTAGTAGTAGTTAGGGTGTTTTTTTCAGTTTGGTAACCAACTCCTAATCCGATTGCTAAGTTAGTGTTTACGAAATATCCAACTGTAGGTAATACGTTGAAGTTTTCTTTTTTATCGTTACCGTTGTTAGATTCTACTTGAGAATAACCAACAGATCCTGATAAATATGTAGTTCCTTTAGCAATCTGAGCGTTTGATAAACCGAAAAGTGCAACAGCACCCGCTAATAATATTTTTTTCATTTTAAAAAATTTTAATACTTTCTGAGGGCAAATTTACAGTGGTCCCCACTAATATTAAAATTTGTTAATGTGATTAATATCATTGTTAAAATTTAGGGTTTTGTAAAAATAAATCATACTTAAGAGATATTGTTGAGTTTTTCACAATATTATGAATAAAAAAATCCTATTTTTTTAACAAGACTCAAATATATTTACTTTTTTAAATTTTTTATTTTTTTCTCAAACCCCATGAATTCTGGAGAAATGCTAAAATTAATTAACCTAAACTATTAATTTTAAAGTTATTAACTCTTAAAATTTAAACAAATGTTTATTATTTAAAGCTGTTTTTCCTTATTTATAATCGATATAGATCCACTCTATTAAAAATTCCTGATCAGAAATCCGTACAGTCTATATATAAGTAATCAAAAAACTCCGGCCTTCGGCCGGAGTTTTCATATGCAATTGCTTTTTCTTATTTCAAGAAGAAGTTATAACCAAGGTTAACAGCTCCTACATTCCAGCTATAGCTTCCCCATCCTGGTAGGTCACGCTTGTTGCTGATAGATTGGTAACCGATGTACAACTCACCTTTAGACATTTGATATCCAAATTTAGGCTGTGCATAGAAACCACCATCTACACCATCCTTTGTAGAAATACCGTATCCAAGGTCTAATCCTACAAAGATAGGAGCTCCTTTAAATCTATATTTCCCGGAAACAGCTACAGGAACAAATCCGAAATCATCAAAGTGATCTTTTCCGAAGAAATGAGAATATCCTGTGGTTACCCCAAGGTCAAGACCTTTAGCAATATTCCACATATAAGCTGCATCTACTCCTAATGTAAACGAAGATACATCACTTGCATCAGATACGGGAACACCAATATGTCCACCGATTTTAAAACCTTCCTGTGCTTGAGCAGCACCTCCTAAAAGTGCAAAAGCACCTAGTAATAATAGTTTTTTCATTTTTTTAGTAGCTTTGAATTACTGTGCAAAAGTACTAATTATTTTTATCATCAGAATAAACTGTCCTATAACAAGTAAAGCAGGACAAATGTTGTCCCGCTTTATATTATTATTCGATAACTAAAATTTAAGAATTAGTTTCCTCCGAATTTGAAACCTACACCCACCTGAGCAAAGCTGTTCTTTACAGAACCTCCACTGTTGTCATTAGATAGGTTGGATACTCCTAAGCTGTATCTTGCATCAAAGAAAAGTCCGTTTTCCAGCATATATTCAACACCTAAGAACGGAGCAAGGTTCAATGATTTGATATCTTTTTTGATATCTACATCACCGCCTTCACCTTCCATTTCTACATCAAGGAAATCTGAACCAATAACAGTCTTTTGTTTAGCGGTAAGGATAATTCCCACGTTAAGACCTGCAGCTACAGAGAAACCTTCTGTAATAAAGTATTTTGCAGAAACAGGAACTAAAAGAGTTCCAAAAGTCACTTTAGTAGACTCTCCAAAATACATTCCTCCAGCGTTTACTCCATCAATCTTTTCTTTAGCTCCAAGCGGAGAATACAAAACCTCTCCCTGAACAGCAAAGTTATCATTGAATTTGTACTCAGCCATTCCTCCGATATAGAAGGTATATTTAGGAGACATTTTTCTTCCGTCAAGATCATCTTGCTTATCGTCTAGCTTAATGGTAGACATTGCGAAACCAGCTTTTGGACCAAATCGAAATTCTTGTGCGTTAGCACAAATTCCCATAGCAGCGACCGCTGCAACAAGTAAAAGTTTTTTCATGTTTAATTAGTTTTTACATTTAAGGTCTGCAAAACTAATTATTTTTTTCAAATTAACAAATTTTAACTAACCAATTTAAGGTTAATAAAAGGTTAATGGAAACTTTTACTCATTTTCACTAGTCGTTTCTTAGTCTTTTTTCTTCGTCGTTATACGCAAGGATAATCTTTCTTACTACCGGGTGTCTTACCACATCTTCTTCCGTAAGATGTACAAATCCGATTTCTTTTACTCCATTTAAAATTCTCATCGCTTCTTTCAGTCCGGATTGTTGGTTTTTAGGTAGGTCAATCTGACTTGGATCTCCTGTGATAATGAACTTGGCATTCATCCCCATTCTGGTAAGGAACATTTTCATCTGAGCATGAGTGGTGTTCTGTGCTTCATCAAGAATCACAAACGCATCATCCAATGTACGTCCTCTCATAAAGGCCAATGGTGCTACTTCAATCACTTTCTTTTCCATGAAACCTTCCAGTTTCTCATGCGGAATCATATCACGAAGCGCATCATACAAAGGTTGTAAATACGGATCCAGCTTTTCTTTAAGATCACCAGGAAGAAACCCCAGACTCTCCCCTGCTTCTACAGCCGGTCTTGTCAGGATAATTCTTTTCACTTCTTTATCTCTCAAAGCTCTTGCCGCCAATGCCACGCTGGTATAGGTTTTTCCGGTACCTGCAGGTCCAATGGCGAAAACCATGTCCTTTTTCTCCGTCTCTTTGACCAGCTTTTTAAGATTGGTTGTCTTAGCTTTAATAACTTTTCCGTTAACTCCTTTTACAATGATATCCTGATCGAATACCAGTTGTTTCTCATTTTCGTCTTTAATATTCAATATATTTTCAACATCTTTCAGCCCTATTGAATTGTTTTTGGAGATAAAACTGACAATATCATCCAGTTTTTGTTTCAGTATGTCTAAAGCTTCCTGATTTCCCATGGCAAAGATGAAATGATCTCTTCCTGTAATTTTAATGGTTGGAAAGCTTGATTTTATTAAGTTGAAATATTGGTTATTAACTCCATAGAAGATTTTCGCATCGATATCTTCCAAATCATATGTTAATTCAAACATGCAGTATTTTTATTTTTAGATTTTAAAATTAAAGCTTTTTTTCAAATTTATATCAAATTCTTTTCAACAATCTTTCGGGCTTTCTTTTTATTTTAAATAACTTTGCAATACTACACTATTCTATAAATTGCTCATGTCAATTATTACCCTTACTTCGGATTTCGGAAATTTAGATTACAGAGTTGCCGCTGTGAAAGGCAAAATTCTGTCTCTAAACCCTGAGGTTAATATTATTGATATAACCCACGATATCCAGGCATTCAACCTTATACAGACTTCGTATATTGTAAGGAATGCTTATAAATATTTTCCTAAAGGAAGCATTCACATTCTTTCCGTAGACAGTTTTTACAACAAATCGAGAAAGAATCTCATCTATAAAGCAGACGGATCTTATTTCCTGGCAGCAGATAATGGCCTTTTAAGCCTTATATTTTTTGATATTAAACCGGAAGCGATCTACGAACTTACGCTGAACAATCGTTTTGACGATGTTATCAACTTTACTTCTACAGACATTTTTGTTCCTGCAGCAGTACATCTTGCCAATGGCGGACTTCCTGAAGTCATAGGAAGGAAAATAAGCACCGCAAAACAACTGATGTTTCCACGAGCGGTTTATAATGAATCGGAAGGGATGATTATTGGCGAAGTGACGTATATTGACAATTTCGGAAATATAATATCAAATATCAATAAAGATTTTTTTGAAAACATCAGTAAAGGCTACAATGGTTTTACCATAAAATTCAGAAATTTAAGCCTTTCAAGAATATTTTCCAGCCATACAGAGGTGGTTTCGGACTGGAAAAGGGAGACCGAATTCCACGGACAGTCTGCTGCTATCTTCAATGATAGTCAGTTATTGGAGCTTACCATCTACAAGGGAAGCAAGAAAAACGGTGCTAAAAGCCTGTTTGGACTGAATGTAGGCGAAAATATTTATATCGAATTTAGCTAAGATTATATATTTCTTAAAAAAACCGATTTTTTTTATATATTTGTCAAAATCTAAAAATCAAAAATGGCAGAATACAAATTATTGCTTCCATCCATGGGAGAAGGGGTTATGGAAGCGACAATTATCACTTGGTTATTCAATGAAGGTGATAACGTAAAGGAGGATGACTCCGTAGTAGAAATTGCAACAGATAAAGTAGATTCAGACGTACCGACACCAGTTTCGGGGAAAATTGTAAAAATTTTAAAGCAAAAAGATGAAGTTGCAAAAGTAGGTGAAGCCATTGCTATTTTAGAAATTGAAGGAGAAGGCACAGCTTCAGAGGAAGTAAAAACTGAAACTCCGGCGGCTACTCCGGATGCTGAAACTTTAAAAGCGATTGAAGAGCCTCTACAAACAGTAGCTGCTTCAAACGTAGAATTCTCAGGAGATCTTTATCTGTCTCCACTTGTAAAATCTATCGCACAACAGGAAAATATTTCTGAAACTGAACTGAAATCTATCAAAGGAAGCGGTTTAGAAGGAAGAATTACCAAAGAAGATATATTAGCGTATGTTGCTAACAGAGGAAGCAAGCCAGCTCAACAGGCGGCTCCGGTACAGGCAGCTTCTACTCCACAACCGGCAGTATCTGCTCCTGCAGCTACCATTCCGGTAAGTGCAGGTGATGAAATCATTCCAATGGACAGAATGAGAAAGATCATCGCTGAAAACATGGTAAAAGCAAAACAAATTGCTCCACACGTTACTTCATTCATTGAAACAGACGTTACCAATGTTGTAAAATGGAGAAATAAAAACAAAGCTGTATTCGAAAAACGTGAAGGTGAAAAACTGACTTTCATGCCTATTTTCGTAAAAGCGGTAGTGAAAGCAATCCAGGATTTCCCAATGATCAATGTTTCTGTCAATGGTGAAAACATCATCAAAAAGAAAAACATCAATATCGGTATGGCTACTGCCCTTCCGGACGGAAACCTTATCGTTCCTGTTATCAAAAATGCTGATCAGTTATCACTTTCAGGTCTTGCAAAAGCAATCAATGACTTAGCTTACAGAGCAAGAAACAAGAAATTGAGACCAGAAGATACTCAAGGGGCAACGTATACAATTTCTAACGTAGGAAGCTTCGGAAACCTTATGGGAACACCGATCATTCCTCAGCCTCAGGTAGCTATTTTAGCAATCGGAGCAATCGTTAAGAAGCCTGCAGTTCTTGAAACAGCTGACGGAGATGTAATCGCAATCAGAAACTTGATGTTCATGTCTCACTCTTATGACCACAGAGTGGTAGACGGTTCTCTGGGAGGAATGATGCTGAAGCACGTTCACGACTATCTTGAAAATTGGGATCTGAACACAGAAATATAAGTAATTAGCAATGGGGTAATAAGTAATTGTTGCCGATTTCAAATAAAAAACCTTCGATTTATTTCGGAGGTTTTTCTTTTTTCAAATCAATTCTTTTGAAATTTTAAAACATCCAATAGCATTAATTAAAATTAACAAATATTCAACAAAATATAAATTTAAAAACAAAATCAACAATTAATCAATTGTCACTTTGCATTATAATCGCTTTTTTAACTATTAGCTTTACAAGCATTAAATTTAAACACAAACAATCATAATAATATAATATGGATCCGGATTACAGAAAGTTTTTGGTTTGACGAAATTGAATGAAAAATTCATTATCGAGATACATATCAACTTTCTTTAGGATAATATTTCGGTGATTATTATTGAAAATAATGATGGACAGAAACGCTGAAATCATTTCAAAGTTTTTAAACGAAACATAATTTCCAAAATTTTACCGTAATTTCACCCCTCAAAACCTGCAAATGCTGAAAATTTTCGCCCTCATAAAAAGATCTCTCAAAAATTCCTTCGATAATATCCGGAATGAACAGCTGAAGCACAACCTGCTTCAGGCCATTCCTTTTTGGATAGGATCTGTAATTACAGGCTTTTTTGCTGTAATGTATGCACAGGTATTTGCATGGGGTGAACATTTAATGAATTTTATTTTTGACTGGCATGCATGGATGATTTTCATTATTGCTCCCATAGGATTTGTATTATCGTGGTGGCTGGTGAAAGAATTTGCTCCCAATGCCAAAGGAAGCGGTATTCCACAGGTGATGGCAGCTGTAGAACTGGCTAATCCGAAAGAACATAGGAAAATTCGGAATCTATTAAGTATTAAAATTATTTTTTTCAAAATACTGTCTTCCGTGATCCTCGTAATCGGAGGAGGTGCTGTGGGGCGTGAAGGGCCAACGATTCAGATCGCAGGTTCAGTTTTCAGAAAGGTAAACGAATATCTTCCTGAATGGTGGCCTAAGATTTCCAAGAAAAATATGATTATGACAGGAGCTGCAGCCGGACTTGCCGCAGCATTCAACACTCCGCTTGGAGGAATTGTTTTTGCAGTTGAAGAGCTGTCTAAAACCCATATCAATTACTTTAAAACGGCTTTGTTTACGGCAGTAATCATTGCAGGTCTTACCGCTCAAACATTGGCAGGATCTTATTTATATCTGGGATATCCGAAGACCAATGATGTTTCCTTAATGGTTATGTTTCCGATTATATTAGTTGCTGCCACTGCCGGCATTATGGCTAGCCAACTATCTGTTACCATGCTTAAAATCAATAGCTGGAAGAAGAAAAAACTGAAAACGGATAGAGCCAATGTTGTTTTCCTTATTGCTTCTGCTTTAATTATTGCTTCTATCGCTTATTTCATCAATAGAGAAGTTCTGGGATCAGGAAAAGAAATCATGGAGCGCGTTCTTTTTACTAAAGACAAACATGAAGACTGGTATGTTCCTATCCTCAGAATGCTTGGCCCTGCACTTTCCTTTACTTCAGGGGGTGCTGGCGGAATTTTTGCTCCGGCTCTTACTGCGGGAGCAAGTATAGGTTCTGTTATTTCAGGAATTATTCATTTAACACCTAACGAAACCAATGTGGTGATTCTGGCCGGAATGGTCGCTTTTCTTACCGGAATTACGAGAGCTCCGTTTACTTCAGCCATTATTGTGCTGGAAATGACGGACAGACATTCATTGATATTCCATCTGATGCTGGCCGGAATGGTCTCTTCTATTGCTTCTATCCTGGTGAGCAGACATTCTTTGTATGATGTTTTGAAGGTGAATTTTCTAACGGAGTTGAGAGAAAAGGATTAAATAAATTTACTCTTTTTTCAACATAATTTTTAAATCTTTCATAGCTTCCAGTACACTTTCGGCAGCTTCATAGTTTGTCATTTTAATGACCAGTTTGCTTAATTCCTTTTCGGTATTCTTTATTTTATACGTTACAATATTTAAATAGAATACATTATCCTTCCTTTTAGAAATATTATGAAACGCTACGACTTTCGCCATATCCCATACGTCACCTTCATTTACAATACGTCCTTTTGCATTCACTGAATTAATTTTAATATTATCTTCTTCAAATGAAGCCTGCAGAGTCAAACTACTTCTATCCCGATCTACCCCAAATTCATTGATTTTGGAAATGATAAGATCTTTAGCTTCATCAACCGTTTTATATTTCCCTAAAACATCTGTCTTACCATTACTGTATGATATTTGAAAAACTTCAGATTTATCAATAGCGTGAGTAGGCCCATCCAAATTATCCAATTCTTTGTAAGTAATATTGGAAGTTCCTATTTCTATAAGCTTAACATCAAGTGAAGTCCCGTTTTTCATGGAAATTTTGTCCTGAGAATAGCAAACAACACCCATTAAGAGTAATGGCAAGATATACAATTTAGTTTTCATTCATTAAAAGTTTTTCAGATCACTAAAATACAAAAATAGATTTCATGTTTATTACCTAACCAATAACCACCAACTATTTTACCAATATTCTTGCATATAAGAAATATATTTTCTACTTTTGCACCTCGAAATAATTAACAAATTTTTTAACATTATGAACAATTACGAAACTGTTTTCATTTTAACTCCCGTTCTATCTGAGGCACAGGTAGAGGAAGCAGTGAACAAGTATGTAGATCTAATCAAAGAAAAGAACTGCGAAATCGTTGCTAAAGAAAACTGGGGATTAAAAAAATTAGCTTACCCAATTCAATTGAAAAAGAATGGGTTCTATACTTTAATCGAATTTAAAGGAGAAGGTACTGTAGTTGCTGATTTAGAATTAGCATTTAAGCGTGACGAAAGAGTAATCCGTTACCTTACTACAAAACTTGACAAGCACGCTGTAGAGTACGCTGTAACAAGAAGAGCTAAAGTAAAAGCAGCTAAAGCTTAATTATTAACCCTATTTTTTAAAAAAGACAAGACATGGCAATAGATGAAATGGCTAAACAAGCCTCAGCAGGAGGAGAATCAGAAGTAAAATTCCTTACTCCACTTGATATCAATACAAAATCTGAAAAGAAATATTGTAGATTCAAAAAATACGGAATTAAGCACGTTGATTACAAAGATGCTGATTTCTTATTACAATTTGTAAACGAGCAAGGTAAAATTTTACCAAGAAGATACACTGGAACTTCTTTAAAATACCAAAGAAAAGTTTCTGCTGCTATCAAAAGAGCAAGACACCTTGCTTTACTACCATACGTAGCTGACTTATTGAAATAAGACAAAAAATAAATAAAAGAAGAGGTCTCCTCTTCTTTTGTTGCTGAATACATCATTAATTCTAACTTGATTTTAGATATAAAACTAAAATCTAAAAAAGGACAACAACAATGGAAATTATCCTAAAAAAAGACGTAGAAAACTTAGGACTTGAGTTTGATACAGTAAACGTAAAGCCAGGTTATGCTAGAAACTTCTTAATTCCTCAAGGAATTGCTCTTTTAGCTACCCCTAAAAACAAAGCTGCTTTAGAAGCTACATTAGAAGCTAGAAAAGAAGAAGAAGCTAAATTAATCGCTGCTGCTAACGCTGTAGTTGAGCAATTGAAGAAAACTTCTATCACGATCCCTGCAAAAGTAGGTACTGGTGACAAATTATTCGGATCTATCAACAATGCTGATCTATCTGCTGCTTTAGAAAAAGCTGGTGTTTCTGTAGAGAAAAAATACATCAAAATTCCTGGTAACACTATCAAGAGAACTGGTAAATTCGCAGCTCTTATCAGACTTCACAGAAATGTAGAGTACAACTATGAGTTTGATATCGTATCTGACGCTCCAGTTGTAGCTGCTCCTGCTGCTAAGAAAGAAGAAGTTAAATCTGAAGAAGCTTAATATAAGCAACTGAGATTTTCTCACAATACAAAACCACTTCAATTTATTGAGGTGGTTTTTCTTTTATATAGGGTGACGTTGAAGTAAGATTGATATTAACTACCCCGTCTTTTTGCTCTGCAAAAATCCACCCCTTCAAGGAAGGGGAATGTAGGAAATCTTAACAGCTATTACTCGTTAAATTAGCTTTTTTTCACAACCTTACAGTAAGAACAGGCAAGAAAGTTTATCCAGCATTATAAACCCCGCTACCCTGTAACACGCACCCCGTACCCCGAATCTCAAACTCTCAAACTCTCAAACACTCAAACACTCCTACTCATCACTTATCCCCTCTCAATTTATGCTGATACTCCGTAGGGGCAATACCAATTACCTTTTTGAAAATATTACTGAAAGACGACAAGCTGTTGTACCCTACCATCATAGCAATTTCGTACATATTGTATTTTCCTTCCAGCATCAGCTCAAGAGAGCGGGTAATTCTCAACGCTCTTAGAAAACGAATGTAATTCATGCCCAGAATCTCCTTAAATTTCCTGGAAAGGGTTCTTGTACTCATTCCAAATTCTTTTGCCGTAGATTCAATCGTAAGAGGCTTCTCAATGTTAGCATGGATATATCTTGCAATCTTCAGTAAGGTTTCATCTTTAGGAAATGGATGCTGTATGGGAAAGGCAAGATGTTTGTGCTTTTTCTCCTGCAAAACGCCTTTAAGTGCTTTGAGGAAAAAATATTTAGACGTATCATTTTTTGTGATTTTCCCATCCCATTCTTTAGTATACAAAATCATCTCCCGAAGTAAATTATTAACGGAATAAATATTGATTTCATCAAAAAAGCCACTTTCATTTTCTTCTTTCTTAAAATAAAAGTTATATAAATCAACCTTTGGACTGGTAGAAAAAATATAGTGAGGAGTTCCGGCTGGAATCCACATAAAACATCTGGCAGGAAGATACCAGTGTTTCTGATCTGTAAAAACATGGACAATACCGCCTTCTGCATAGACTAACTGTGCAGAACTGTGATAATGAATCTCCGTGGTTACATTTCCGGTAAGGACATGATAAACGTAAAATTCCGTATCATCTTCTTCTACTTCTTTAAAATGGCTGTTGTTCATAGGATAAAGGTAAGAAGAATTTTCAAATTGGCGCAAATGAGCAAATCTTTTTCTGTTTTCACAAATAGGGTCTGTAGCTTCTCATCGTAACTTTGCTGCATCAAAATCATTTTAGCAAAAATCCTTTAATTAATTTATGAATATCATATTTAACGCATGCCGGTATATGTGCATTGCGTTGTGCTTATTATTGAGCAATTTTTTACATTCACAGATGATCGATTATCAACATCTCGGCTTACAACAAGCGGTAGAGATTGGTTTAAAAAACAATAAAAACATACAGATCAGTCATCTCAAACAGGAAATGTCCGTTACCAAAGAGAAAGATCTCAAAATGGAAAAACTTCCGGATATTGAATTTCATACCAGCTACAATCAGGTTACCAACCTATTTCAGCATCAGAATGGCGTATTTAATAAAGCTACTAAGTACGATGTGATCAATGGAATGTATGATTTTACATTATCCGCTTCAATTCCGGTGTACATGGGAGGAAAAATTAAAAATACAGAGAAGAAAGCGGCTATAGATACTGAAATTTCAGCTTTAAAAACCCACCTGGACGAAAGACAGCTTAAAATGTCCATCATTACTGCTTTTCTACAGATCCATCATTTAAAAGAGCAACAGAGTCTTATTAATGATAAAATGAAGGAGGATTCCGTCAATATCAAGCAGGTAAAAGCTTTGAAAGCAAATGGTGTTGTTACGGTTAATGAAGTCTTAAGAACTTCACTACAGCTATCCAACCATAAAATGAGCTGGACAGAACTGGATAATGATATTCAGATTGCTGAACACAAACTGAAGACTATTCTTTCTCTTCCTGAAAATCAGGAAATGCATGTGAATACGGAAGATCTTATTTCGGATAATGCTGCAATTCCTTATGTTGATGAGCTGACAGAAACTGCTTTAAACAAAAATGAATCTGTTGAAATCACCCATAAGAATCTTTCTCTGAAAGAACTGGATCAAAAAATTACCAAAGCGAATTATTTACCAAAAATTACGGCTGGCGGAGAATATTTTTTAAAATATCCGAATATGATGTTCTTTCCTCCTGAACCCTATGCGTATCGTTTGGGAATGGTAGGGGTAAATCTTACCTATCCTATCGAAAATCTGTACAAAAACAAATACAGAATGCAGGAAGCACGGGAAAATATTGATCTTGCCAAGCTTCAGATTGAAGAAAATGAGGAAAATGTAAGACACAATGTTTATGAGGCTTATAAAAAGTTTGAAGAGACAGACCAGAAGGTAAAAATTGCTGAAGAAGCGATTAATCAGGCTAAAGAAAACTATCGTATTGTACGAACAAAATATGCCAATAAATTAAGCCTTATCACTGAACTGATTGATGCTGACAATACGTATCTGGAAGCTGAATCTAATCTTATTTCCGTAAAAATTAACAGACAACTTAAATACTACCAACTCCAATATACAATTGGGAACTTATAAAAACTATGGCACAGAAACAATTAACACAAAAGGAAAAAAGAATCAACAAGTCCATTACTTTACTGGCCTGGATCCTGATCATCAGCGGAATCACAGGAATGGTAAGCTTTTATCTTTTTTCGAGAAAAAATGTGACGACGAATGATGCGCAGATCGAGCAATATATAACGCCTGTATCCAGCAAGGTATCGGGTTTCATCAAAACGATACGGTTTAACGAAAATCAGTTTGTACATAAAGGGGACACTTTAATTGTCATTGACAACCGAGAGTTTGTGAATCAGGTACATATGGCTGAAGCGAATCTTCATGCCAATACGGCAACCATCAGTACCATTGAAAGCGGTGTCAGTACTAAAGAAAGTGACACGAAAATCATTGATGCTAAAATTGCTTCCGCAAAAATTGATATCTGGAGAACAGAACAGGATTATAAAAGATATAAAAATCTGTTAACAGAAGATGCAGCTACCGAACAGGAATTTGAAAATATAAAAGCTTCTTATGAACAGTCAAAAGCCAATCTTTTAGCATTGGAACAGCAGAAAAATGCAGTAAGAGCAGGCGCAAATGAACAACAGACTAAGGTTGCCCCCGTAAAAAGCCAGATCCAGCAGAGTTCTGCAAGTCTTAACAATGCGAAACTCTATCTTTCTTATACAGTAATCACAGCCCCTTATGATGGATGGGTAGGAAAAAAGACCATTCAGGAAGGACAGTTAATTAAGGAAGGACAGGCTTTGGTACAAATCGTGAGCAAAGAAAAATGGATCATTGCGAATTATAAGGAAACACAGCTTGGACAGATTGATCAGAGCCAGGAAGTCATTATTACTGCAGATGCTTATCCCGATGTTGAGTTTAAAGGAAAAATTCTTTCCGTTTCTCCAGCTTCAGGTTCTCAGTTTTCCTTAGTAAAACCTGATAATGCAACAGGAAATTTTGTGAAAATTGAACAGAGATTTCCTGTGAAAATTATTCTGGATAACAATAAAGACAACGAAAAACTGCTTTCCGGAATGAATGTTCTGGTGAGTGCAAAGAAGATTTAAGTTTGAAAGTGGGAGGGTTTTAGAGTATTAGAGTATTAGAGTATTAGAGTATTAGAGTATTAGAGCATAAAATATTCGGTTTTAATTTAATTTTCAAATTCTCTCATTTTTCAAATTTTCAAATTAAATTATTTTTTTAGCGAAAAGACAAACTGCAAAATAGCGAATCTGCAAATTTTTTCTTACGCATATTTGCCATTTTACCTTTTACTTATTTACACCTTTGCCCTTTGTCTTTTCGCATTTTTCATTCAGATTAAACAGCAGAAAAACGATTTTTTGCTTTTTGTCCACCATAAAAATTATGCAACACAATACAGTTTATCATAAATGGGTACCACAATGGCTGAAACTGCCTCTTCTTATACTGGCATTGTTTCCCCACCTGATGTTGTTGTCGCTTTTACACTCGAACAGCGCCTTCACATCTTCTTTTATGGATGTAGATTCAGATGACATCCAGTATTTAATGATTTTGATGTATGGGACATTTGTGGTTACCCTTTTAGTTTTACAGCGGTTTATGGCCTATTTCAGCGTCAAATATTATGTATTGCTGATGGCTTCCATTTCCGTGATTATTCTTTACGTTTTATCAGTTACCAATGATTATCATGTGATATTGGTGATCCGATTTTTAGAAGGAATTTTCGGGTTGCTGGAAGGAGCAATTTTCCTTCCTCTGATTATTGCTGAATTAAAAACAAAACATGCCAAAGTTTTAGCGTATCTCTTCATGTATACCATTATGCTGACCGGAGGAACCATTACCACTTCCCTGTTGAAATCAAGCATTGAAGATTATGATTTTCAGCATATGATTCTGATGATGGTGTATTTCCATGTATTTGTCCTGATTATAGGCATTGCATTATTCAACAGAAACAGATTTTTTCCTAAAAAACCGTTGTACCAATTGGATATTACCAGCTGGTTTTTGCTTTGGGTATGTCTGCAGGCTGGCGGTTATGCTATTATCTATGGTAAAAGACTCATGTGGCTGGAATCTGACACCATTATCATGTGCCTGTTTATATTCCTTCTTTCAGGAGGATTATTTATGCTTAAACAAAGAAATTCTAAGAGACCGTTGTTTCATTTTGAAGTTTTCAGCTCCAAAAATGTCATTGCAGGAATGATTCTGTTTTTTATTTTTTATCTGATCCGTTCCGGTCTGAATAATGTCTACAGCATCATGGCTACCGTATGGAAATGGCCCTGGGATTATATTGTGAACATCCAGTACTGGAATGTGGCAGGAACTCTTTTGGGAATATTACTATCAGGAATCTGCCTGGTTCGTGGAATTTCCTCAAGGATTGTTTTCTTTACAGGATTTCTTTTACTAGCCATTGATTGTGCATGGTTTACCTATACATTTTATCCCGACACTACCCTTTCTACCATCTGTCCGCCTTTATTTCTACAGGGAGTCGCGCAGGGATTATTATTTACACCCCTTGTTTTCTTTCTGATTTCAGGAACTCCGGAAGAATATGTATCCAATGCTACAGCGTTAGGGACGACAACCCGTTTCTGGACAACCGCTATCGGATATGCCCTGATGCAGAATCTGATGTTATTTTTAACATTAAAACATTCTGATACCCTCAGTGCTAATCTTACAGACACCAATCCTGTTTTTTACAGTCAATGGAGTCAAATTTTCGGAGCTAATATTTCCAAACTGTCAGTGAATGATTCTTTATCCATGACAGCAGGTGCTTTTAAACCTAAAATAACCGCTCAGTCTATTCTCCTTTCCAATATGGAAATTTTCACGGGATTATTCTGGCTGGCACTTGTTACCGCAATTGGTCTGTTGCTTTATCATCCTGTAAAAATAGCAGTAAGGAATATCATGTAAACTACTCTCCCCAAAAGGACCAGACTGTTCCGTTAAAAACTGCCAGTTGCTTTTTTTGGGTATCATAAACCATCATACCGGCAGCAGGAGAGATAATATTGAGGTGAGGAGAAGCTACTTTCGGTAAAATCATGGCTTTACTACTATCTTCAAGCACCAGAATTCCGGAAACGGATGACGGTATTCCTACCGAAACTTTTGCTTCAGGCTGATCTGTCAAACTATCCTGAAGACTGGTATCAGCAGTACCAGTTGCGTCTACTGAAAGATCTTTCCAAAGATTATTCTGATATACTTTCACTTTCATGTCTGAGATATCAAATATCAATGTACCATTCACCACATTTTGAATACCGGAAGTGTTTGTTGCCCATGGAAGAACAATACCGCGGTTTTCATTTCCAAACTCAATAGATGATGAAGCTGATTCTAACGTCGTTTTTCCTAAAGCAACCTGAGCATTAAAGATTCCGGAAGCTGTTATTATAATGATTAAGGCTATTTTTTTCATAACTATTCAGTTTTTTTGTTAATCCGGGCAGGTTTGGGTATTGAAACATTTCCAGCCTGTAGAAGTTCCGTCAATATTAACCTGCAGACAATTTTGTGTCGTATTGTAAACGATCATTCCTTCTTTAAGGTCTGCCTGTGGAATGGCTGCTACCTGAGCATCGGTAAGTCTGTTAAGAACAAAACCTTTATTCTTTGATTCCAGTACAGCCCAAGCTCCTTTTCTTACACCAGGCCAGTTGCCTCCCCCTTTATCTGCTCTGCTCAATGAAGTAATTCCGAAATCCGGAGAAAGTACGGTTCCTGCTGTCACTGCAGGTTTATAACACGGTACATTTCCTTGAATCGTAACAGTTACTGTTGCCGTATCACAATTTGACGGAGAAGCGGTCTGGCAGATCTGATACACCAAAGTATATGTTCCCGGAGGAGTTCCCGGAGCTACCAGAATATGTCCGTCAGTTGTATTCAATGAAATATTGGGGTTCGAGGTTGATATTTGAGACAAAATAACGTTGGAAAGAGTTGCCTGTGCTCCACCATAGGTTTCAAAATCGTTATCCAGAACAATTCCTGTAGAAGATCCTCCTGCAATAATGGTGTAGGTATCATCTACTGCCATTGGAGGCAGATCTCCGTTAATGGCAGGGCAAAATCCAGGATTAATGATCAAAGGTGCGCTACAACTGTTGGTAGAAGCACAATCATAGGTAACGTTCGTCAGAAAACTTGGAGTACTGTTCATGAAAACCGTACCTGGGTCAGAAACACCTGTCGTTCTTCTAAAATCAAGATTAGGTCCTACAGCCACATTTCCCACCTGAATAGGATTTTGTAAAACTATATATCCTTTTTTGGTGGATGTAGAAGGTCCCTGAATGGCAGCATTTCCTCCCTGATACTGGTTCAGCGCAAGTTCTCCTTCATTATAAATCACGGCATCAGCAGGTGCATTATTCATATTTCCTGTGGAAGTAAAAAGTCCAAAATTGTAAATTTCACTGCTGCTTCCTGACAAATTAATATCTCCCCCAACTGTAAAAAATCCTGTGTTAATAATTTTACCACCATTAATATTAAATCCGCTCTGGGAGATAATAGTACCGCAATTTACATAAACACTCTGTTCACTATTTCCATAATTTCCACTGAGCAATATCAGTCCTCCTCCTTCATTTCTGAACAAAGTAACTGCCGAATTGCTCATGTTCAGGTTTCCGTTAATATTCAGGTTTCCATAATTATCAATGGTATTGGAAGTATTATCTCCTAACTGTAAAACGCCAAGTTCAATAAGTCCTTCATTAACAATTTTATTGATCTGTCCATTCATTGTCAGATTTCCATTTCCTCCTCCTACCGTTATATTTCCCGTATTATAAACATGCACGTCAAGATCTGCAACACTCGTTATGGTCTGATTAAAATTTAATGTTCCATGAACTTCAAAACTCACGGGAGCATTAGTAACTCCACTGATATTGTTCTGAAACTGCAAGGTCACACCGGAAGCAATACAAATCTTAGAATTGGTTCCAAAAGTAGGATTATTGAAGGTCATATCCGAAGTAAAACAAACCGTGGTATTATCCGGAAAATGATAGTTGGGATCTGTAGGGTTTTGAACGCCGCAGCTTGTACATTGTGCGTAACTGAAATAACAAAAGAATAAAGGAAATAAATAGAGCAATTTTCTCATCCGCAAATTTTATACAAATAAAACTACAATATTTTTATCACCAAACAATGAATTTTACAATATTTATCATTATATTAATTAAAAAATAATATAAAATGATTTTATTTAAATCAATATTTAATTATTATTAATAAATTTCAACCCCATACGATCCTGAAAATAAGAACGTTTAATATTATAAAAGTCACCGATGGAAATTGAGAGTATTCTACTGAAGCAAAGAGATTTTTTTGCAACACAGCAAACCAAAAGCTTAGCTTTCCGGAAAATGTATCTTGAAAAGCTTAAAAATCTTATTATTTCCAATGAAAATATGCTGTATGAAGCTATTAACAAGGATTTTGGAAAATCAAAATTTGATACTTTCACTACGGAATTATCTTTTATTCTGAATGATATCAATTATTATATCAAGAACCTAAAATCCCTTTCAAAGCCTAAAAAAGTAAGTACCAACCTTGTCAATCAGCTGGGAAACAGCAGAGTTTATCCGGAGCCATTGGGCTGTATCCTGGTGATCGGAGCCTGGAATTATCCTTATCAACTATCGCTTTCTCCCATTATAGCGGCAATAGCTGCCGGAAATTGCTGTATTCTGAAACCAAGTGAAATTGCGGAAAATACCATGAAAGCTATGGCAGCAATCATCAATGAAAACTTTCCACCTGAATATCTGTATGTGTATGAAGGAGGTATTGATGAAACCACAGCCCTTTTAAAACTAAGATTTGACAAAATATTCTTTACAGGAAGTACGAAAGTCGGAAAGATTGTATACAAGGCAGCTGCAGAACATCTTACCCCTGTAACCCTTGAACTGGGTGGGAAATCTCCAGCTATTGTCACGAAAAATGCCAATCTCGAAATGGCAGCTAAAAGAATCGTGTGGGGGAAATTCCTCAATGCCGGACAAACTTGTGTAGCTCCCGATTATCTCCTGGTGGAAGAAACCATTCAGGAACAGTTTCTGGAAATGCTCAGGAGATATATTAAAGAATTCAAATATGGTCAGGATTCTGAACAATATACAAGAATTATTAATCTAAGGAATTTTCAACGCCTGATACGTCTTATTGATAAAGAAAAAATCTATTCCGGAGGTTATTTTGACGAAGAAAAGCTCTACATTGAACCTACTATTTTACACCATATAGACTGGAAAGACGATATTATGCAGGAAGAGATTTTTGGACCTCTCCTGCCAGTCATCAGTTTTAAAAATTACAATGCAGCGCTGAACTCCATTTTAGAACTCGAAAAACCTCTGGCTGCCTATCTTTTCACCAATAATTCTGAAGAGAAAGATCACTTCACCAGCAAACTTTCTTTCGGAGGAGGATGTATCAATGATACGGTGATGCATTTAAGCAATGACAATCTTCCGTTTGGAGGCGTTGGAAACTCAGGGATAGGAAATTATCACGGAAAGTATGGTTTTGAAACCTTTTCTCACCCAAAAGCGGTTCTTGAAAAAGCGACCTGGGGTGAACCTAATATCAAATACCCGCCTTATTCTGATAAAAAATTAAGCTGGATTAAAAAGTTACTGTAAATTCGACATGTAATATTTTCTCGCTGATTTTGCTGATCTCTTATAAATATCTGCATAGTTTGTGAGAGACTTTATTTTAAATAGAAAATGTTACAGTTTCTAATAAAACAGATTTTCAAAATAAAAAAACTGCCTCATTGCTGGAGCAGTTTTTTATATTTTATCCTTTTTTAGGAGCCCATGTAGTAAAGAATTCTTTTACTTTTTCTTTACTGTAGCCCTTTCCTTCTTCCAACACATCACTCTGCTGAACTTTGATCAATTTCCCATCTTTATCTAAAATAATAAAAACCGGATATCCAAATTTATCTCCCGGATTGCCATATTGAGCAAAAACTTTTTCATTCTTATTATCCGGAGAATAGTTCAGGTGGTAATACAGATAATTCTTATCTACCATTTCCTTCAGTTCAGGAGTCGTCTGTACATAATCGTTAAAACGAAGACACCAGATACACCAGTTTCCACCTGCCTGGATCATTATATTTTTGCCTTCTTTCTTAGCTTGGGCAACTAGTTTATTAATATCTGCCTGAGCGTCAGCTTTTGGGTCATAAGGTTTAGGAAGCTTAGCCTTTTCTTCAGCTGCCTTTTTCTGAGCTTCTAATTTAGCCTCCTCTGCAGGCACTATAAGAGCTGTTTTTTGTTTTCCTTTTTCGGGCGAATTTTTTGCATTTTGCGAAAAAGCGAAAGTACTTAATCCCAGGAAAGCGAATATTATCAATTTTTTCATAATATAAAAGTAAAAAAAATAATATATATCCTTCTGCAAAAATAGAACCATAATTTTATTATTACTAAATTTGCGTGTTTTATGAATTTTCTAATCAAAATATTATATCTGATCTCCAAGCTTCCGCTGAAAATATTATATGTTTTTTCGGATGTCATCTTCTTCCTCAATTATTATATTGTAGGATACAGAAAAGAGGTTATTACTCAAAACCTTAGAAACTCTTTCCCCAACAAATCTGAGGAAGAGATCAAAGAAATCAGAAAAAAATTCTACCTGAATTTTTCAGATTACCTGGTAGAAACCATCAAATCTTTCAGCATTTCGGAAACAGAATCCCGAGTGAGGATGCAGCATATCAATCAGCATTTATTTTACGAAGCTAAAGAAGAAGGTAAAAATATTATTCTTCTGGCGGGTCACGTTTTCAATTGGGAATGGATCAATGCACTGGCAAGAATTATTCCACAGGCACACTGCCATCCCGTTTACAGAAAAGTAAACAGTGATTTCTGGGAGAATCAGATGAAGAAAGTCCGAAACAAATTTGGAAACGAAGCACTGGAAGCCAATGAAGTTATTCTGAATATTTTCAGATCTAAAAATAACGGAGATTCAGCTTATATGTTTGTAGCTGATCAAACGCCTCACCACGCTCATGTCACTTACGGATTAGAATTTTTGAATCAGCGTACTCCTGCTTTTATAGGCTATGACAGGCTTGCCACAAGGATGGACCTTGTTTTCATCTATTGTGAAATGAAAAAGGTAAAACGCGGTTATTATCAGGTTAATTATCACAGAATATATCCGGATGGTGAAAAGTTTACAGAAAATGAAGTCGTAAGAAAGTTTCATAAATTACTGGAAAACACTTTGCACAAATATCCTGACAACTACCTTTGGTCACATAGAAAATGGAAATATCAGGACTCCATTAAGAATTTTGATTCTGATAAAAAATAGATTGACATGCAGAAAAAACTGGCAATTGCCATCTTAAACTGGAATGGCAGAAATTGGCTTGAGAAATTTCTTCCGGGTGTGGTACAATTTTCTCAGAATGCGGATATCTATGTGCTAGACAATCTTTCTACGGATGACTCCATTGATTTTTTACAAAAGAATTTTCCCACAGTACATATTATTAAAAATGATAAAAACTATGGGTTTGCAGGTGGTTATAATGAAGGATTAAAATCCATCAAAAATGAATATTACTGTCTTCTTAATTCTGATGTAGAAGTTACAGAGAACTGGACAGAACCTGTATTGGAATTATTAGAAAACAACCCTGTTATATCTGCAGTACAACCCAAAATTTTATCTTATCATAACAGAAGTTATTTTGAATTTGCAGGCGCTGCCGGTGGATTGATAGACAATCTTGGATATCCTTACTGCAGAGGAAGAGTTTTTGATGATCTGGAAGAAGATAAAGGCCAGTATAATGATGAAACAGAGATCTTCTGGGCATCAGGATGCTGCTTTTTCATCCGTTCAAATGATTTCTGGGAACAGAATGGTTTTGATGCAAGATTTTTTGCTCATCAGGAAGAGATTGACCTTTGCTGGAGACTTATCAATTCCGGAAAAAAGATTTATTATACCGGAAAATCCAAAGTTTATCACGTAGGTGGTGGAACGCTCAACAAGCAGAGTGCCCAGAAAACGTATTTAAACATCAGAAATAACCTTTCTATGATGTTTAAAAATCTTCCTTTTCCTCAATTGATCTTCTTGATATTTTTCAGATTATGTCTGGATGGTATTGCCGGAATTTATTTTGGTTTAAAACAAGGTTTCCCCCATCTGTGGGCTGTAGTAAGAGCTCATTTTGGATTTTATGCCCAACTTCCGGGAACATGGAAACTTCGCCAGAAACATCAGAAGAGTCAGTTCTACCAATCGAAATGGTTGATATTTAAACATTTTTTAGGTGGCAGATGATAGGTAATAGGTTGCAGGTAATAGGGATTACGGATAATTATAACTTTCTTTACTTATTTTGAATTAAGACTCATTAGAGTAAAATTTCATCACTTCGAGTAACCTTAAACTTTAAACCCAAAACTTTGAACATTAAATTCTAAGCAAGAGAACCAGTAACCAGCAACAAAAACAACCAATCAACGATCAACAACTTATACATTAAAAACAATGGATTTCTGTGCAATAGATTTTGAAACGGCCACTCACGAGAAAAGTTCAGCTTGTGAGATGGGAATTTGTGTGGTACAGGATTCTAAAATTGTAGAAACAAAGACCTGGCTGATAAAACCTCCGAGTTTTCCTTACTTCAGTAAATTCAATATTGCAGTACATGGTATTCATCCTGAAGATGTAAAAGATGCACCTACCTTTGATGAAGTATGGTATGAAGCTCAGGATATGATGTATGGAAGTCTTATGATTGCTCACAATGCAGGGTTTGACGCTTCTGTTTTAAGAGGATGTCTGGAGCATTACGGAATGTTTACCCCCAAATTGAATTATCTTTGCAGCATACAGCTTGCTAAGAAATCATGGAATTATCTTCCGAAATATGGTCTGAAACCATTAGCTGAATATCATAAAATTGATTTCACCCACCACAGAGCAGGGGCAGATGCTGAAGTATGCGCCAAAATTTCTTTACTTGCATTTGAGAGACTCTTCCTCACCAGTAATGATGAAGTAAACGAGTATATGAAAGCAAAAATTAAAAGGCTTTAGTAATTTTATAAACAAATAAACCCGGGTTTTTATTGATCTGTAAAACCTGTACTTTTTACAGGGCATCAGTTGTTAATTACTCAACACTTCAGACAACAGATTGAACTTTGGAATATCAATCTCAAAAGTTTCCTGTGTCTCCATGTTTTTAACCAGGTATTTTCCGCTCATATTTCCTACTCCGGAACGAAGCATTACATTGGAGAAATAAGCAAAATTTTCACCGGTTCCTATCTCAGGGGTCAGTCCGATCACCCCGTCGCCTATAATTTCTGTGTATCCGAATCCGACATCGAAGATTAACCATTTTCTTTTCAATACTTTGATAGGAAAGCTTCCATCATTTTCTATCGTGATATTGTATTTAAAAACGTAACGGTTTTCGGAAGGATAACTGTTTTTACTATCATATTCAGGTATAACTGAAACTTTGATATTGGAAGTCATTTTTGAAAACATCATTGTAGCATTTTCTTAATAAATACAAAAATCTCGCCTTTTTTGAGGCGAGATTATATATTATGTTATAATTTTATTAAAAACTATAATCCAAGGCCTTTTCTTTCGTCACCTCCCATTAGAATTTCAACAGGGTTGTCGATACCTTCCTTTACCGCTACAAGGAATCCTACAGATTCTTTACCGTCGATAATTCTGTGGTCATAAGACATTGCAACATACATCATTGGTCTGATTACTACTTGTCCATCAACAGCTACTGGTCTCTGGATAATGTTGTGCATTCCTAAGATTGCAGATTGTGGAGGGTTGATGATTGGGGTAGACATCATAGATCCGAAAGTACCACCGTTTGTAATCGTGAAAGTACCACCAGTCATTTCGTCAACAGTAATTTTACCGTCTCTTACTTTTACAGCAAGATCTTTAATGTTGGCTTCAACACCTGCAAAAGACATATTTTCAGCATTTCTCAATACCGGAACCATTAATCCTTTAGGACCTGAAACGGCAATTGAAATATCGCAGAAATCATAGTTTACTTTGAAGTCTCCGTCAATAGATGCGTTTACATCCGGATACATTTGTAATGCTCTTGTTACTGCTTTTGTAAAGAAAGACATGAAACCAAGTCCTACTCCGTGTTTCTGAGCAAACTCTTCTTTATATTGCTTTCTTAATCTGAAGATTTCAGACATATCCACTTCGTTGAAAGTCGTCAACATTGCTGTTTCGTTCTTCACGGAAACCAATCTCTGAGCGATTTTTCTTCTTAAAACTGAAAGTTTAGTTGTAGTGGTAGTTCTAGCACCTGTAGCAGTCATAGGGCTTCCTCCTAATGCAGGAACCGCCGCTAATTCAGCATCAGTTTTAGTGATTCTTCCATCTCTTCCTGTTCCTGAAACCTGACCAGCATCCATTCCTTTTTCGTCAAGGATTTTCTTAGCAGCCGGAGATGGAGCTCCTGTTGCATAAGTTTGTGGAGCAGCTACCGGAGCAGCTGGTTTTGGAGCTTCTTGTTTAGCAGGCTCAGCAGCTTTTGGAGCTTCTTCCTGTTTTGGAGCTTCAGCAGCAGGTGCAGCACCTTCTGGTCTTGCAGCATCCATATCAATTAAACAAACTACCTGACCTACTTGTACTACATCACCTTCTTCTGCCTTCAAAGTGATCACACCACTTTGTTCTGCAGGCAATTCAAGAGTTGCTTTATCTGAATCCACTTCGGCGATAGGTTGATCTTTTTCTACATAATCACCATCTTTTACAAGCCAAGTTGCAATTTCAACTTCTGTAATTGATTCGCCCGGTGAAGGAACTTTCATTTCTAAAACTGACATATCGAGTATTTTTTATTTTTTAATTGATTATTATTTAAATTAAGCTGTAACGGGTCTTTTTGCAGGAGCATCGTCTCTGTCGAAAACTCTGTTGATCACTGCATTTTGGTTTTTCTCAAACATCTTGTGGCTACCTGGAGCCGGAGCACCGCTTGGTACCGGAGCTACTACCTGAATTCCTGTATCTCTGAAGTTTCTCAGGATATAAGACCAAGCCCCCATGTTTTCAGGTTCTTCCTGAGCCCACACTAGTTGTTTTCTGTTTTCATACTTATTGAAGATTGCTTCGATAGCATCTGCCTGAAGCGGATATAACTGCTCGAATCTTACTAAAGCAATGTTTTCACAGTTTAGTTCTTCTTTCTTCGCTAATAATTCGAAGTACAGTTTACCTGAACAAAGAACTACTTTTTCTACTTTTTTAGGATCTGCTGTAGGATCGTCTAAGATTGGCTGGAATGAACCTGTTGCGAAATCTTCAAGTGGAGAAACTACTTTAGGGTGTCTCAATAAAGATTTAGGACTCATTACAATTAATGGTTTTCTGAACGCCCATTTCAACTGTCTTCTCAATAAGTGGAAATAGTTGGCAGGAGAAGTAATATTCGCTACTACCATGTTTTCGTTAGCACAAAGAGTAAGGAATCTTTCCAATCTTGCTGAAGAGTGCTCTGCTCCCTGTCCTTCTGAACCGTGAGGCAATAACATTACCAATCCGTCCTGGATTTTCCATTTTTCTTCTGCAGCTGCCAGATACTGGTCAACGATGATCTGAGCACCGTTCACGAAATCCCCGAACTGAGCTTCCCAGATGGTTAATGTATTTGGAGAAGCCATTGCATATCCGTAATCGAAACCTAGAACACCATATTCTGAAAGGTGAGAGTTGAATACATCAAATCTGTTTTCAGAAACATGTCTTAATGGGATATACTCTTCTTCTGTATCTTCAGTTTTTACCACAGCGTGTCTGTGAGAGAATGTTCCTCTTTCCACATCTTCTCCGGAAATTCTTACATTGTGACCTTCTACAAGTAGGGTTGCATAAGCTAACCACTCTCCTAGTGCCCAGTCTAATGAGTTTCCTTCAATCGCTTTGATACGGTTATCGAAAAGTCTTGTAATTTTATTGATGAACTTTTTGTCTGCTGGAAGTGTTGACATTTTAAGCGCCAATTCTTTCAGCTTCGCTAAGTCATATTTTGTATCTACCGGTAACTGAACTGCTCCTCTCTTACCAATTGGATAGTTTACCCAATCTTCAGCCATGAACACATCCATTACGTTTTTCTCAATCTCTTTAGAAGCGTCAAAATCTTTATCCAGAAGAGCTTTGAATTCCGTTTCCATTTTAGCAATTACATCGTTTGAAGTAACGCTGTCTTTAAGCAATTTATCTTTATAAATTTCTCTTGGATTCGGGTGTTTTGAAATAGTCTTATAAAGGTTAGGCTGAGTGAATCTTGGCTCATCACCTTCGTTGTGACCATATTTTCTATATCCTAAAAGGTCGATATAAACGTCTTTTCCGAATTTTGCTCTGAAGTCAGCCGCAAAGTGGATAGCATGAACAACCGCTTCAGCATCGTCAGCATTTACGTGCATTACAGGAGATTCTGTAACTTTTGCAATATCTGTACAGTATGTTGAAGATCTTGCATCCATATAGTTCGTTGTAAATGAAACCTGGTTATTAACAACGATATGAACTGTACCTCCTGTTCTGTATCCTTCCAAAGTCATCATCTGAGCCACTTCATAAGCAATACCCTGTCCGGCAATAGCTCCATCACCATGGATGATGATTGGCAATACTTTAGAATAATCTTTGTATTTGTCGTCTACTTTTGCACGGCAGATACCTTCTACCAAAGCAGCAACCGTTTCAAGGTGAGACGGGTTTGGTGTAAGATTGATACAAACTTCTTCTCCAGAAGCTGTTTTGATCTTTTTAGAAGATCCTAAGTGATATTTAACGTCACCAGAGAATACATCTTCTTCGAATTCTTTTCCTTCAAATTCTGAGAAGATCTGCTTGTAAGATTTTCCGAAAATGTTGGTAAGAACATTCAGTCTACCTCTGTGAGCCATCCCTAGTACTACTTCATCTACTCCTAGTTGAGAAGATCTTGAGATCAATTGATCTAAAGCAGGGATTAATGTTTCACCACCTTCTAATGAGAATCTTTTTTGTCCTACAAATTTTGTGTGAAGGTAGTTTTCAAAAGCAACCGCCTGGTTTAATTTTAATAAGATTTCTGTTTTTTCATTCGCAGAAAGACTTGGGTGGTTTTCGTTTACCTGAAGCCATCTTTTGATGAAATCTTTTTCTTCAACATTGTTGATGTGCATATATTCTACTCCGATAGAATCACAGTAGATGCTTTCAAGGTGCTTGATAAGGTCTGCTAAAGTAGCAGGCTCTTTCATTCCTGTTTCAACGGCACAGTTGAATTTTGTATTTAAATCTTCTTTAGAAAGACCGAAATTTTCGATGTCTAAAGTAGGGGTATAGTGTCTTCTTTCTCTAACAGGGTTAGTCTTTGTAAAAAGGTGTCCTCTTGTTCTGTAAGCCTCGATAAGGTTTACTACTTTAAATTCTTTCTTGATATGCTCAGGAACTTCTCCGTTTGATACTGCCTGAGAAATCTGTTGTTGTACTGCCGGGGCAGCGTTGGCCGAAGCCTGAATAAACTGGATGTTATCGTCATCTCCGTAGTTCTCCAAAGCAAAATCGAAGCCTTGAAAGAAAGCTTTCCATGATGGTTCTAGAGAGTCCGGGAATTTTAAGTACTGTTGGTATAAATCCTCAATTAACTGAGAATGAGCTGCGTTTAGGAATGAAAATCTGTCCATTATTACAGTTTATCTATTTATTAAAATTTATTTGTAGAATTAATCTTCAAATTTAATAAAAAAAACCGAGTTAGAACAGTCTGAAACCGTTAAAAAAACTTAAGAAAAAATAAAATAAAAAAAAATTACTTATACACTGATAATGAGAGCTTAACGTTTACCTCCTGACCTTCCATCGGACGTTCAATAAAGGTCTGACGGATATCTCCGAAGCGCATCTCGTCTTTTTTGGCTTTCTGAATGAGCTGCTGGATTGCCCGAATTCGCCCCTCATAGTTCCCTTTGTAGTACATTACGTAATTTTGAGACGGATTTACGGACCTAAAATTGAAATTATTATCAGATACTCCGATTTTCTTAGAAAGCGGAATTCCGAGGAAATAAGAAACCTCCTTGTCTTTGTAATTATCTGCATCCGTAATCAGAACCGGATATCCGAATTCATCATCTCTTTTTCCAAGATCCATCGTCACGAAGTTATAGACTTTGTTATAATTCATCACGATATTTTTGTAAAGAGCATCTTTCTTATTGGAAGTACTTACATTGATTCCCAACAACAGTTTATCTTCTTCATTTTCTACCATCAGACTGTCATATTTTATGGCTGCCATCTGGTTATCTTTTTCCACTTTATTTCCTAAAGAGTTTTTAAGATTCACCATACTTTTGTTGATATTTTCAGCAAAACGGTCTTCAGTCCAGAAGTTCTCTACTCTTCTCCAGACTGCTAATTTTGGGGTATGAACATACCAGATAATCTTTGTTTTTTCAGCGGAAACCGGCTTAAATTTAACATCAACCAATGTCGGATTTTCGTTTTCATCCTCAAAAAGCTGATATTTCAATGTTTTATTAAGATTCTCATACCTGATGAACATTTCTCCATCGGTATCATTTTTAGGATCTACATAGCTGATGGCACTTCCCTGTCCTTCATAAGGCGTATAATAATCAATATCTATAGATGGTGAGCTGGTAAAAAAGTTATTCCATCTTGTAAAATTCTGAAGGTTATTAAACTGGGAAAAAACCTTATCCACGGGATAATCGATCTCTTTTTCAATCGTAAAGTTTTTACTTTCATCTACAAAATAATACATGGAAGCAGCATAAGCTCCCCCCAAAAGAATAATGATTACCGCTAAGATTTTAAAAATACGCATCGCACAAAAATAATACAAATAAAAAGAGTGAACAATATGCTGATCACTCTAGTTGTATGTTTAACAATAATTAACCTGTTAAAGGCTGGAAGCGGGGTGAGGGAAGCTGGAGGATACTGTTAGCCAGAAATCACTCGTGAACTTCTGATTGAAAATTATTAAAATAATTGCATGAACCGGAATTTTATATAAAAATTTTTATCTCTACTCCGGCTTGCACAACCTTCATCTTCCAGCATCCATCTTCCTTTCTCTTACCCAATATGTGTTCCCGGAGCAATCACAGCTCCTTTCTTCACTACGACAATCCCATCCTGTACGGAATACGTTCCATAATCACCATCCGGAATATGTTTTCCACCGATGATTTTTACATTGTCGCCAATGTAACAGTTTTTATCAAGGATTGCTTTTTCAATGTAGCAGTATTTTCCGATTCCCATATTAGGACGGCCACCTCTGTCGTTCAGAACAATTTCTGTGGTGTTTTGATAGAAATCAGCTCCCATAACGTAGGAATTTACGATGGTACTTCCTTTATCAATTCTTGTTCTGTTTCCGATCACGGAGTTTTCAATTTTATCTGCCATGATGATACATCCATCTCCAAAAACGGCTTTACTTACATATGAACCGTTGATTTTTGATGGCGGAAGCATTCTTGCTCTGGTATAGATAGGAGAAGACGAAAACAGATTAAACTGTGGCAGATCCAGACAAAGGTCCAAATTGGCTTCGTAGAAAGATTCTATAGTTCCGATATCCGTCCAATAGCCTTCGTACTGATAGCTTAACGTCTTGTATTTTCCGATAGAACTCGGAATAATATCTTTTCCGAAATCATCACCAGCTCCTTCTTCAAACATCTTTTTAAGGATATTCTTGGTGAAAATATAGATTCCCATGGAAGCCAGAAACTCTTTTCCGGTGTGTTTATTTTCTTCTGAAACTTCAGATTTCAGACCTGGCAACATATCATAATCGGGCTTTTCATAAAAAGAAGTGATATTTCCTTCATCATCGGATTTTAAGATTCCAAAACCTGTAGCGTCTTTTGCATTCACCGGAATGGTAGCAATGGTAAGATCACCTCCGTTTTCGATATGAAAGTCGAGCATTTCCCTGAAATCCATCTGATACAACTGATCTCCTGAAAGAATCAGGATATAATCATAATCATATTTTTCAAGATGTTTCATAGACTGGCGTACGGCATCCGCTGTTCCTTGGTACCAGCTTTCATTCTCTACATTCTGCTCAGCAGCAAGAATATCAACAAAGCCTTTACTGAAGATATCAAAGTGGTAAGAATTCTTGATATGTGAATTGAGGGAAGCAGAATTAAATTGCGTTAATACCAGAATTTTATTCAATCCTGAGTTCAAACAGTTTGAAATAGGAATATCCACCAATCTGTATTTTCCTGCAATAGGAACAGCCGGTTTTGATCTGGTATACGTTAACGGGAATAATCTTGTTCCTCTGCCTCCTCCTAAAACAATGGAGATTACATTTCGATTCATAAATATCTTGCGTTTTTTATTGTATTAAGTTTACTGTTCTGTTCTTAGTGTTTACTGCTACTTTAAAGCATTCTTTATTTTCATATTGGAGTTCATTATTAAAAACAACCACCTGAAAATCTTCTTTATCATTTAATTCTAAAACCTCTTTATCCAGATTATAGATTTCTATATTATATTTTTTAAGCTCATTTCTGAAAAACTGATTGGTAATAAGAACGTCCATCACATCTACTCTCTTCATTACAAAACTTTCAACATCCTTACGATATGCTTCTCTCCATCCTTTTCCATATTGTCTTTCTATTGCGGCATATGTTCTTTTATTAATAGCATCTACTTTCTTCATCTCATTGGGTTCTATCAGACAGCCGCCAACAGAGTAATGTTTGATTTTCCACTTTTCAGAAATCCCATCCATTGCTTCATATCGTTCTATAGCAGGAAGGCCATATACATAGATCCAATAATAACCTCCGTGATAACTTCCTCTGTCTTCCTTACAAGAAAACAGTATCATTATAAAAAAAAGAAATCCGAAAGTCTTCATTGTATCAGCTATTATATAAAGCTATGTATTTTTCCGCAGATTTCTCCCATGCAAAGTCAAAATTCATGTTGGCATGAATAAGATCATCCATCACTCCTTTTTGATTATAAATTGCCATTGCCCTGTTCATCGCATGTACAACATCATCTACACCGGGATAAGTAAAGTTGAGTCCTGCTCCACCTGTTGAAATATCTTCTACGGTATCTCTGAGTCCCCCCGTATATCTTACCACAGGAACGGTTCCGTATCTCATGGAATACATCTGATTCAGTCCGCAAGGCTCTACTCTTGAAGGCATCAGAAGAAAATCTGCCGAAGCATAGATCTTATGGGAAAGATGTTCTTTATATCCCAGATCGAGAGCAAAATTGGTATAGGTATAATCGTATTCTTTCAGTTTATTTTCAATATAGGTATTTCCTGATCCTAGAATCATAATATTTAAAGCACCATAGCTCTGCTTAATGCTTCGCCACACGACATCAGGCAGCAGGTCTGCTCCTTTTTCCGTGGCAAATCTTCCGATAAAGGCAAACAAAGGAAGTTCGGGTTTTAATCCATATTCTTTGCAGAGCTTTTCTTTGTTTTTCTTTTTCTGAGCTATTGCATTTTTACTATTAAAATTAAAATCCAGCATCGGATCAGTTTCAGGATTCCAGATTTCAGTATCAATACCGTTGATAATCCCGTATGCTTTTCCGAATTCCTGACGAACGAGACTTTCCAGCCCACGGAAGCTGATGAAAAGTTCTTCAAGATAACCTTCGGAAACAGTGGTAAAAGCATCGGCACATTTAATCATACTTGCCAGAGGATTCATGAATCCGTTCCAATCCATCAGTCCCCATTTGTAATTATCAAAAGAAGGCATATAGTTGGCCATGCCCCAGCTCATCATACCCTGATATTCTCCGTTATGAATGGTTCCTATTGTCTTTACTCCTTTTAAGAATCCGAATTCCGGACAGTTTTGTACCATAAAAGGAACCAATCCGGTATGATAATCATGGCAATGCAGTACATCCAGGCGAATTTCCATAGCACATAACCAATGCAGCACTCCATGCTGAAAAGCCAGAAACTGGAAGCTTTCATCCTGATACCCGTAAGGATTGTCTCTGTCTAGCAACCCGGGAATTCTTACCATATACAATTCAAATCCCAACACATTGCTCTTTTCCTTCAATACCTGAACCTGCAGCATATTCGTTCCCTGATGAATAAATCCATCAAAAACAACTTCAAATTCGTGATCATGGATAAAGGGTTTATTGTACCATGGCATTACTACCTTGGCCTCTATTCCTTTTATTTTATTCTGATACTTTGGTAACGCTCCCACCACATCTGCCAGACCTCCTACTTTTGCTACAGGATAACATTCTGTACTTAAATGATAAACAACCATTCTTTATCTTTTGTGTTTAATTCTATGTAATTTATACTTTTTATCTTTCTTCTGCCGTAAAATAATTCCAGCCAATGGCGGCAGCTTTACCGTCATTGTTTTAGGATATCCTCTCCATTCTTCATACTTCTCTTCCAGGATTTCAGGATCTACTCCGCTTCCACTGTATTTTTCATCATCAGAATTTAAAACAACTTCCCAGTGTGTTCCTGCAGGAATCCCGATTTTATAATCCAATACTTTTGGTGCCAGGTTTAAAGCCACCATCAGAACATCATCTTTCCTTTTTCCTTTTCGGAGGTATACATACACCGAGTTTTCCAGATCATCCGCTTCTACCCATTCAAAACCATGTTTATCAAACTGATTTTCGTAAAAAGCGGTTTCTGACCTGTACAGATGATTCAGTTCTTTCACTATATCCTGCATTCCCTTGTGAACAGGATATTTCAGCAAATGCCAGTCGAGGCTTCGGGTAAAATTCCATTCACTGGTCTGCCCGAATTCATCGCCCATAAAAAGCAACTTGGCTCCGGGATGGGTATACATATATACATATAAGGTACGGAGATTGGCAAATTTCTGCCATTCATCTCCTTTCATTTTATAAATAAGGCTTGCTTTTCCGTGTACCACTTCGTCATGTGACAAAGGCATCATATAATTTTCATTATACATGTACATGGAAGCAAAGGTCAGTTTATGATGGTGAAATTTGCGGTTAACAAAATCTTCTTTGAAGTAATCCAGCGTATCATGCATCCAACCCATCATCCATTTCATTCCAAATCCTACACCACCGTCATGGACAGGTTTTGTAAGCATAGGAAAATCTGAACTTTCTTCCGCTATGGTCATGATAGTATTCCCAAATTCTTTATAAACCGCCGTATTGAACTCCTGAAGAAAAGCTTTAGCTTCCAGATTGACATTATCACCATAGATATTCGGTTCCCATTCGCCTTCATTTCTTGAATAATCAAGATGAAGCATTGAAGTGACTGCATCTACACGCAATCCATCCGCATGATAACGATCCAGCCAGAACATGGCATTTGAGATCAGAAAAGACTTAACTTCATTTCTTCCGTAATTGAAAATATGTGATTTCCAATCAGGATGAAAGCCTTTTCTCGGATCTTCATGTTCATACAGATATGAGCCATCAAAACGGTGAAGTCCGTTAGCATCTCCCGGAAAATGGGACGGAACCCAGTCCAGAATAACGCCTATGTCATTGTTGTGAAGTTCATCAATAAGAAACATCAGATCCTGTGGCGAACCAAAGCGCGAAGTAGCCGCATAAAAACCTGTAATCTGATATCCCCAGCTGGGTTCGTAAGGATATTCCATCACGGGCATCAATTCCACATGGGTAAACCCCATTTCTTTGATGTAAGGAACCAGTTTTTTGGCAATATCTCTGTAGTTTAAAAAACGTTGGGGCTGATCTTCTTCTCTTACCCAGGAACCCAGATGCAGTTCATAGACAGATATCGGAGCTTCCAGCCTGTTTTTTTCCCAGCGGTTATCCATCCACTTCTGATCATTCCATTCATACCATGTGGTAGAAACCAGAGAAGCTGCCTGAATATTCTGTTCCCAGCTTACCGCATAAGGATCACTTTTTTCCAGAATTTCGCCTCCTTGTGTTTCTACAGCATATTTGTATAATGTTCCCCAGGTTAATCCTTCAATAAATCCTTCCCAAATCCCTGATTCATCCCATCTTGGAAACAGAATATGATCTTTGTGATTCCAGTTATTAAAATTTCCAATCACGGAAACTTTCTTTGCATTGGGTGCCCAAACGGAAAAATATACGCCTTTTACGCCCTCTTTTTCTGCAGAATGTGCTCCAAATTTACCATACAGCTTATAATGCCTACCTTCTTTGAAAAGGTACACATCATGATCGGTGAAAAGCGTGTAGGTCTTAACAGAATTCATCAAGATCGGTTTGTATTTATATTTTCCCTGAAACTACGAAAAATACTGACAACAGCGATGAATTATTCATCAAATAATTGTCAACTTCATTTCGTGTTTTGTCTATCTATCAAATATATCATTTTTTACCTCACATTTTTATGATTTCAAAACAATCTTTTTTATAAATTTAACATCAATATTTTAGTAAACACAACGATGAGGTTTGAACTTTATACAGCAGAAAAAGACGACAGACCGGTATTTATTACCGGAAATTTCAACACATGGAATCCTAAAGATTATAATTTCCAGCTTAAACAGACTGATACATCCAATTATTTCATAGAAATCGAAGATCAGGTACTTCCTGATGATGTTGAATACAAATTCACAAAGGGCGGCTGGGAGAATGTAGAACTGGATCAATATGGTAATATCACTCCCAACCGGAAAGTGAAAAAATCTACTGGTAAAACTTCAGATTCTGTAGAAAAATGGAGACTGAACTGGGGACCGTTCAAAGAAGAATATTATCCTATAGCAGAAGTTATTTCCGAAAATTTTTACATTCCGCAGCTTGACCGTTACCGTAAGGTTTGGGCACTGCTTCCTTACGACTATCACAACACCGATAAACGGTATCCTGTTTTATATCTTCAGGATGCACAAAATTTATTTAACGAAGGAAGTGGTTTCGGGAACTGGGAGATTGATAAAAAACTGTCTATCCTTGCAGAGTACGGACGTGGTGATCTTATTATCATAGCGATAGAACATGGTAGTGAGGAAAGAATCAAAGAATATATTTTTGATAATGATCATGTAGCCAACGGTTCTGAAGGGAAAAAATACATCCGCTTTATTGCAGATACTTTAAAACCTTTTGTGGACGAAAATTACAGAACCAAAAAAGACCGTGACAATACCGGAATCGGGGGCAGTTCATTAGGAGCGCTCATCAGTATATACAGTGGATTTCTTTATCCTGAAGTATACTCCAAACTGTTGATCTTCTCCCCTTCTCTTTGGGTAGAACCGAATAACAATTTCCCGATGATGAATTTCAGAGTTCCTTTTAAAACCAAAATTTATCTCTATGGCGGAGGTCAGGAAGGATCAAAAATGGTCAAAAGAATTCATATTTTTGAAGAATATCTGAAACGATGGGAAGAGAAAAAACTTTTTGATTTTGAATTTAAAACCAATATCAATCCTGAAGGGACTCACAATGAATTTTATTGGTCTCAGGAGTTCCCAAGGGCTATAGAATGGTTATTCTATGATAATACAGAAAATCCGGTTGAAGTAAAACCACAACAACAAAGCATAAAAAACTAAATATAAAATTGCTGTAGAAGATTTCAGTCAGACAGAACCCAATGAAGACAGCAATCTTTATGAATTTAGAAAATATAACATCTATTTATGAAACTAATCAATAAAAAAAACAAAAATTACACTCAGGTTTTTCACCTGTTTACCGAGGAAGAATGGACAAAAACAAGTAAAAATTTCAATAAAAATATTTCCACTTTTTTTACAGGAAAGAAACATGAAGTTTTTGTCAATGCTCATGAAGAAGGAATTACTTATTTCATTGGATTAGGGAAATCTACTTTACAAAATTTCGAAATTCAGCAGGTAGCAGCCAGGTTTTCACAGACACAGAAAGAAAAACTGCAGGCAATGCCTACGTTGGCCCTTGCCGATTTCATGAACGAAAAGCAGTTCGAAGAATTTGTAAAAGGACTTTTGATCGGAACTTACAACTATCCTTTTGACAAAAAACATGCGTTCTGGAATACAAAATTTGAGTTACATTTTGAAAATTTAAGCCAGAAAAAACTAGACCATATCAGCCAGAAAGCTGAAGCACTGGTTAACGGGCAGACTGCCTGCCAGGACTGGCTTAACAAACCAGCCAATCTGAAAAAACCGGATATCTTAAGTGCATATCTTAAAAATCTGGCTAAAAAATATGATTTAAAATACACTGCTTTCAACAGAAAGAAATGTGAAGAACTTGGATTAGGAGCTTATCTTTCTGTGAACCAAGGAAGTGCTTACGATGCTGCTTTCACTATTTTAGAATATAAAACTACCGTTAAAAATGCCAAAACTTTCGGACTGGTAGGAAAATGTATTTTATTTGACACCGGAGGAATATCAATAAAAAGCTCTGCCAATCTGCATTATATGAAATCTGATATGGGTGGAGCGACCGCTGTTTTAGGAACGTTAATCTATGCCGCTGAAATGCAGCTTCCGGTAAACATTGTTGCTGTACTACCCATCACTGATAATGCTGTTTCAGAAAAGGCATTGCTTCCAAGTGACGTAATCACCGCTTATAACGGAAAAACCATTGAAGTACTTGACACAGATGCGGAAGGCAGACTGATTCTTGCAGACGGTTTATCCTATCTTTCTAAGAACTATAAAACAGATTTCCTGATTGATCTGGCGACGTTAACGGGAAGTTCAGTAAGAATGTTCGGTGACACTTGTGCTGCCATGTTCTCCAATAATGAGGAATTGAAAAACAACCTGATCAAAACCGGAGATCAAACCAATCAGAGGGTATGGAATCTTCCTTTATGGGATGTTTGGAAAGATGATATTCAGTCTGATGTAGCCGATATGAAAAACATCTCTCTGAAACCTGTAGGAGACTGTATTATTGCTGCTAAATTCCTGGAGCAATTCACTGAGAATCACCCTAAATGGGCTCATCTGGACATTGCCGGAGTAGCCTTTGGAAGTGTAGGATATGCTAAAGAAAAAGCAGCTACAGGTTTTGGGGTTCAGCTCCTCGTGAATTTAATTGAAAATTATCACTAAAAATTAGTTTTTTACAAAAAAACTCTGTATAATTGATTAGTGGATTTTCAAAAACTCACGATATTTCATTTTTTACTATTAATAAAATAATAAATAAATGCTTTTATTTTTGAAAATCCACTAAATCTTAAAAAACATTATATGGAGAAGAAAACCATTGTGTGTATTTCGTGCTATTACAAAGGCTACGATTTTATGGACGAAATGAAGAAGCTCGGCAATAAAATCATCCTGGTAACCTCCGAAAACCTCAAAGAAAAAAACTGGCCCTGGCATGCTATTGATGAGGCATTTTATATGCCGGAACTAAAGCCGTCTGTATGGAATCTGGAACATTTGATTCAGGGATTTTCCCACCTGATGAAAACCAGAAAAGTAGATGCTGTAGTGGCTTTGGATGATTATGATGTTGAAAAAGCTGCATTAATCAGAGAGACCTTCCGTATTCCCGGAATGGGACAGACTACCCACCGCTATTTCAGAGATAAACTGGCGATGCGCCAAAAAGCAAAAGATTCAGGAATCAGCGTTCCCGAGTTCACTGCTGTTTTCAATGATCATGAAGTGGATGAATTTACAGACCGCGTTTCTGCCCCTTGGGTACTAAAACCCCGCTCCGAAGCATCAGCATCAGGAATCAAGAAAATAACCTCCAAAGAACAGCTTCTTGAAGCACTGGAAACTCTGGGAGAAGAACGTCATCTTTTTTTACTGGAAAGCTTTAAGCCGGGAGACGTTTACCATGTAGACAGCCTTACTTTTAATAAAAAAATAGTATTCACTTCTGCTTCAAAATACCTTGCTCCTCCTATGCAGGTTTCGCATGAAGGCGGCGTATTCCGGTCCAAAACTTTAGGAAGATATTCCGAAGAATTCAAAGCACTGGAAGAAATAAATGCTAAAGTATTGTCCAATTTCGGACTGATCAACGGAGCAACCCATACAGAATTTATCCGTGGAAAAGAAGATGGAAAATGGTATTTCCTTGAAACTTCATCAAGAGTTGGTGGAGCTCATATTCCGGATCTTGTTGAAGCATCGAGTGGTATCAATATCTGGAGAGAATGGGCGAAAATTGAAGATGTTCTTCTGAGAGGGCATGATTATAGTGTTTCTCCTCCTACAGGCTATTATTCAGGCTTAATTGTGGCACTGATTAAAGATAAAGAACCGAATTACAGCAGTTTTGAATGCGAAGAAGTTGTCAAATTTCTTCCGATAGACTATCATGTCGGAATTGTATATAAATCCGGAGATGCCTCTGTTGTACAGGATAGGCTGGATTCTGCAGCTGAAATGATTCATGCGGATATGCTGAATATTCTGCCTCCGAAAAGCAGCAAGCTCAGCTCCTAGATTATGAATCACAAGATTGACATTCAAAATGTTATTGAATTCATAATATACAACCTACCCGAAGATTCCATCCTAAAATGTAATTTAGAGAACATAAGTCCCGGAAAATGGCACAGCAAAGCATATTATCAGTTCGTTGACTCAACTCATGCCAATACACCAGGATCAAAATGGATCTTTAAAGAAAATATAATCCTCGAACATCCGAAATTAGGAACACTCGTACTGGATATTTTAGAAAAAGATCAACTTGGAGGAATTGAATTTTATGAATTACTATAAAACCTAAATTAAAACTAAACAAGGAAAATGCCTCACATAGAACATACAGAGTATTATTCAAATATATTGGGAACAAGTCTCAAAGTAGAAGTGACCGGGCATTACGGCCATCCTATCATTATGTTCCCAACTTCCCAGGGACAATATACCCAGAATCATGATTTTCACCTTAATGGAAGCATCAACTGGTTTATAGAACAAGGGAAAGTAAAACTTTACAATGTACAGACCATCGACAGCTGGAGTTTTTATGATGACAATATATCTCCTCAGCAAAGAATAAGAAACTACGAACGGTATTTACAGTTTCTGATCAAGGAATTTGTGCCTTACATTCAAAAGCTTCACAAGACCCATCGTGTGGCCGTAGCAGGCGCTAGTTTCGGAGGATATCATGCTGCTAATTTCGCTTTCAGATTTCCGGATGTGGTTTCTCACCTATTCTGTCTTTCAGGAGCTTTCAGCATAAGGAATTTTATGGATGGCTATTCTGATGAGCTGGTATACTTCAACTGTCCGAGGGAATTTGTAAGGAATGATGAAGCCTGGAAATACAAACATATGCACATTGTACTGAGCACTTCTGATCAGGACATCTGCAAGGATAAAAATATTGAAATGGCTGAAATTCTGAGGATAAAAGGCATAGACTTCTGGTATGATGAAAGAAAATGGATTGGCCACGACTGGCCGTTGTGGAGAATGGTCTTCCCTACCTTCGTAGGAGCATTTTTCTCTTAAAATAATAAAAACAAATAGAAAAAAATAACACCCACCTTAAAAACAAAAATTATGACAAAAAAAGTAGGAATTCTTTTCGGTATGGAAGATACATTTCCCTGGGCATTTATAGACAAAGTAAATGAACTGGGAGGTGGCGATATCATTGCTGAACCCGTTACTATTGATAAATTAGAACAGGGTGCAGATTATGCTTATGCAGTAATCATCGACAGAATTTCGCAGGACGTTCCCTTTTACAGAGCTTATTTAAAAAATGCTGCACTTAACGGCACTTATGTTATCAATAATCCGTTCTGGTGGAGTGCTGATGAGAAGTTTTTCAACAATGCCCTGATGTCAAAACTTGGGATTCCTCTTCCTAAAACAGTTCTGCTTCCATCGCACGAAAGACCGGACAATACTTCAGAAACTTCATTCAGAAACCTGAAATTCCCTCATGACTGGGAATATATCTTCAATTATGTAGGGTTTCCGGCATACATGAAACCTCACGACGGTGGCGGCTGGAAAAACGTGTACAGAGTAGAAAATCCGGATGATCTTTGGAACAAACTGGGAGAAACGGAACAGCTGGTGATGATGGTACAGGAAGAAATTATCTTTGACGATTATTACAGAGTGTACTGTCTGGGTCAAAAATATGTCCACATTATGCCTTATGAGCCGAGAAATGCGCCTCATTTAAGATATGCTACCACGCATCAGACACAAGGTGAAGAGCTTGAAAAATTATTGAAAACCATTCATGACTATACCATTAAAATGAATAAAGCGTTAGGATATGATTTCAACACCGTAGAATTTGCAGTAAGAGACGGTATTCCTTATGCTATTGACTTCTGTAATCCAGCTCCTGATGCAGACCGAAATTCTGTAGGAGAAGAAAACTTTGCATGGATTATAGAACACGCTGCCAAACTGGCTATTGAAAAAGCTAAAGAATACGTTCCGGGGAAACCGAATATTGCCTGGGGAACGTTTGTGAAGGATTCCATTAAATAATATTGAAAAAGAATTAAAAAACACAAAAATACATGCATCATCAGTTTACTATTGGAATTGAAGAAGAATATCAGATCATCGATGTAGAAAGCAGAGATCTGGTTTCTCACGTTTCAAAAATCATTGAAGGCGGCAAAGCAGTTTTAAGTGAAAACTTAAAGCATGAAATGCACGAATCCATGATTGAAATGGAAACGGGAATCTGCCAGAATATTCAGGAAGCCAGAGCAGAATTAACAAATTTAAGGCGTCATCTCATCAATATCGCACATGAACAGGGGCTTCGTGTTTCCGGAGGTGGCACTCACCCTTTTTCACACTGGTCTGACAATAATATCACTCAGGGAGAAAGATATATCAAAATTGTGGATGATATGGGAGATGTGGCCCGTGAAAATCTTATTTTCGGACTGCATGTTCATATTGGAATTCCCAACCGTGAAGAAGGCGTAAGAATTCAGAATGTGATGAGGTATTTCCTTCCTCACGTGTATGCTCTTTCTACCAATTCGCCTTTCTGGATTGGAAGGTATACAGGTTTTAAATCGTACAGACAGGAAATCTTCGTAAAATTCCCAAGAACCGGTATTCCAAGTTACTTTAACTCTCTGGCGGAATTTGACAGCTATGTAGATCTTCTTGTAAAAACAGGAACCATCGACAATGCCAAGAAAATCTGGTGGGATCTGCGGGTTCACCCCTTCTACCCTACAATCGAATTCAGAATCTGTGATATGCCGTTGAGAATTGATGAAACCGTATGTCTTGCAGCAATTATGCAGAGCCTTGTAGCTAAAATTTATAAACTTCACCAGCAAAACCTGAGCTTCAGAAGCTATAGAAGGCTATTGCTGAACGAAAATAAATGGCGTGCCTCCAAAAGTGGTATCGAAGCCCATCTGATCGATTTTGGGAAAGAGGAATCCGTTCCTTATCCTCATTTATTGAAAGAGCTTTTAGAGTTTATTGATGATGTGGTAGATGATCTGGGATGCCGTCATGAAGTGGAATATGCCTGGAAAATTCTTGAAAACGGAACCGGTGCAGACCGACAGCTTCAGATCTTTAAGGAAACTGGTGATCTTACGAAAGTGGTTGATTATATGATCTCTGAAACCGAGTATGGCATAACCCATGGTGAACCTGCTTCATAATATTTTGGTAACTTTGCAAAAAATATGATGTAATGAAAGATATTCGAATTGCTCTGCTGGACATGAACAACAATCATGTGAACCAGGGTTTTAGAAACATTAAAGAAATTTCTGAAACATTTCAGCAGAACTCTGAAGAAAATGTGGTGATCAAGACATTTGACGTGAGGTTTAAAGATGAAATGCCGGAGATCGGAGATTTTGATATTTTCATTTCTTCCGGTGGTCCGGGAAACCCACATCGTGAAGGTTTTGCATGGGAAGACCGATTTGCAAATTTTTTAGACTCTGTTTTTGAGTATAACAAAGGTCATGAAGATAAAAAGTACCTTTTCCTGATCTGTCATTCATTCCAGCTGGCAAGTATTCACTGGAATCTGGGAAATATCTGCAAAAGAAAATCATATTCTTTCGGAGTAATGCCTGTTCATAAAACTGAGGAAGGTAAAGAAGAATTCTTGTTCAAAAATCTTCAGGATCCTTTTTATGCGGTAGATTCCAGAGCCTACCAGTTTATTGAACCGGATCATGCTCGTTTCGAAGAACTGGGAATGACTGTTATGGCGATTGAAAAATTCCGACCTCATATCAATCTTGAAAGAGCGGTAATGGCCGTTCGTTTTTCGGAGGAAATATTTGGAACACAGTTTCACCCGGAGGCCAATCCTGAATCTCTGATCGAAAACCTGAAGGATGAAAAGAACAAAGAAGCCATGATTGAAAGCTTCGGAATGGAAAAATATCTTGAAACAATCGATAGAATAGATGATGAAGATAAAATCATTCTGACCAGACATCAGATTCTTCCGAGATTCCTTCAGTTTGCAAAAAAAAACATTTTGAAAAAAGCTGAGACTTTGGCTTAAAAGGTTGGAGGCTGGAAGAAGGATGCCGGAAGTTATTATGAGTTGGGATTACTAAATATCCTTTTATTCATGAACTGATAGTATAAATATTTTTATGTTTAAGAACTTCCCTCACCTATCTCCCAGCTTCCAGCTACCTATAACAATCGGGCAGAAACGTCCGATTTTTTACCATCACAAAAGAAAAAAAATATGATTCCAAAATACAGAAAACAGTACAATCAGGAGTTTTCGGAGGAAAAATACAGTCAACTCAAAAGTATCCTGGCAGAAAAAGGAGGAACAGAACCTACGTTCAGAGTTTCAGAAAGTCCTATTTTTTTGACCAAAGAATTTGAGAATAAGCTTATAGATGCCAGTGAGAGTATTATCAGCCAGATTAAGGCAATGCCGGAAGAGCTTCTTCAAAAAGCCATTCCTGAAAACTGTAGAGTTCCCAATGACACGGCTCAGCCCCATTTTTTCACCATAGATTTTGGAGTATGTAAAAGTGAAAACGGAGCAATAGAACCTCAGCTGATCGAACTTCAGGCATTTCCTTCTTTGTATGCTTTCCAGAAAGTATATGAGGAAACATATTGTGAAGTCTACCCTTTTCTTTCAGAGATCAGAAATCCTATGCCGCATGAAACTTTTAAAAACTATTTAAAAGAACTGATTGTAGGAGATGAAAATCCTGAAAATGTAGTCTTACTCGAAATTTTTCCGGAAAAACAAAAAACAGCTATTGATTTTGCTCTGACAGAAAAATTAATAGGCATCAAAACCGTATGCCTGACGAAAGTAAAGAAAGAAGGACGAAAGCTCTATTATGAAAATAATGGTAAGCTAACTGAAATCAAAAGAATCTACAACCGTGTGATATTTGACGAACTGGATAATATTCCTGATCTTACTACAGAATTTGATTTCCGTGAGGAAGTGGATGTCAAATGGATTACTCACCCGAATTGGTTCTTTAAAATATCAAAGTTCCTTTTGCCTTTACTGAAGCATCAGTTTGTTCCAAAGAGCTATTTCCTGCATGAATTCCCGGAAAATGAAAACCTGGATGACTTTGTATTGAAACCTTTATTTTCATTCGCGGGAAGTGGCGTTAATTTAAGCCCTACCAGAGAAATTACAGAGGCTATTCAGGATAAAGAAAACTATATTTTGCAGCGAAAAGTGTACTATGAACCCATTTTTGAAGATATCAACGGAGATTTTTCAAAAGCAGAGATCCGTTTGTTGTATATTTGGCGGGAAAATGACGAACGTCCTATCCTATTGGAAAATCTTGGAAGAATGACAAAAGCCGCGATGGTCAATGTAGATTTCAATAAAAAAGATGCCATCTGGATCGGTAGTTCGAATGCTTTTTTCGGATAAAAAACTGATAAAACTAATATTCCATGGAAGAAAAGCCAACCGCTTTTGCAGAATTTGAAAACCACACTTTAACACGAAGAAGAAATTTATTACCCACCTGAATTAAAGTTTTCTTGTGGATCTTTTTAATTGCAGGTGCACTAGCTGCTATTTTTTTGATGGCAGGCTCTCTGATGACTCATGTCTCTTTATCTTTATATGGGATAGATGCCAATCATCCTTATTCAATGACCGGACTTTTGATCTGTGTCTTGTTTTTATTTAAAGGTATTGTGGCCTACGGACTTTGGTTTGAACAGGATTGGGCTCCACAGGCAGCAATAATAGATGCCATCATAGGCATTGCTATTTGTCTTGTGATGATGGCCATTATTCCGTTTGTGTACCCAACAATCAGCTTTACACTCCGATTAGAACTTATCCCTTTGTATTTTTATTTAAAAAAAATGCAGAGTATAAAGAAAACCTGGGAAAACTTATAGAAACAAACCTCCGAAATTTCGGAGGTTTTATTTTTTACTCCTAAAGACCTCTCCAATCATAAAAAAATCCCCCTACAAAGGAGGATAAAAAATTGACATGTATGCTGTGTTTTCACAAACATTGTAAATATACGGATAGACTGTAGACATGCTGTACGGGAAACCGTAAGGTCTGATTTTTAATTATTTGTATATTGGACTTTCTTTAATGCTATCTAAAACAGTCTTATAGTACTTCACTTTATGATAAACCAGCATACTCTTTCTTAGCATCAAAACTAGGACAAGCTTTATGGACATTGGGAAAATCTCTATGTCCTTGAATTTTAGCTTTAGGAAATGTTGATTTTAATTCTCTTAACAGCTTTACCATAGATTTTTTTTGCTCTTCCGTTCTTGTATCTTTTGGAATACCGCTTTTATCAATACCTCCAATGTATGATATATTGATAATTTGAGAATTCCATCCTGCAACTCCATTGGATACCTGATCGATGGGCAAAGTGTTTACTGTTTTTCCATCAGCTTTTATCATATAGTGATACCCTGGATTTTTCCATTTCAGGTTTTCCCTCCAATACCTTTTAATGCTCTCTATTTTAACATCTGGTTGTGTTGCTGTACAATGTATAACGATGTAATTGATTGTTCTCATGGATTTCATTTTATTTATGGTTGAGCAAAATTAAACCTGCAACTCCCAAAATAGTGAGGGAAAAACACCCTATTTTAAATTGACAGGCAGAAAGAAGTCTATAAACTCTGGGCGGAAATGTTGAAAATTTGAAATATAAGAACAAAAAATCCCTCATAGCGAGGGATCATTTTATAAATCGGGACATGCCATTTCATTGTCATGCGGAATGCATACCTTATCATTCCATGGCACTGGACAATCATGCCAGCCTGGAGGACATCCTCCTTTTCCGTTGATACTTCTTAATTTCTCCTTAGAGATTTTCTTTAAATTTTTCATGGTTTTGATTTTAGTTTAGAAATCAAATATAAAAACTATTCTCCAATTAGAGATTTAACATAAAAAATTAATTGTTACGGGTTTCCGTAAACAAAGAAGGTTTAAAAATAACTATTGAATGCACCAAATAAAAAATCCTCCCAAAAAAGGAGGACATTAAAAAAACTTGACTTGTACTTTTAGTTTATACAAACACTGTAAATATACGGAGAGACTGTAGGTATACTCTACGGGAAACCGTAAGGATTAACTTTTAATTGTTTGTACAATAGTCATCGCAGATATATCATCTGCTTTTAATCAAACAAAATTCAATTTGCTACAGTATAATAGATAAAAAAATTGCAATACGTTTTTGTTCCGTATTGCAATGTTAATAAGTTCTATAAAGATGTATTTACACGTTTTTATCATCTTCCAACAATTCCTTGGCCTGGTATTCCTGAACCAGATCAATAGCATTGGAAATAACATCACTTAAAGCCGTGATAAATGTTCCTTCTTCTGCCATTCCTATTGCATGCTTTAAAGCTTCAATCTCTTTAGGAATGATCTCATAGCTAACGTCTCTGCCTGCAGCGTTGATTCCATCAATAATCAATCCGTTGATTTCCTCTTCCGTTCTTCCGCGAAGATGTTTCTCATTTCGGATGATAATATAATCGAACATTCTTCCGGCAATTTTTCCGCATTCTCTGATATCATTATCTCTTCGGTCTCCGACACCGGAAATAATACCGATTTTCTTGGTGGATTCTACATTTTTCAGATAATCTTCAATCGCTTCGTATCCTGAAGGATTATGGGCAAAGTCAATCAGCACCTTAAAGTTTTTGAATTTAAAAACGTTCAGTCTTCCAGGTGTCAACTGAGCACTTGGAATAAAGGTTCTCAAAGAGTTCGAAATATCCTCAATTCCGAATCCATAAAGGTAACTCGCCAAACTGGCTGCCAATACGTTTTCAATCATAAATCTGGCCTTTCCTTCCATCGTGATCGGGAAGTCTTTGGCTTTTCCTATTCTGATTTTCCAGTCTCCTTTTTTGATGGTTACAAAACCTTCTTCATACACGCAGGTGATTTTTCCTTCTTTGGCAAATTTTACAATATGAGGGTTGTTTTCATCCATACTGAAAATAGCCACATTAGAATCGAGATCACTCACAATCTTCATGGAATATTCGTTGTCGGCATTCAAAACACTCCAGCCACTCTTTTTCACGCTATCCAGTACCACACGTTTTACTTTGGTAAGATCTTTCAAACTGTGAATATCATTCATTCCCAGATGATCTTCTTCAATATTGGTCAGAACTCCGATGTCGCATTGTGAAAAGCCAAGTCCGGAACGTAAAATTCCACCTCTTGCTGTTTCCAGAACTGCAAATTCTACGGTAGGATCTTTTAAGATAAATTCTGCAGAAAGCGGCCCGGTTGTATCTCCTTTTGACAGCATGGTATTTTGAATGTAAATTCCATCCGAAGTGGTAAATCCTACTCTATACCCATTACTTTTTACAATATGAGAAATAAGTCTCGTGGTCGTTGTTTTCCCATTGGTTCCTGTTACCGCAATGATTGGGATGGTAAAAGGTTTTCCCTGAGGATAGAGCATATCAACCACTGGCGCAGCAACGTTTCTTGGCAGTCCTTCACTTGGTGCAAGATGCATTCTGAATCCTGGTGCTGCATTCACTTCAATAATAGCTCCGCCACTTTCTTTTAAAGGCTGGGTAAGGTTTTCTGCCATCACGTCAATACCGCAGACATCCAAGCCAATAATTTTAGAAATTCTTTCAGCCATTGTGATATTTTCTGGATGCACCATATCTGTTACATCAATGGAAGTTCCTCCGGTTGAAAGATTAGCCGTTGATTTTAGATAAACCACTTCTCCCCTTTGAGGAATAGTTTCCAAAGTATACTGAAGTTTATCAAGTAGTTCTAAAGTGTCTTTATCAACTTCAATTTCAGTAAGGACATTTTCATGGCCATAGCCTCTTCTCGGATCTTTGTTTTCTTTTTCAATAAGCTGTTGAAGGTTCAGTTCTCCATCACCCACCACATGGGCAGGAACTCTTCTGGCTGCAGCCACCATTTTATTATTGATCACCAGTATACGGAAGTCGTAGCCAGTGATATATTTCTCAACAATTACTTTTCTTGAATATTTCTGAGCATGTTCAAGACCTATCTTAGCAGCATCCCAATCGTTGACATTAATGGAAGAACCTTTTCCATGGTTTCCATCCAAAGGTTTTAAAACAATAGGATATCCAATTTTTTTGATGACTGCGTTTAAGTCTTCTTCATCAACTACCAAATCTCCAATCGGTACGGGAATAGCTGCATCATGAAGCATTCTTTTGGTTAATTCTTTATTACAGGCAATATCTACAGCAATAGAACTTGTTTTCCCGGTAATGGTGGCTTGAAATCTTTGTTGGTTCACTCCATAACCCAGCTGTACCAATGAGTTCGTTCCCAATCTGATCCATGGGATTCTTCTGGATGCGGCTTCTTCTACAATACTTCCGGTAGAAGGACCTAGACGAACACGCTCCCTAATTTCTTTTAATCTATGAATACATGCATTCAAATCATAGTCTTTGCTTTCAACCAGTGCTTCTGCAATCTTTACAGATTCTTCTGCAGCATAAATTCCGGCATTTTCTTCGATATAATTGAATACTACATTATATACTCCAGGAGTTTTTGTTTCACGGGTTCTTCCAAACCCTACATCCATTCCTGCCAGAGTCTGTATTTCCAAAGCGATATGCTCAATGACATGCCCCATCCAGGTTCCTGTTTCCACTCTATGGAAAAAGCCTCCTTCCACTCCTTCCGAGCATCGGTGTGTAATTAATGATGGGATTAATTTTTCAATCCTTTCCCGGAATCCTTCGATTTTATTGGTAGGATAATTCTCCATTTCTTCTAAGTCCAACCTCATCTGTATCAGCTTCTTTCTTCTGATGCTCCAGATGTTAGGACCTCTTAGTGCCTGAATCTTTTCGATTTTCATAGTCTATTGGCATTTTAACAGTTAACAATAACTCCTTTCAAAACCAAAGATAATGTAAAACCCTAAACGAAACTATACCACATTTAAAGATTCGTTAAAAAAAAATTAATTTTAATTAACATTCCTAAAACATTAAAAATCAACTAAAGATGGCACGAATTTCGCCAAAGAATGTTAATTATTTTTTAATTTTGTACCATGACGAAACCTGTTGGAAAATTAATAGTTATCGGAGGCGCTGTAAACAAAGGAAGTTTTGCTGAAACCGATTATGATCAGAATATCGAAAAGAATCTTAATTTTTTTGAACGTGGGATCTTAAGAAAGATCATCAACGAATCAAAATTGAAGGAGAATTCTGTCATTGAAATCGTTACCACCGCTTCTCAAATTCCTCAGATCGTAGGTTCTGAATATAAAAAAGCATTTGAATTTCTTGGAGCGAAAAATGTAAATGTTCTTGACATCCACAACCGTGAAGAAGCCAATTCTGACGCCATGGTGGCAAGAGCAAACGCTGCTGATGTCATGATGTTCACCGGAGGAGATCAGCTGAGACTGACTTCTATTCTTGGTGGAACAAGATTTCATGATACGGTTTTATTAAAATACCAGGAACAGGATTTTATTTATTCCGGAACTTCTGCAGGTGCTGCCGCAGCCTCTGAAAATATGATCTATCAGGGAAGCAGTTCTGAAGCCCTATTAAAAGGAGAAATTAAAACGACCCAAGGGTTGGGATTGATTGATAATGTTATTATTGATACGCATTTCGTACAGCGAGGAAGAATCGGACGTCTTTTCCAGGCAGTAGTCAACAATCCGAGAACTTTGGGAATCGGTCTGGGTGAAGATACAGGTCTTTTCATTCATAACGATGTCATGACAGCTGTAGGTTCCGGCCTTGTGATCTTAGTTGACGGAAGATTTATCAAAGATACCAACCTTACGAATATCAACCTTGGAGAACCTATTTCTATTGATAATTTAACGGTACATGTGATGTCTATGAATGATCATTATGATCTTACCACGAAGACATTAACAATTGAAAACTCTCAGTTTAATCCGATACCACAGGATAAATAGGTGGGTTGCGAGGTTTTGAGATTCGAGATATATAAAAAATAACCGAGATTGTTTTGTAAAAGAAAATAATCACGGAACTCGAAACGCGTATCAATACGGGGTTCGAGATTCGGGATTCGAGGTATATAATTAACCACGATCTTTTTTTCAAGGGTAATAAACCCGAAATCACGGAACCCGGAACTCGTATCAACTCAGTATTTAAATAAAATGCTTATCTTTCTTCATTAATGCCCGGTTGTATTATTGGCTTCAATAAAAACAGAACTCCGGAACACGAAACCTATATCTACTATGAAAATCATTATCCACGGCGGTTTTTTCTCTGAAAACGATCAAAGCCACGAAGTAAAAACAGCTAAACAGAATTCTTTAAAAGAAATTGCTCAAAAAGCATTCGACTATCTTACAACTCATTCCGCTTTTGATACCGTTGCCTATGCCGTTTCATTACTGGAGGATGATCCTTTATACAATGCAGGAATCGGTTCTCAGATCCAGAGTGATGGTGTTATCCGTATGAGTGCTGCCATTATGAATGGAGATACCCAGAGACTAAGTGGGGTAATTAATATTCAAAATGTACAGAACCCTATTTTTGTGGCTAAAGATCTTATCAATGAAGACGACAGGGTTTTAGGAGGAAATGGTGCTAAAATTTATGCTACAGAAAATGGTTTCGAGAATTTTTCTACAGAAATTCCTCAGAGAAGAAAAGAATACGAAGCTAAGCTTGCCAATGGAGGTAAAGGAACTGTAGGCTGTGTAGCTATTGATCAGGAAGGAAAACTGGCTGTTGCCACGTCTACTGGAGGAAAAGGTTTTGAAATTCCTGGAAGAATTTCGGATTCTGCCACTGTGGCTGGAAATTATGCCAATGCTTTCTGTGCAGTAAGCTGTACCGGTGTAGGTGAAGATATTGTCAGTAATGCTACTGCTGCCAAAATTGTAACGAGAGTTACAGATGGTATGACTCTGGAGCAGGCTTTTAATAGGACATTTGATGAACTTAAAACTATTGATGGATTTGCAGGAGCCATCGCAATTGATAAACAGGGAAACATCTATCATCAGGATTCCTATCCTACTATGGTTTTCGCCAGTTTTGATGGTGAAAAAGTCGAAGTCTTCTCTTAAATTTAACATTTTTTTATAAGTCAACTTATTTTTTTGGCACGTATTTTACATTATTCATAACAACAAATTTTAATATTAATACATAAAAAAATAGAAATCATGGGAAACAAGACAAAAGGATTATTAGCTTTACTAGGATTAGGTGCATTAGCTTATTGGAAATATAAGAATTCAAGCCCTGAAGATCAACAAGCTGTAAAAGATAAAATCAATACTGCAAAAGACAATCTTAACAAATGGGGAAATGATCTTAAAAGCAAAGCCAATGATGTTGCTTCTCAGGTTCAGAATAAAGTAGACGAAGTAAAGACAAAAGCAGAGGATTCCCTAAGCTAATCAACACAGAGCAGTTTTTTTAACATTCATATATAGGAAAAAAGTCATCGTAGTAGTACTACGGTGACTTTTTATTGTAATGCAATCCTTAAGGTTTTATTTTTTCTGTGCTGTAAGCGCATACACAAGAGGTATTTTATTTCCGAACTGTGGAATTCTCCATTTTCCTGTTTCAAATTCTTCTACATGTCTGAAACAAGGATAGGGCGACCAGTCAAACTCCCGGAAAGTATTCAGTTGTAAATCTTTTTTTATCAAATTATCGAGAACTTCTGATAAAGAGTGATTCCACATAACATATTCCTCCTCAATAGGCGCAGACTGATCTGCATAAGTACCTTCATAGGTTTCTACAATCGGTTTCTCATTGAAATAGTTGTAAGCGACTTTTGTAAAATCATCATCAAACATCCAGACAACAGGGTGAAATTCTGCCATAATGAATTTCCCTTCCGGTTTTAAGAAATGATTGATAATTCCAGCCCATTTTTTAAGATCGGGAAGCCATCCTATTGTACCGTAACTTGTATACACAATATCAAATTTCTGATCCAGAACGTTCGGCAAATTATATACATCTGAACAGATAAATTCTGTATCTGTACCACATTTCTGTGCAAGCTCTCTGGCTGTATCAATGGCTTTGTCAGAAAGGTCTATTCCGGTAACTTTAGCTCCCATTCTTGACATGGAGATAGAATCCTGTCCAAAATGGCACTGCAAATGCAGAATAGTTTTCCCTTTTATATCTCCAAGAAGATCCAATTCTATTGAGTTCAGAGAAGTTCTTCCTTTTAAAAATTCATCTACAAAGTAGAAATCTGATTTCAGATGAGGTTCTACTTTAGCGTTCCATGATTTTTTATTAATTTCTAAGTAATTTTCCATTGTTTAATTCTTTAAATCATCTATTTCATCCAGCCTTGAATAATATAGTTTTTTGTAATTAATTTTCTTTCAGGTTTATTGATATCATCTGGTTTAAACCAAACCTCTATTCTACTTCCATAAAACTGTCCCCAATCGCCTTCATAGATTGTAAAGTCATCTTTTAATTCAAATCTTTTTAATTCATCTGTTTTATTTTCAACTTCAATCTGGCTTTTCTTTTTTATACTTTCCTCAGAAAGAATCTGGTTTTTAGTAATTTCAAATATTTTCAGATATACCTTCCCTTTTTCAATCTTATATAAGAACAGATCATATTTATACATCCCCGGCTGGAAATAGTCGTAAAGAATAAAATCCTGCTGATGAATATTTATCCTGTCTTTTTCATCATTAAGCTTTATAGGTTTTTCAAATTTAATATTTTCAGGAACTTTTAATCCTTCCGCAAAAAAATCATAAGGATAAAACATCAATGCAAAAGTGAAGTAACTAAAAGTAACCGCTGCCAATGCTCCTGTAGAAACAATCTGCAAAATTCCTTTCAAATAATCTTTCTTTACAATCCTGATGATACCCAGAACCAAAGTTATCAGAAAAAAAATAAAAGGAAGAAAACAGCAGATATACAATGTATACCTATTAAATAGAGAAAGTCCAAAAAAGCAGAAGAAAGCTACAAGGGCCGAAACTAATACAGAGTTATACCAATTATTATTAAAAACTTTCCACATATTGTATGTTTATGGCAGTTTTTCCATTAACTTTTTCTTTTGCTCAAGAAATTCTTCTTCACTTAACACTCCGGATTCTTTTAATCTTCCCAATTGCTCCAACTGATCTAAAACACTAGGTTCAGCTTTGCTCTGAAAATGTGTTTCCGGGCGTGACATGAAATCTCTTACTTTTTCGCAAAACAGCTCCGCATGGTACTTTCCTACTCCATCAATCTCTACAACGTCATCAGTAACCTGAATATCTATAGAGGCCAGTAAGAATTCCGTTTCATATTGGATGGAGCTTATTTTGCTGTAAGAAAAGTCTTCTACTTTCAGTCCATACATGAATTCCTTATCTACAAAAATCAATCTTCTGTCAGTGGCTACTAAAATGATATGATGATTGTTCAGATTGTTTCTACCTTCTACGAGATAGACAATTCTTTCGTCTGATGATAAGATATCCGGCAATTCATGAATTTCTTTCCGGGCAAATATGGTAGGACTGATATCGAGATTTTTAAGCTCATCTCTTATTTCGTCAAGTCTTGATTTTTCACTCATAGCATTAGTTTATAGGTCTAAGTTACTGTTTATTAACAATAAAAATTTAATTCAATGAAAATATTAATCTTCAGATGGTATCACAATAGAAGTATGCAGACTGTACAGCTTCCAGCCTAAGGTTTCATACAATAGTTTTCCTTCATCCGTAGCCACTAAAAGATTATTGGGACATCCTTTGGACAAAGCGATCTTCTCCAATTCTTTCAATAAAAAACGGGCAAGCCCTTTCCTTTGATGATTTTTTTTGGTAATGATCCTGTCATAAATAGCACAATCATCTATAAGAGAGACACGGCCTATGGAAGCCTGTTCACCATTTTCGGCTACAATTCTGATCACAAAAGTTGTATTATATTCAGAAAACTCAAGATGATATCCTTCTGCAAGGCTGGTTTCCGGAAATTTCATCGGATGGAAACAGGTCATCATATATCCTTGTGACTGCAGTTGCCATCTTTCAGGGATTTTCTCTATAAATTCATCAGGAGAAGTGGATACTTTCAGATAAATCCAGGGCTCATCAATTGAATTGGCAAGCTGGAAAAAATCATCATTAAGCTCAGGAAATACGAAACGTTCTTTCTGTTTTTCATCTCCTACAACCACATGAAATCCAGATTTATAGGATACAGGAAAAGATGTTTCTCTTGACAGGCACCATCCTTTCAGCCAGCTTTCTACTATTTTTGAAGATACTTTATCCTTCATGATTGGGTGTTAAAAGTTTTATTTTAATTGTTCCAATAATTTCTTTTTTTGTTCTGCAAATTCCGCATCGGTTAAAATTCCGTTCTCTCTCAGCTTTCCTAATTTCTCAAGCTGGTTAAGAACTTCTTCTGATGAAACTGAAACAACTTTGTTTGTGGAGCCAATTTGTTTTGAAGACTGTTCCTGAGGATTATTATAAGCACCTTTTATCTTATCATAGAATTTTTCTGCATCCTCCTTATCCATGAAACATTCAAACTCTACCACTCTTTCATCAAGATGCAGCTTAATAATAGGTGATCTGGGATCCGTTACAAAACTTACAGCCTTAATGGTTTCATTAGGATAATCATTAATTTTTGCATCACCAAATATGGCTTTTGATACAGAAATTAATCTCGTTGGTGTTGCTACTAATATCCCAGCCGCTAAGGTATTGACAAACTGTGCATCTGTAATCGCAATAATCTGTTCTTCTTCAGAGATCAAATAAGGAAGTTCCTTGATTTCTCCTTTGGTAAAGATGGAAAGGTTCGCATTCAGCATTTGCAGTTCATTCTTTATTTTCTGATGTCTTCGTTTGTAAACCTCTTTTGAAATTTGATGAGAACCATAATTTACTGCTGCAGGAAGATTCTGCTCTGCTATCATGACTGCCTGAACTGCTTCAGTTTTTTCTGCATTCAGCATGGTATTGATATCATTAATGCTGAATTTGTTAAGGTTATAAAGTAACTCTTCATTGATATCAGTTACTTTATTTAAACATTTATTACATAAAATATTTCCGTCTGAAAGCTTATTTGCTCCCAAAAGCGTATCCATGGATGTTAATTCTGTAGTACACAATGCACAATTATTGCTCATTTCTTCTTCTTTTATAATTTATCAAGCAGTTTTTTCTTTTGTTCTGCAAACTCTTCTTCTGTCAAAATTCCATTTTCTTTTAATCTCCCCAATTTTTCCAGCTGTTCAAAAATTGTATTTGAATCTTCTTGAGCGGCAGAATATACATCTTCCTGCACCAGATCCGGAATTGTTTGAGTAAATGCCTGCAATGGACTTGAATCTTGTCTGAATTCATTTTCGGTATAGGTCATTTTCTTATTCTGAATATTGGAAAATGCTCTTCCATCATTTTTATTATGCAGTTTAAACTGTGCAGAACCTCTATAGGTATTGATTTTCAACACTGAATACAAAAGGTTTTCAATATGATCAATAGAAGAAATATCCTGAATGAAAAATTCATTTTTTGCAACACCACCCAGAAATTTTTTATCAATAAAAGCAATTCTTTTTTGGGTTGAAAATATAATCCCTTCTCTGTTACTCTGAAGGTCTATGCCTTCTGCGATAGCCAATAATCTTTCGTCTCTGTCCAACACGTTAGCCAATTCATTCACTTCTTCATTCGCCAAAACGCTCAGTCTTGCGTTAAGGGCAACAATCTGATCTTTTATTTCATCTAATCTGGTGGGAGCATCATATTGGTAGTGATTGTTAGTCTCAGGCTGAGATCCTCCTGAATTCTGGCTGGCATCAATTTTACTTTTCAGAATCATTCCTGTAATTTCTGCAAAATAGAATTGGTCAAGATTATTGATAAGGTCTCTATTGATCGTAATGGCTTTAGTAAAACATGCTGCACACAAATAACCGCCATCAGCAAGTTTATTTTTGCCTACGGACATATCAGTAGCCGTCAGCGGTGTTCCACACAATGCACAAATAATATTCATCTGGTTTTTATGTTTAAAAGTTTTTTATGAATACAGAGCATCATTTTACTCTGCCTTATAACGTCGACTCCAAATTACAAATTCTGAACCGATTGTAAAGATCAAAAGTATTTAAATCTTAGCACCCATCAAACAAAACAACCACAAAATTACTTTTGTGGTTGTTTTACTTTTTTATAGGTGTTTACTATTATTCTCCTAAAAACTCTTCTAGAGAAACAGTTTTCTGTTCTCCAGCTTCAAGATCTTTAAAAGTAACTGTATTATTTTTAATTTCTTCTTCACCCAGGAAAACAAGATTTTTTATACCTTTCTTTTCAGCGTAGGTAAACTGCTTGTTGATCTTTGCATTTTCAGGATATAATTCAGCTGAAATTCCTTTGGATCTTAGCTTCATGATCAGCTTTAAAGCTTCTGTAATTCCTTCACCTCCAAAATTAGCAAATAGATATTCTATTTTAGCAGATGCTTCTTCAGGGAAAAGGTTCAATTCTTCCATTACCAGATAAATTCTGTCTAATCCGAATGAAATTCCAATTCCCGGAATGTTTTTTACTCCAAAAACTTCAGTCAGGTTATCATATCTACCTCCTCCTCCGATGGATCCCATAGCAACCTCATCTGCTTTCACTTCGAAGATCGCCCCGGTATAGTAATCCAGACCTCTTGCCAAAGTAATATTGAAGACCAGGTTTTGAATATCAACACCAAGGTTCAGAGATTGTGTAAGAACAAATTCAAGTTCTTCTACTCCTTTCAGACCAATTTCATTTCCTGCAAATTTTTCTTTCAACTGAAGAAGATTTTCCAGAGCATCGTCTGACTGGCTGAATAAGAAATCCAGTTTATCAATAGATTCCTGAGAGATTTCTCTTTCTAATAATTCTTTTACAACTCCGTCTTTTCCAATTTTATCCAGTTTATCTAATGCTACGGTGAAATCAATCAGTTTATCTGTGATTCCTGCATATTCTGCCAATCCGGAAAGAATCTTTCTGTTGTTCATATGAATAGTTACAGGAACTTTCAGATCAGCAAAAGACTTCAGATACAACTGAACCAGCTCCACTTCCTGTAGTAAACTCTCACTTCCTACTACATCGGCATCACACTGATAAAACTCTCTGAATCTTCCTTTCTGAGGCCTGTCTGCTCTCCAAACCGGCTGGATCTGAGAACGTTTGAAGGGAAACGTCAGTTTACCATGATTCATTGCCACGAATCTTGCAAAAGGTACGGTAAGGTCATAACGAAGGGCTTTATCTGTAAGACTTTCTGCACTGAATGGTTTGTCTAATGCTTTCTGAAAGTCATGAAGCATTTGATTCTTTTTCTCTTCTTTTGCTTCATTGATACTTGAATTTAAAATCTTAAAAATCAAGCGGTCACCTTCTTCTCCGTATTTTCCTGTCAACGTAGAAAGATTTTCAAAACTTGGAGTTTCCAATGGCTGAAAACCGAATAATTCAAAATTATTCTGTAAAATATTGATGATATATTTTCTTCTGGAAACTTCCTGTGCCGTAAAATCTCTCGTCCCTTTTGCTAAACTTGGCTTCATTTGTTGTATGTCATTTTGATAAATGCAAAAGTAAGGAATTGAAAGGAATTTTACATAGTATAAAAAGCTGAAGAAAGACTTCCCTCAGCTTTTCCTTTAATATTATCAATTATTCCAAAAAATCATACGCTTTCAAGAATCTCCAGGATTTCTTCGCCATAATTTTCAATCTTATGCTTTCCAAACCCTTTGATTTCAAGCAACTCCTCTTTCCTGGCAGGTCTATACTTGGCTACAGATATCAGTTCTTTATTACTCGCGATGAAATAAGTAGGAAGATTCTGTTCTCTGGCTTTTTCTGATCTCCAGAGTTTCAGAGCATCCAGAATCTTTTCTTCATCTGTATTCAAAAGATCATTTTCTGCAGAATATTTAATTGCCTTAGGCTCTTTTACTGTATTTTTTGTCAATTTTAAGTCTTCAAAATACAATATTACAGACCAATATTTTTCTTCACTCACAAAAGCTGTTTCTACTTTCATGATCTCATTGCCTTCCAGAAAATCATCCAGCATTTTCTGATCTTTATAGAGAAATTCTTCAGGCAGCCTGATTTTAAAAATTTTCACTCTCATCATTTGTGTTTTTAAAATTATTTTCCTCCTAACAACAGGATTTCATCTACACGAATTTCCGTAATATATCGCTTCACCCCGTCCTTATCATCATAAGATCTGTAGGTAAGCTTTCCTTCAACAGCTATTTCTTTTCCTTTGGTAACATACTTTTCAAAGATTTCTGCTGTTTTTCCAAAGGCGATCAAATTGTGCCATTGTGTTTCTTCTACCTTTTCTCCTTTAGCATTCGTGTAGTGATCACTGGTGGCTAAGGATACACTTGCTTTTACGTTTCCGTTGTCGAAGTTTACCATTTCAACTTCTTTTCCTGTGTAACCAATTAATGTTACTTTGTTTCTTAGTGACATAACTTTTATATTTTAAAGATTAATAAATTCAGATAAGAGACGTTCACTGCTTTCTCAAATCTCTGTTGCAAAGATTGCGATGATTCCTATGCACAGTCGGTTATAAACTATTTAAATCCATTTGTAGTCGTTTGTAAATGGATACTCTTCAGTTTAGAAATTTCAAAAAAATTACTATTTATCTTTATTTATAAGGCTTTCCCGCTTATTATTAAAAAAAAATTAATACTGAACAATCATAAAATTTCATTGAATAAATAGTATAATTTCGTAGTAATCAAACAACTGTAATAGATACGTTATGAAATCTCATTTTAAAATTCTATTTAAAACAGGATTATTTACTCTATTCTCACAAGTTTTATCTGCACAGCAAACTTACATACCAGTTCCTCAGTCGAAGTTTAATTTGACAGAATTTAATCTTCAATTACCTATAGAAAAGAACAATTCTATTACCACTATCAAAGGAAGTGATATTGCAGATTTTTCTTCTGAAAATTTTTATTTTTCAACTCAGGATAACAGCATACGTTTCTTTTGTTCTTCCGATGGCAAAACGACCCAAGGTTCGCATTACCCGAGAACAGAATTGCGCCAGATCAAAGAATGGCATTTTGAGAATCAGCACAGTTTACATGTAAAAATGGCTGTCCTGCAGCAACCGGGAACGGGGAAAATTATCATCGGACAGATACATGGCCACTCTAAAGGAACTGAAGCATTAAAAATCTGGTGGAATAATGGCGAGATTCAGGCAGGTTTCAAAAAAGAAGTGAATGATAAAGAAGAAAGAATTACGCTTCAGAAAAATGTTCCTTTGGGTCAAATATTTGATTACAGCATCCAGCAAAACAATTCTGATGTTCTGGTGAAAGTAAATCAGCAGACGGCTACTTTCCATTTTGGAGACAGCTGGAAGTCCGAATTGGTTTATTTTAAAGCTGGAAATTATCTGCAGGACAACAATCTGTCTCCTGTGACTTCGGGATTAACAGCTATTTATCAGATCAACATGTCTGAATAAATAAAAAAACATCTTTAAATAGATGTTTTTTAATATATACTTAATTCGATAGGATTGTAATTTTTTGCTCTATTTTCTGCTTTTTTAAGGAGAGAACGACGCTCTTCAGAATCTTCAATGAATTTGTTATAAAGAGTGGGATCGGTTAATTCTTTTCGTTGATAGTCAAATATTTTTTCTTTCTTCACTGGTTTAGCATTAGGATGCAAATTAGCAGAACTACAATAATATTTTCTTTTTCTAAAATTATACATTGTAAAATGATAATCATCCTTATCATCAAACACTTTCAAAATCAACCCTGGTAATTTACTAAACTTGTAAGGACCAAAAGGAAAAGGTATTTCTTTGGTAAAATAGGCAATCCAGGTTCTACCATATTTTTTTGTTATAGCTTTTTGGCATTTATACTTCCCAATTATTTTAAATTCATTTATAAGTTGCCAATTGATCGTATTTGTTTCTTCATATTTAAAGTATTCATTAGATGTTTTAAAAGTTACATAAATCTTTCCTGTTGTTGCTCCTATATTTTCCGGAAAGTCGGAAATATATTTCATTTGCTCGTCAATCGGACTGTTTTCATGAAGTTTTTTTTCTAAACGCAATGAGTCTCCAACATATTGATTAATGTTTTTATAGTAAGATTCTTTGTCGTTCATCAAAAGAGCAAACGCAGCATCCTGAATAATAGCATTTTTGGTTTGATTTTTATAAACTAATTTATAATCGGCTTCATATACAACATTAAACCCTTCTTGAGATTTAATAATGATTGTAAAGAAAAAGAAAAATAGACTGTAGTAAATTTTCATAGTTTAAATAGTACAAGCAAAGCATAAATAATGCCTTGCTTGAAATTTTGAATTAGAGTAATTAATGAATATAAAGAGTTATTCCTTTGGGTCTAGTACCACATTCATTATAATTAACAAATTGTAAAAAGTTTGTTATTTGCTCCATTGTATATCCTTCTGTCTGCGTAACATTTACAACAGTACCACAAGATGTTCTAAAAGGGAATGCACTAGCTATACCAGCAATAAATAACGCACCTACTAATAATGTTTTTTTCATATTTGTTTTTTTTAAATGATTAGTTATTAATTTAAGAACGTATCTCAAAAATACACAATAAATCAAACCTAAAGTGAATTAATTTATTATGTTAAATTCCTGAAATACAATTTTTTAACTATATAAAATGCATTTAAATTTAAAAAATATAGTTTTATCTAATATTTATAAAACATAATTTTCATTACAGTTATATAAGAGAATAAATTTTAAATTTTGAGAATGGAATAAATAAAAAGGCACTCAACAAAATTATTGAGCGCCTCCTACTTAATCATGCAACTAAAATTTGAAATTTATATTTTTTCACATTCGACAATGCTTTTTGCTTCTGTTCCAATATGAATAAGCTGATTAAACTTTAATCCTGCTTTTTCAATGATCATTTTAAACTCGCTCAAAGTTCTTTCTTTTCCGGTAAGACAAGCCAGCATAACAATATCCAGAAGTTTGGCCATATGTGGTTTATTTAAAGAATCATCAGGGATAACGGCATCTATGATTAATAGCTTTGCCCCTTTGGGCATTGCATTATAGCAGTTTTTAAGAATTTGTATACATTCATCATCACTCCAATCATGCATAATCCACTTCATCGTATATAAATCCGCTCCCTGCGGAACTTCATTAAAAAAACTTCCTGTAGCGACAGAACATCTTCCTTTCAGATTTTCGGGAATCATGTTAACTGTTTTTTCAATCACGTTGGCTTCATCAAAGATAATCCCTGAACTTTCCGGAGCATTATGCAGAATGGTATGAATCATTACCCCATTGCCGCCTCCTATATCGACAATTTTTTTATAAGGTTTAAAATCATAGTTTTCTATAATACCTTTCAGTTCCATACCAGACATTCCTGTCATTCCTTTTCCAAAGTTTTCCCCAATTTCAGGAAATTCTTTATAAAACCCCCAAAGATCTTTCCCATGAATATGTTCAAATGGTATTTTCCCTTTCTGAACTGCATACGTCAGATCTCCATAACCGGGAAAGTGTTCATTCATAATGGTTAATACAAAGTTTTTTGCCGTTCCTGGCACATCAGTTTGCAAAGCAGCTCCAAAATCATTCAAAGTAAAAGTTCTCTTTTCTGATTCTTCAAAGATTCCGGCACCACTCAATGCTCTCATCACCCGGTACAGTTGCGTTTCATGTGATTGAGTTTCTTCAGCAAGGAAGGAAATTGTTTTCGGACCAGAGGCCAGCAAATCTGCAATATTGAGTTCAGCAGCTGTTTTTACACATCCGGTTAACCATAAACCGCCTAATATTTCATACATTTTAAAAGTAAACTCAGGTTTAACGGCTTGTTTCTCCATAGTAAGTTTTGGGTTGATTAATAGTTATATTTACTGAGCATGAAAACAAGAACAAACATGATGAGTTTGTTCTTGTCTGACATTTGTCAAGTTTGAAAATAAGCTTTAATAATGAGATTAATCTTTAGCTTGAGAAATCCTGGTTATGCTATTAATAGTAGCATCCATTGTAGTATCAGATTTTATTTTAATGAGATATCCGCTACCAATAGATAAAGGATCGGCAACACTCACAAGATAAAAAACAAGATCTCCGGAGGTTACCCCGTTAGGAGCTACAGCGGTCTGATCTATGGAGAATGTTGAAGGGGGAACTGGATTTGAAAGATTCACCGTCACGAAGGCTACCGAACCGTTATTTTTATTAGCATAACTTACAATAACCCTCCACATGTGAACCTGTCCTGCAATAGGGTTTTCTAAAAATCGTCCCGTTGCCGGATCGTATATATCTCCTGGCACCGGACTGGTAATATTTTCCGGCCATGTGGTAGTAGGTGGTGCTGCAAAGTCTGTCACAATGTTCATTGGTGTCTGATAAACAATGTTCTGATACGTCATTAAAGGAACTCCTCCTGAAGATTTGAAAGCAAAGAAAGGCTTCACACCTGCTCCACTATTCAGCTTTACAACTCCTTCATTCGCTGTTGTTAATGTTGCTGAAGAGATCACTGTACTCCACTGGGTTCCGTTATAATACCTTAAGGTTTTATTGGTGGAATCGTAGATGATCATTCCCGCAGTGGGTGTTGTTACATTAGCTGGAGGATTGGCATTTCTGGAGAGTACAACTGCTGAATTAGCTGATGTAACATCTAGAACTCCTTGTGGAGTTGTGGTATTAATCCCAACCTGTCCAAACATAAATGAGGAACACAGAAAACTGAGTAATAAATTGGATTTTTTCATGGTTTGTTTTTTTGAATGTTGTTATCAAAATTACAAAAAAACACAATACAGTGAAATAAAAATTGAATTTATTTATGTGAAAATAAGATAGTTATACATAACAATATAGCTTTATGAATAAATATTTACTTCAAAACATTGATGAATATTGAATTTTTCAAAATGAAAATAATTAAAAAAAAGAAATGAAATATTCTAAAAATTTATCTAATAAATACATCTTTTATTTTCATAAAATATATCGTAATACTGATCAGCGCTTTTTCAATTATCCATTTACAAACGGATAATTCCTTATCTTTGTGAAAATTCATCTATGAAAAGGAGCATCAATATTTTTGAGTTTCCTCTCAATTTGGGACTTACCAAAAAGGAACATGAGACAGAACCCGGAGTTCGAAAGCTTCCGGAATGGCTCAGAAAATTTGGTTTTCATAGCAGAATTAAACCTACCAATGTTTTCAGACTGGAAGCTCCTGAATATTCTATGGACTTTGATGAGGAATCAAAAGTCAGGAACGCAGACCAGATTATTGAATATGCTAAAAAACAGGCCGACTGTATTCTCCATAATTACCAAAAGAATGTCTTCAATATTATTCTTGGAGGCGACTGCAGCATTCTCATAGGAAATGTAATGGCTCTGAAAAAACTGGGAAATTTCGGACTTTTTTATCTTGACGGGCACACAGACTTCATCCCACCAGAACTTTCTGAAACAGGAGGAGCGGCAGGAATGGATCTCGCCATCATTACCGGTACCGGACATCAAAAACTGACTGATATTGATGGTTTAAAACCTTATCTGCCAGAAGAAAATATCTTCTGCTGTGGAAATGCTGAAACTGATGATAAAGAATATGTTGATCAGATTATCAATTCCAATATTCATTATTTTGATTTATACTATCTGAGACAGAATGGTTTCAGAAAAACTGCTGAAGACTTTCTGAAAATGGTGAATGATAAAGGATTGGACGGATTTTTCATCCATTTTGATGTAGATATTCTGAAAGATGAAATCATGCCCGCCGTAGACAGCAGAATGGAAGACGGAATCAGCTATGATGATCTCAGGGAAATGCTGGAACCTTTATTCGAAAACCCTTTGTGCTTTGGAATAGAGATTACCATTTTAGATCCCGATTACGATGAAAACGGAACGTACACCCGCCCATTTGTAGACAATTTAATTCAAATTATAAAAAAATAAAGAAGAGTAAATGAAGAAGACCATCAAAAGAACATTCAGGGTTTCAAAATATGTGATCTATAAAGAGACGCTTGTTGATTACAAGGAACATTTCTGGTCATTTTTAGGCGCATTTTTTGGGATCGGAATTATTGCATTTATCCAGTCTCACTCACTTACAGAAACAGAGAATATCTTTCTGATCGGTTCTTTTGGAGCATCAAGTGTTCTTATTTATGGAGCCATACAGAGTCCTCTGGCACAACCCAGAAACCTTATAGGCGGACATGTTCTGTCAGCATTGGTAGGTGTTACTGTTTATCAGTTTGTTCCGGATATCATCTGGCTTTCGGCACCTTTGGCAGTAGCATTTTCCATAGTATTGATGCAGTATACAAAAACGTTGCATCCGCCAGGCGGAGCTACAGCACTGATTGCGGTAAGTTCTACAGGGAAAATTCCGGAATTGGGATATTGGTATGTTCTCTCTCCTGTTCTTTCCGGATGCCTTATTCTTTTGATTGTAGCCTTATTTTTTAATAATATTACACCCAACAGAAGTTATCCTACCCACAGTATGTTCAAAAAACTGCTAAAAAAAAGACACAACCATCACTTAAAATAAAAATCATGAATTGTCTGGAATGTGGCGAGAAAATCATCGGAAGATCAGATAAAAAATTCTGCAACGATGCCTGTCGGAACGCCTATAACAATAAGCAGAATAAGGATTCTAGTAATCTGATGCGGAATGTTAATAACAAACTCCGTAAGAATTACCGTATCCTGATGGAAATAAATACCGATGGTAAAACAAAAGTCCCAAAATCCAGACTGGATGGCTTAGGTTTTGATTTCGATTATTTTACCAACCTGAAAGTTTATAAAAACGGCTCTGAATACAAATTCATTTATGATTACGGATATAAACTTCTGGAAGATGATTTTGTACTGATTGTAAAAAATCAGGCATAACCTATCCACCACAAATATAATACTATGAAAGAAGTTGTTCTGATCACCGGTGCCAGCGGTATGATTGCCAAAGAACTGGCAAAAAAAATAGGTAAGGAATACGAAGTCAGGTTTCTGACCCGAAAAAAAGTACATGATCATGAATATGAATGGGATGTCCAAAAAAAGACTATCGATGAAACTGCCTTTGACAATGTTTCTCATATTATTCATCTTGCAGGTGCCAATATCTCGGAAAAACGCTGGACTCCGGAAAGAAAAAGAGAATTGATTTCCAGCCGTGTAGATTCTGCAGAATTGCTCCGAACAACTTTAAGAAAAAACAAGATCAAGCTTAAATCCTTTATTTCAGCCTCAGGAATTAATTTTTATGGTACGGAAACTTTAGAAAAAATTTATACAGAAACCGATCCACCAGGCAACGATTTTCTAAGTGAAGTGGTCGTCTTATGGGAAAGAGCTGCTGACGATTTTAAGGAACAGGATCTGGCAGAAAGAGTGGTCAAAATACGCACTGCTGTAGTGCTTTCTGAAAAAGACGGAGCATTAAAGAAAATGATCCCTCCTATTCAGTATTATATCGGATCTCCACTGGGAAGTGGCCAACAATATATGCCATGGGTTCATATTGAAGACATCTGCTCTATCTATGAATTTGCTTTAAAAAATTCAGCAATAGATGGCGCTTATAATGCTGTATCTCCACAACATGCTACCAATAAAGAGCTTACAAAAAAGATTGCCCAGGTACTTGAAAAACCACTATTTATGCCTAATGTTCCCGGATTTATGCTAAAACTCTTATTCGGAGAGCTGGCTACTGCTATACTGGAAGGTTCCAGAGCTTCCTCAAAGAAACTTCAGGATGCAGGTTTCCATTTTAAATTTCCGGATCTGGAGAACGCTTTAAAAGATTTATTAAAGAAGTAAACTCAAGAAAAGTTTAATTAAAAAAATATTTCAACACCTATTTATTTTTATTATAACTCAGAAAATATTCTCATGAAAAACCCGAATATCACCTTATTAAACACAGAAATACTTTCAGACAACTGGTATACTTTAAACAAAGTCACCTACTCTGTTTTGAAAAAAGACGGAACTACAGAAACCCAGAGCAGAGAAGCCTATGACCGCGGAAACGGTGCAGTAATCCTTCTTTACAATACAGATTCAAACACAGTTATTCTTACCCGCCAATTCAGATTACCTACTTATATCAACGGAAATTCTACAGGCATGCTCATTGAAGCCTGTGCCGGACTTTTGGATAATGATAATCCGGAAGACTGTATCAAAAGGGAAACAGAAGAAGAAACCGGGTATAAAATTTCCAAGGTTGAAAAAATATTTGAAGCCTATATGTCGCCCGGATCTGTAACGGAAATTCTTTATTTCTTCATTACTGAGTATTCAAATGAAATGAAAATCAATGACGGAGGCGGATTGGCAGAAGAAGGTGAAAATATCGAAGTTCTGGAATTATCGTTTGAAGAAAGCCTGAAAATGATTGATATAGGAGAAATCAAAGATGCAAAAACCATTATGCTTCTTCAGCATTTAAGAATCAAAGGGATATTGTAGAAACAAGGTATCAATGATGATTGATGCTTAAAAACTTTATATTTAAATAAAAACATTAACTTATAACTCATATTTAAACGATTAACAGATGATTGAACAGGTGAAGCTTGCTATTAATCCCAAATTTCAGGATTGGGTTCTTTTTGAAAATGGCACTTATATTATTTTTGATGATATCAGTATTATCGAAGATGTAAAAAAGGAAGCATTACAATTAATGAAAGAATTCGGTCCGGTTTATGCCGGAGGTCCTGCCGGAGATTTCAATGTAATTCATTTAAACCTTACTGAAGGATGGCTGGTTTCCGGACATGGATATGGTATGTATACGTATGTACATCCTTCTGAACTGGACAATGAATCTCCAAATGATCTTGAAATAGGACTTTATGGTAGATCTAAAAGAGATTCAGATGGTCAGAATCCCGAAATTATTCATATCAATAAAAGTGAAATTTCATAAGACATCCCATTCATCATTCATAACTTATCATTCATAATTAATTACAATGCTTCAAGATCATATTACGGTAGAGAACCGTCATAAAGACTTTATTAAAAAAATTACTGAGACAGAAACAGTCTATGCTTTAAAAGATGGTAATGGCTATGCTACCTCCTACTCCAACGAGGCAGAATATGAAGACGGTGAAGAGGTACAGATTATTTGTTTCTGGTCTGATGCTGCCAGAGCAAAATCCTGCATAGAAAACGAGTGGAATCATTATGAGCCTTCTCCTATTCCTCTCAATGAGTTTGTAGAAAACTGGTGTCTGGGAATGAATAGTGACGGATTATTGGTAGGAACTAATTTCGACAGTCATCTGTTTGGCTACGAAGCCGAGCCTTTAGAATTAATCCTTGATATTATTGAAGAGCTCAGGTCTTCAGGGAAGTCACTGGAATTGAGAAAGTTTGAAAACATGGAAGATCTGGAAAAACAGATCAGAGATGTACTGGAAGATTAATCGTTTATACCATATGAAGTCTTTGGGAATAAAGATCATTAAAGTAAGTGCTTTATTTTTGGTCCTTCTTTTCAGTATTCTGATGCTGAAAACCATTTCCCAGTATACTTCTCTTGAAAAAAACATAGGATTTCTGGCTTTTAAGCAACAGGTTGTGGATAATCCGTACTGGATGACATTTTTCTACATTCATATCTTTTCCATAACGCTTTGTCTTCTGGCAGGTCTTACCCAATTTTCAAATCGATTTTTGACTGAAAACAGAAATCTTCATAAGATCATTGGGAAAATATATGTTTACAATATCCTTATTATCAATGTTCCGGCATGCTTTGTACTGGGACTTTTTTCCAATGGGGGCATTATCGGAATCACAGGATTTCTGATCCAGGATGTTCTTTGGGCTTATTTCACTATTGCCGCCATACTTTTTATCAAAAAAGGAAATGTGAGCAAACACAGGATGTATATGATCCTAAGCTATGCGGTCACCACCACAGCCCTTACCTTCAGAATTGTTAAAAATCTGTTTTATAATGAAACCCGTCATGAATACGAACTTTTTTATGGTTTGAATGTCTGGGCGGCCCTTTTTATCAATCTTTTTATGGCTTATTTAATCCTCAGAAAAAAATCATTACTACCTGGAAAAATCAACGGTAGAAAAGAAGATTAAAAGACTGATAAATGACACCAGAAAAAATGATGCAATAAATATTAAGGTATTAAAAAATGTTCCATATTGACTATTTCGGGTCCATTTACTGAAAAAATGCATTATCAGATAAGAGATTCCTCCCAAAACGGCAATAATAAAAAGAAGAAAAAAATAATAGATCATGGTTTCGTGTTAATGTGTGTAAATCTATTATTTTAAATCTAAAAAAACAATCAATTACAGGACAACAATTGTCTAAATAGCCTTAATTTTGATCTGCATTATTATCTAAAAATTAATGTATGAAAATTAAAAACCTTGACCATCTTGTTTTAACGGTGGCTAATATTGATAAAACTATTGAGTTCTATACCCAAGTTATGGGATTTGAAACAGTTACTTTTGGAGAGAACAGAAAAGCACTCATTTTTGGAAATCAAAAGATTAATCTGCATCAGAAAGGTCATGAATTTGAACCTAAAGCAAAAACTCCAACCTGTGGTTCTGCTGATCTTTGCTTTATTGCAGAAACTAATATTCATGAGGTCATGGAAGAGCTCAGACAGAAAAATATAGAAATCATTGAAGGGATTGTAGACAGAACCGGAGCGGTAGGAAAAATCAAATCAGTTTACTTCCGTGATCCGGATTATAATCTTATTGAAGTAAGTAATTATTATTAACAAAAACAGCTCTGTATCAGTTTATTACTATCCGTTTTTTAGAATTTAATGTTCCTGAATTTCTAAAACATAAAATTGTCAGTATAAAATTCATATAAAATTTGCAAAAACCATTGAGAAAATCTATTTAATCCTTTATATTTCGAATTTAAAGCCTTAATTTTGCATAGAAATTCAGAAAATTCGGATTCTTTCAACAGGTTATGTACATGAAAAAAATGATGATCGGGCTTGCTTTGGCCTTATCCATTACTATTTGGGGGCAAAAAACTCCTGCAAAAGCAAACAATCTGACCCCTTACAGCTATCAGACTTTTAACTGTGACAATAAAGGATATTTTGACCCAGCTAAATATAACAAAGAAGAAATAGACGGGATCAATAAACTTTTGTATCAGTTCAATGGCGTTGTATTTGACACCCAACCTGTTTTTAAAATTACCCAGCTTGACGAAATCCGTAAAAACAGAGAAACTTATCTACAGGAACTGGAAAAGCAGTATGAAGAAAAGAAAAAGGAATTGTACAGCCTTAAAGTAATTGATCTTCCTCAATGGAAAAAGTTAATGGAAGAAACCATTGATTCTTTTGAAAATGAATATCAGCTTAATAAAGAAGAAATCCTCGCGTATTCTGATCCCACCACACTGAAAAACAGTAAATATTACGATACCTGCAGAGAACAGATTGATGCCATATCCTCTCCTGACAGAGAAAAGATGTTCGCAGCCTGGAGAGCGTATACTGAACTTAAAAGCAAAAATAATGCTGATCCAAAGGGTGTAATGGCAAGATTTGATGCCAAAATGAACGACCCTCAAAAAGAAGATTATGCATTAATTGATATGATCGGTCTTGGTTTTCACAACTGTGCCAACAGCAGTTTCAGACAAAAGCGTAATAATGAAGAGACAACTTATAAGGATTTTGATAAGATTTTCACCAAGTTAAAAAGAACTTGTGATCAGCCGTAGACTTCTTAAAAAGATTGAAAGATTTAATCATTAAAAAATAGAATAGCAGCACTCAGATTGGGTGCTGTTTTTATTGGTGAAGTTTACAGAGAATGGTTAAGGAACGGTTAAAAGTGGGTTAATGGCTTATTATTTCTTTGTGAAAGTCTTCAATACCTCTATTTTCGTCTTTAAAACTACTCCATGAAGCCAATTATTATTTTCCTGACCTTGGTATTGTGTCTAACAGTATCTGCTCAAAAAACACCTACTATCCTTCCTTTTTCTCTGGAAAACAATTCCGTGTATGTGTATGCTAAGGTGAATAAAATCGACAGTATTAAATTCCTGTTTGATACAGGTGCCGATGGCTCTGTCATTAATAGCCATTCAAAGAAAAAGATCCCATTGAAAATTGATGGAAAATCTGAAAACAGAGGTTCCAACGGAGTGAATACTGTAGATTACAGCAGTCATAATACAGTACAATTTGGAGATATCGAGAAAAAAGAAATACAATTTACTCTTATTCCTTATGAATCTGCCCATTTTGATGGAGTTTTCGGAACGGATCTGATGAAAGGCAAACTCATTGAAATAAATTATCATAGAAATGAAATCCGGTTTTATGAAGAAGATGACCGGTCTGTGGATTTAACAGGCTATGAAAAGGTAAAACTCCATATGATCGACAACTACCCTGCTGTAGAAAGCAGTATCATTGTGAATGATAAAGAATATTCAGGATTCTTTGGGCTCGACAGCGGTGCGGATGATGTGCTTACGATTGCTTCTCCTTTTGCAAAAAAGAATGTTCTGGTAACAGCCATGAAAACAATAGGTAAAGCTACAGCAAGAGGTTCTGATGGTTCTGTGTATCAAATGCCTGTTGTTCTTTGTCCAACGGTAAGATTCGCTCAGAAATATCTTTATAACCTTCCGATCACCCTTTCCGGTTCTACAGAGGGAATTGATTCCACAGAAAAAATGGCGGGATTTTTTGGTAATCAGTTGTTAAAAAGGTTCAATACCGTGATTGATTTTAAAAATGGATTTATTTATTTTAAACTGAATAAAAATTTATATTCGGAACTTAATTAGCTGTGAAATCAAATTGGGATATTCTTCAGTGCTATTGATATTAGAATTGATATAAAGATTAAATTTTATACTTTTATTCCAACTTTAACAAACTTACATAAAATGTCTCCAGAAGAATTTGTAAAAAACTTTTATTTAGAGAAACAAAATATTCTTCATTCCAGTTTTGATAATCAAATGGAATATAGAAGCATGACTTCAAAAAAAATTGAAGAATTAAATTTGGACGAAATTCAAACCGAAAAATTAAAAGAGATAGTTTCAGGTCTTCTTACTGATACATTTTACACAATCCTTGTGGGTTTAGATGGCGCTGCAAGTATTGGTAGCATACAACAGTCTTTTAAAATTTATGATGAAAAGAATAATTTAATATCAAAAGATGGAGATTTAGAAGGATATGCCTATGAGTATTTTCACGGAGAATAAAAGCATGATATTTGAAATTTTTAATCTCTATTCCTTTTACTTTCAGAGCTATTCAAAATTAAAACAAATTAATAATGAATAAGTTATGATTTTATGGATTTAATTTCTTAATTTTGCACCCCGAAAATAAGGATTAGAGATATGAAAAAAATTGGTGAACACAGAACACTTCTTGGAGTTGATAAAAATGTTACTTTAAGAGAATTAAAGACGATTTACAGAAATGTGATGAAAGATACCCATCCTGATAAATTCATTAATGATGAAGCAGGAAAACAGGAAGCAGAAGAAAAAAGTAAGTCTGTGATTGAAGCCTACCATTTTTTGGTAAGTATTAATCCTGAAACGCAGGAAAAATATAAAGAAGAATATACTGAAACCATTACAAAATCTAACATTCAGGATTTTTATCTGGAGAAATCAATTTTAATGGTTCAGCATTTGAACGGAAATATGTATGAGTATATGGGTGTTCCAAGAAATACCTATATCAAAATGGTTAACGCTGATTCACCAAGCCGTTTTGCAAGAAGACACATCTACGGAAACTTTGTTTACAGAAAGTCCGGAGAGGCTATGGCAGATTAATTTTTTCCATTACAATATAGAAGAGCTTCCAGTTTTACTGGGAGCTTTTTTTGTTGCCAAAACCTATATAATCCAATTTTAAATCATCAAATATCAACAAAAAAGCGCCTCAGAAAATCTGAGGCGCTTTCGGTTAATTAAAGGTTTAATTTATTTGTCTAAATGTTTAGGAGTAAATCCGTCTTCATTCAGTTCTCTGTGTACATAATCTGCTTTCATTTCAGCTTCGTAGTCTACTTTAGTATCTTTACCCATTCTTCTCAGAACAGAGTCAAATAGAGAGTATACTACCGGTACAATGATCAATGTAAGGAATAGTGATGATGTCAAACCACCGATTACTACCCATGCAAGACCTTTATTCATCTCAGCTCCGGCCCCTGTTGCCAATGCGATCGGTAACATACCGAAGATCATCGCAATGGTGGTCATAAGGATCGGACGAAGACGGGCGTGATTCGCTTGAACCAAAGCATCGTGAGTATTGGCACCTGCTGCTTTTCTTGCATTCGTAAAGTCAACGATAAGGATCGCATTCTTCGCTACCAGACCAATCAACATGATCATCCCTAACATGGTGAAGATGTTCAGTGAGTTCGCAGTTAAGGCAAGAATTACCATTACCCCGATCATCGCTAACGGGATTGAGAACAATACCACGAAAGGATATACGAAACTGTCATATAGGGAAACCATTACCAGGTATACCAATACGATCGCTGCCAATAATGCAATTCCTAACGTACCGAAACCTTCCTGCTGGTTCTCCATATCTCCACTCCAGATGTAATCTACACCCACAGGTTTTTTGGTGCTGTTCATGAACTGGTTCGCCCACTCATTAGCTACGTCCCCAACTGGTCTACCTACTGCTTTCGCTCTTACTTTTACAGAAGGAGATTTATCTCTACGTTCAAGTAAGCTTGGTCCTGAACCCATTTTTACATCAGCAAACTGGCTTAAACGAACCTGCTGTCCCTGAGGATTTGTAAACATAAGGTTTTTAACGTCATCAATAGACTGTCTGTTCACATCCCCGAAACGGATATTGATATCATATTCATATTCTCCGGCTCTGAACTTTCCGTCAGTATTTCCGTTGAATGCGGTCTGCATCGTCTGTCCTACACTTGAAAGGTTTAAACCTAAAGCAGACATTTTATCTCTGTCAATACTTACCTGAACTTCAGGACTACCTGTATCTGTTGACAATTCAGCATCTACTGCCCCAGGAACTTTTTTCAATAGTTCAAGGATTCTGGTTGCTTCTTTTACTGCTGTAGCGTTATCCGGAGCGGTTACAACCATCTCAATTGGAGCATTTTCTGCACCCATGATACCGATTGGAGCCGTTTTAAATTCAACTCCTGTGAATTTCTCCTCTAGCTGTCTTTTAATTTTTGCAGCTTTGATATTGGTACTTTCTGTACGTTCAGATTTATCTGTTAAGTTTACCTGAACCTCAGACTGGTAAGTGGTTGCCTGAGCTCCACCAAAACCTGTAGACTGCTGTCCAACTGTTGTAATAAGGTCTACAACATCTTTATCATTTCTTAAGAATTTTTCAACGTCTAACGTTAACTGGTTTGTTTTTTCAACGGTTGCATCTTTTGACAATTCCATTTGTACCAGGAACTGACCACGGTCGATTGGTGGGAAGAACTCACCTCCAATGAATCCGAATGCTACCAGCATGAATGAACTGATTAAAACAATAAACGTAATCACCACTGTTGAAATTCTTCTTAAGGTCGTTTTCAGACACCACTCAAGGATATCGGTGATCCAGTGTGTGAATTTGTCAATTAATCCTTCAAACCAAAGAATGAATTTCTCAAACCAGTTTTTACCTGTTAAATGCTCTAGCTTACCGAATCTTGATGACAACCAAGGAATGATGGTAAATGAAGCCAATAATGATAACAAGGTGGCAATAACGACCGTGACGCAGAACTGTGCAAGGATATTGGCTACAAGACCTGAACTCATCGCAATCGGTAAGAATACCACCACAATTACCAGGGTAATCGCAGCAACGGTAAATCCGATCTCTGAAGCTCCGTCATACGCTGCTCTGATCTTACTTTTACCCATCTCCATGTGACGGTAAATGTTTTCCAGTACAACAATCGCGTCATCCACCAGGATCCCTACCACAAGGGATAGTCCCAGTAAACTCATTAAGTTCAAAGTATATCCCATCAGGTTCATTCCGATGAACGCTGCCACCAATGAAGCCGGGATAGAAACCATTACGATGAATGCGTTTCTGATACTGTGAAGGAATAATAACATTACAATTGCCACGAGGATAATCGCTAAGAATAAGTCGAAAATAACGTGGTTGGCAGATTCAAGGGTAAATTCTGTCGTATCGTTTACGATTTTTACTTTTACTCCCTGAACTTTATAAGCTTCTTCTACTGTTTTAATTGTTTTCTGAACACTTTCAGATACCGCTACCGCATTCGCATCAGATTGTTTTTTAACCTGCATTAAAATGGTAGGAAACTGATTGAATCTTGCTACTTTTTCAACATCCTTTTGAGAGTCAAAAACTGTTGCGATATCAGATAAACGTACTTGTGCTCCATTTTTGTTAGAAACAACAAGGTTGTTCATTTCCTCAGTTGACTTATACTTTCCTGAAAGTCTGATCGTAGATTTTGTAGTTCTCGTTTTCAAACTTCCTGTAGGGAAGTCAAGGTTTGATGAAAGAATGGCCTGTTGTACATCCCCAATTGAAAGTCCGTACCCCTGTAATTTTTTCTCATCAAGATTTACCTGAATTTCTCTCTCCTGTCCACCTACAAGGTCCACCTGAGCCACACCGTTTACACGGGAGAAAATAGGTTCAATCTTTTTATCCAATAGGTCATAAAGGTCCTTACTGTTCAGTTTATCCGATGAAATACTCATCGTGATAATAGGTAGGTCATCTAAGGAGAATTTATTCAGAGACGGTGCTTTTACATCTTCCGGAAGGTCTGCCAGAATAGCATTTACCTTTCTTTGGGCATCATTCAAAGCGTAGTCTACATCGGCACCATCGTTCAGCTGAACCATGATTACGGATAAGCTTTCGTATGAAGAAGATTCTACTTTTTTAACGTTTTCCAAAGAACCTACGGCATCTTCAATCTTTCGGGTCACGGAGGTTTCCACCTCTGCAGGTGAAGCTCCCGGATAGACCGTAGAAATGGTTACCATGTTGGTTTCAAACTTTGGAATCAATTCGTATCCCATGAGCGTATAACTCAGGATACCTCCCAACGTCAGAATTGTAAATAATACAATTACCAGCGAGGGTCTTTTAATCGATATTTCTGCTAACTTCATAGATCTACTACTTTATAATGTTCACTTTAGATCCATTGTCCAAATTGATCTGTCCGCTGGTTACTACCTGTTCTCCTCCATTCAATCCGCTTAACACCTGAACTTTATCTCCATAAACTTTTCCGATGGTTACTTTGATCAATTTAGCAACTCCATTCTGAACAACGAATAATTGTCCTGAGCTTACTCCATTTACAAACGCTTCTGCAGGAACGGTCAGCATATTCTGAGTTTCCGCACCATTGTTTGTACTGAATTTAGCAGTTGCATACATCCCTGCTTTCAGGTTTCCTCTGTTTTGTACTTCAATTTCTACAGGGAAATTCAGAGAAGCATCACTTTTAGGAGCGATGAAAGTAATTCTCCCTACGAAAGAATCTTCAGGTAAAACATTTACTTTAATCGGAACTTCCTGACCTAACTGGATTTTTCCGATCTGGCTTTCATCTACTAAAACAGAAAGTTTAAGGCTGTTGATATTTACGATTTCAAACATGGACGTTCCAGGAGAAACTACTGTTCCAGGTTCAACCATTTTCTTGTTGATGGTACCGCTGATTCCCGCACGGATGCTTGTATCATTTACTTTTACGCTTTGTGCTCTAACCGCAGCCTGCATATTTTTCAGCTGTAATCTTGAGTTATCAAGCTGTTGTTTTGTAACTCCACCTGTTTTGTATGCGTTTTCATAGCGTTGGTTATCCATAATAGCATTCTGAAGATTATTCTGAGCCTGGGTAACATCTACTTCAATAGCATCTCTTTTAATTGTTGCTAAAACCTGACCTGCTCCAACTCTTGAACCTTCTTTTACCAAAACGCTTACAATACGTCCTGAGATTTCAGAAGACTGGTTCATTTCCTGTTTTGGAATGAAAGTACCATTGGCAGAATAGTCTGTATCAATATTTTCTCTTGCAACCGTTACAATATTGACATTGATTTTATCTACCTGCTTGGCAACTTCTTTTACTTCCTGCGTCTGCTTTTCTTTGTTACCAGCAATCTTATACGCGGCTAACCCTACCAGTACAGCTGCTACGATGATATATATTAAAGTTTTTTTCATTTTAGTTTATTATAAGTTTTGTAGTGTGTTTAGTTCACCCTTAGCTTTTATCAGCTTAATCTCAGCCTGTTTGTAATCTAACAATGCATTAGAATAATTCTGTTTAGCCTCTGTCAAAGCATTTTCAGAATCCAGTACTTCTGTAAGGGTTGCCAAGCCATACTGATAGTTCGACTGAGTATTTTTCTGAACTCTTTCTGCCAATCCTACATTATCTTTCATGCTTTCGATATTAATCAATGCATTTTCCATATTGGTAACTGCATTTTTATAATCTAAGCTTAAGCTCAACTGAGTGTTTTCAATATCAACATCAAGATCCTGAATATCAATTTCAGCCTGGTTGATCTTCGCTTTTGTAGCTCCTCCCGTGAAAATAGGGATATTGACATTCAAACCAATGGCTGAATAATCACTCCAAAGAACGCCTCTGCTAAGACCGTTTGTCAGTGGGAATTTTGCTCCGTTTGCGCCCCATCCGTAGTTCGCTGTAAGATTTACTGACGGATAAAGATAAGCTTCAGTCGCCTTTTTATTGAAAACCAAAAGTTCTCTGTTTTTATTTAAAACTTTAAGCTCTGTACGATCATTAAGATTTACGTTGCTCGCAATCAGTTCAGGCTTTGGTTCGATTTCTTTTTCTTCAAGCTCGATGTCTGTAGAAATCGGGATTCCCATATAAAACTTCAGGGCATTTTTTGAAAGTTCAACAGAGTTGATTAAGGTCTGCTTATTGGAACCAATATTGGTAAGCTGAACATTGGTTCTGTCTAAATCGATTGATTTTGCCAAACCGTTATCAACTAAACTTTTAATAACATTTCTTACTTTTTCAGTATTGGCGTAGCTGGCAGTTACCGTTTTAAGGTTTTCTTCCTGTACAAACACCTGATAATAAGCTGTTGCTACATTTTCAATAATCTGTTCATTGGTTAACTGAGCATTCAGTACATAAAACTCTCTTGTTGATTTTGCCGCTTTAAGTCCTGTAAATACTCTTTGATCAAAAATCGCCTGCTGAAGTTGTACAGAAGCTGTTGAACCCCAAGGCTGCCCAAATTGAGCTCTGATTTTCTCTCCTCCAAATTCCAGTAAAGATTCCTGAATAATTGGATTATAGGTTAATCCTGCCGTCGCACTCACCTGTGGAAGGGCACCAGCTCTGGCTTCATCAATTTTAAATTCGGCTTTTTTGACCTGTAAAGCAGCTTTTTTAGCTTCTGCTTTATTTTGGAGTGCCTGTTTTATTGCTTCCTGCAGGGAAACCTGCTGCTGGGCAGACATCAGTGTTGAGCCGAAAATCATAAATGCTGAAGCTATCCCAATTTTTAGCTTTGTAGCAGTTATACGTTTTCTATTCATAATTTTATACTTCGTTTATTTTTTATTTAATTTTCAGTCATTATTTATTTCTATTTGACGAATCATTTTCAGAAATACTTTAGTTTTTTTTAGTTTTTGAACAACATATTGATAATAATCTCTTTTCTTTCAGAAATAATCTTATCATATTCTTCATCATTTATTAAAAGATTTTCCATAAATAATGGTCTTATTGCACTTGGGAATACCAATAGCGCAACCATATTCAGAATAAACTGAACAGGTGCCATTTTCTCAATATTTCCCAATTCCATTTCTTTTTCAATATCCTTGTACATATCGTTCAGGATATCTTCTTCAATTTCTCTCTGATGGCAGGTTCCTTTATTGATCTGGGATACGATATACGTTTCCAGATACGGATACTGAAGACTTGTAGAAAGACTACTTTCTATGAATTGGCTGATCTTCTCTTTAAAAGGCAGATCAGAATTCTGAATGATCTTCGATTTTTCCTGTTCTACTCTTTGCGCTTCATCAAAGATGATCTGGATAAGCTTATCTCTTGAACGGAAATAGTAATTAATAAGGGTTCTGTTCACTCCAGCTTCATCTGCAATCTCCTGCGTAGTAGCATCAAATTTTCCTTTCACAAAGAATAAATTCTTCGCTGTCTCCTTGATCAATTCCTGTGTTTGGTCTTTTTTTGCTTGATTTGACATTTTTGTTAAACAAATTTGTGCAAATTTATAGTAAAAAATATTTTTGACAAAATTGTTAAACAAAAAAATTAAACAAAAATGTCATGACATCCATCATGTCTATAAATAAAAATTTCTAAAAAGAATCTTCTCTTTAGAAATAATTAATGGTACCAATTCCTCTTTCGGAAGAATCTACAATAGTTGAATTCTGATTAAGAACAGATGGTAAAATAAAAACGAGCAGAAATTTCTGCTCGTTTTTTGTTTTTATAATAATTTGATCTTATCGTCTGAAATATCGATGATTTTATCTTTATAAAGTCCTCCGATCGCTTTTTTAAAGTTTTTCTTACTCATCTGAAGTTCATCTTTAATCTCTTCAGGTGAAGATTTATCAGATACATACAGAAGTCCGTAGTTTTCTTCCAGTTTGTTCAGAATCTTTTGTTTGAACTCATCAATATTTTCAAATCCTTCCGGCTGTAAAGAAACATCTATTTTACCGTCTTCACGAATAGCTTTGATAAATCCTGTTTCTTCTGACAATGGATACAGTTTTTTGAAAACATCGGAAGCGTAGATCAAACCAATGTATTGTTTGTTGATAATGACATTCCAGCCCAGTTCACTTTCATTCATCATGATCAGGTCTACTTTGTCTCCTTTTTTGAACGGAAGCTCATCATACTGAGGATTTCTCTTGAATTTCGTAGTACCGGTAATCAGTTCCATATCTTCGTCTACATAGATATAAACCAGGTATCTTTTCCCTTCGATGATTTTGGTTTTCTGCTGCTTGTAAGGAATAAATAAATCTTTAATGATTCCCCAGTCCATAAAAGCTCCGCTTGGAAGACTTTGTACACAGCTCATTACCGCAAATTCACCTACTTCTGCCAATGGAATTTCAGTAGTTGCTTTTAATTTATCGTCATCCTGATACACAAAAACTTCAACCTCCTCACCTGTTTCTTTTTCATCCTGAATAAAGATTTTAGGCAGAAAAGCCTTTTCACCGGATTCATCCACAAGGATCCATCCTGAATTAATTTTTTCTGAAATTGTTAAAGTTTGAGTTTTTCCGAGTTGCATTGATGATAAAATTAGCTGACAAAGGTACGGAAATTTGAAGATGCTATCCTAGTCAATGCTATTATAATTCTTTTAAAGACTTATTTCTATTTTTTATAAAGCCTCTAAAAACCCTTACATTTGAACAAAGAAAAATAATCATGAAAAAATATTTCACCCTGCTTCTGTTTCTTTCTGCCTTCTTTTCAAAAGCTCAATTGCTTGAGAAAACAGCGGTCAATATTTCATATCGCTATACCGGAAGAAATGTTTTGCAGGCTGGATTAGAATACAGATGGGGCGAAAGCTATGACGGTTCTATTATTATTGGTCCTTCCCTACTTTATACGCGTGTAAATAAGACCGAAAAATTCATCCCTGAGATCAATATCAATCTTCTCCGTGCCGGACTATTGCTGGGAATATCCGGTAATCCGTATTCAGTAGAACCCAGAATTGGTGTTTCATTATTCAATGCAGTGTTTTTGAATAGCGGCTATGCCTTTCCTATTCACAGGGAAAAATATTTTAAAGGGGTAACTTTTGGAATCCAGTTTAATATCGCTCCGAAACATTCTAAGTTTTATGATAAACTGAAAGTCATGTAAATCAACCCTTTTATTTTTCATTCACTAAATTATTTTCAAAACACCGCTATCTGCTCTCAAACTTGCTCCATTAATGGCTATAGAAAGCGGACTTGAAAGATATACTGCCAGACTGGCAATCTCCTCCGGATTGATAAATCTTTGCAAAAGGATATGGGGATTTGAATTCTGGATAATAATCTCTTTCATTTGATCAACGGTCAGATTTTGTCCTTCTGCGATCTGCTCTACTGTGCTGGCTACTCCATCCGAATAAGTAGGTCCTCCCAAAATTGTATTAACGGTAACAGCAGTTCCTTTTGTAAGCTTAGACAAACCATTGCTTAAAGCAGACATTGCAGCCTTTGTCATTCCGTAATGAATCATATTTTCAGGAACATTGACTCCTGATTCGCTGCTGATAAAAATAATTCTCCCTGAGTTCTTCTTAATCATCACGGGAAGAAGTTTTCTTGATAAACGCATCCCACTCATCACATTGACTTCGAAATAATGGTACCAGTCTTCATCTGATATTTCATAAAAATCATCAATTCCAAAAACACCTACGTTATTGATAAGAATGTCAATATCTGTAAGTTCTTCGGAAAGCTTGATAATATCTTCTTTTTTAGCAAAATCTGCGGCAATTCCTGATACATCAGCCTCTGGAAATTCCTGCTGAAGTTTTTTAACTGTCCATTCCGTCTTTTCATCGTTTCTTCCATTGATAATAACGGATGCTCCTTCTTCTAGTAATTGTTTTGCTATTGCAAATCCTATTCCCTGTGTGGATCCGCTAATAAATGCTTTCTTTTCTTTTAGTTCTAAATTCATTGTTTTATTTTTGTAATGATCGTTAAATAAATAAGTAAAAAAATTTAATGCAACACCTGCAATTGCAATTCAATCTGAGTTTTCAAAGTTTTTTGATCCGGATAAATCCTGCGAAGGGAATTGATTCCGCACCAAAACGTAATCAGGTATTTCCCTAAAACCTCTGCAGGAAGCGTTGATTTCAGATTTCCTTTATTTTGTTGTTCCTGAATAACTGAAGTATAGAGTTTTTCTGTTTCCTTTAATATTTCCACAGCCTCTTCTTTTAAATTTTCATCTACAAATGTCATTTCAACAAGCGTATTGGCAACGATACAGCCCTTCATATGATCATTATAATCAGCGTTAGCAATATTTAAAAAGAAATTTTTAATAAGCCCAATCGGATCTCCGCTCTTTTCTAAAGCATGTTTGAAGTTTTCAAAATCTTCTTTGCGTTGTTCCAGACTTTTTTTAAAAAGTTCTTTCTTTCCTCCTTTAAAAGCGTTATACAAACTTCCGGCACCTGCTCCGGTTGCAACACTCAGATCAGTAAGGGAAGTTGCAGTAAAACCTCTTTCCCAGAAAATTTTCTGAGCTTTTAAAATGAGTTCTTTATCCTGATGAATATTGGGTCTTCCTTTCATTTGTTTATTATGTAATGATTGTTACAAAAATAGAAAAAAAAGATATAACTTTAGGTTATTTTTTTAATTAAAGGACTTTCTGAACTCTAATGGAGTCTGTTTTGTATTTTTTTTGAATAGTTTACTGAATGACTGAGGATATTCAAATCCTAATTGATACGCAATTTCACCGACTGTAAAACCGGATGCTGATAATAATTCTTTCGCTTTCTCTATTAAATGTTCATGAATATATTGCTGGGTACCCTGTCCTATTGTTTTACGCAGAAGATCAGTCAGATAATCAGGTGAAAGATGAAGTTCGCTGGCAAGATACTGAACTGTTGGCAATCCTTGAGTAAGCGTCTTTTCGTGATTGAAATAGTCTTTTACAATTTGTTCAAGTCTGGCAAGAATATCATTATTTACAGCCTTTCTGGTGATGAACTGTCTGTTATAAAAACGATTGGAATAATGAAGCAAAAGGTCTACATGAGATACGATAACATCCTGACTGTAATAATCTATATTATTCTTCAACTCTTCCTGCAATTGCCTTAACAACGATGAAATGGCCATGTTCTCTTTTTCCGAAAGATGCAATGCTTCCGCAATGGAATAAGAGAAAAAGCCATACTCATCTATTTTTTTTCCCAGAGGATATGAACGAATCAGCTCAGCCTTAAATACCAACATATATCCCTCAACAGGATTATCTTTTATGGATGTAACCGAAAATACCTGTCCTGGTTTTGTAAAAGTCATCAATCCACCCGCAAAATCATAATCTTTAAGTCCGTATTTAAGATTCCCATTGCTGCCTTTTTTAAGAACAATACAGTAAAAGTCATTGGTAAAATGTTTCCATATATCGCTATGCTGATAGCTTAATAATTCAAAATCAATTACGCTTATTAAGGGATGATCAGGCTGAGGAAGAGCAAACAAATGATGCAGCTCCGAAATGGATTTTATGATATACGGTTCTGAATAAGGCTTTTTCATTGATTCAAATGTACATATTATTTAAAATCTGTAGAAAAAGAAAGATCTTTCCACTGTTCCAGTTCTGTTATCTCATTTTTCCTTTGTTCAATAATGGATTCATAACTGTCTTTTCCTAAAATCAGATGCAAAGGAGGTTCATTTAAGTTACTAATATGATAAAGCACCTGAGCCAGTTTTACGGGATCACCAGGCTGATGACCATGAAAGTTTTGAAGTGTACCGATATGCTGATCCAAACGATAGCTTTCAATTCTATTTCTTGCCGCTACCAAAGTGGTTTCACTCATAAAACCTGTCCGGAACATCCCGGGAGCCACCACTGTTACCTTTACACCAAATGGTTTAACCTCCTGTGCAAGAGCTTCAGAAAGACCTATTACCGCAAATTTTGAAGCGTTATAACTTCCGGTATTAGCATATCCGATATACCCCATATTTGAAGAAATATTGATAATATGTCCTGATCTCTTATTTCGAAGAAATGGCATCGTGTGTCTGATCACATTCGCCATCCCAAACAGATTTACATCTACCGTTTTACGGAATTCTTCATCACTGATCTCCTCGATACTGCCCACTAAATAATATCCCGCGTTATTAAGGACAACGTCAATAGCTCCAAAGTGTTCAAGTCCTTTTTCTACTGCTTCTTTTACTACTTCATCATTGGTGATATCTACTTTCAAAGCGATAAAGTCACTATTCTTTTCTCCAAAAAGCTGTACCAGATGTTGTATATTTCGGGAAACAGCTATTACTTTATCTCCTTTATTTAAAACTTCTTTCACTACCTCCAGCCCCATTCCTCTTGAGGCGCCAGTTATTAACCATACTTTTTGCTTGCTCATAATCTTCTTTTAATTAATGATGCAAAGTTCGGATTTGGAAAAACTCAGAAAGTGTTCAGATCAGGGTTTCTTGTATTCAAATCCAAGGTATAAATTTCGTTTAGGAGAAAACCTGTTTTACTATAAATTTGAGATATAATCCATCAGTTCACGCTTGCTGCTTTCAAAATCAAAAGCATCATAAACCAAGAAATAACGGTCTTTATCTGCACAATTGCGGTACATCGATTTAGCAAGAGCCAATTTCTTATTATCAAAACTAATGGCTTTCACCAGATCTCTTATTTGTGCGGAAGTGAACATAGAAGTACGCATCTGCTGATTAATCATCTTAATTTTTCCATCATCAAAACTCTCATTGCTCATCATCATATCAAAAAACTGACGGAAAGAATGAGTATCCATCACATTTCCCTGCAGAGGCCAGTCTCCGGAGTGATTTCCATAAGGATTGTTCCAGATATCGTTCCAGTCATTAAAACCATATTGATTTTGTACAGGATAAGAATCCAGAAGGTATAGACCTTCATTGGTAAAGAAATCCAGAACCATTCTGTTGTTATTTCGAAGCATCAATGTTGTTCTGTAGATCAGAAAACCATTTTCGTAGATTGAAATGGGCATTCTTCCTGAGGACAGATCAAAGAACCTGTACTTTCCGGAATTGTTTGCCATCATCTGATCGCCAACTTCCACAGTAAAAAATCCCTGCTCAGGAATTCTCAGAAAAACTTCTGCATAACCGTAGTTTCTATTCCACTGATAATTAGGATTTTTTATTCTATTTTCATTTCCTCTTCTCTGAGGAGTTGTATTATTTCCAGATCTCGGCTGATCAAAAGTTTTATTTCTTTCGTCCGGACTTTTAGAGGTTCTCATTTCTGTAGTGGAAGCCTCATTTTTTAATAATTCTCCTGCCTTTCCTGCTTCCTGTGCCCATGAACTGATTCCCGCAAAAAGCATCCAACTGATAAAAATCTTTTTCATACATGAAATTTTCAAAAACCATCTCCATTTTCATGCCAAAAGCAGTACAAAAAAGGCTGCTTCAATAAGAAACAGCCTTTAATTTTTTAATATTTAAATGATTAAATCTTTTAATCAAATATTACATATGAATAGGTCTTTTTGCCGTAGCATCCAATGCAGCTTCTTTAATGGCTTCTGCATAGGTAGGGTGAGCGTGAGAACTTCTTGCAATGTCTTCAGCACTTGCACGGAATTCCATTGCGATTACCCCTTCAGCAATAAGGTCAGCAGCTCTTGCTCCTACGATGTGCATTCCTAAAACCTCATCTGTTTTTTCGTCTGCAATAATCTTCACAAGACCATCGATATCACCACTTGCACGGCTTCTACCCAGAGCTCTCATTGGGAAAGATCCTACTTTGTAAGCAACACCTTCTTCTTTTAATTGCTCTTCAGTTTTACCAACTCCTGCAACTTCCGGCCATGTATAAACAACACCAGGAATCAGGTTATAGTTGATGTGAGGCTTTTGCCCTGCTAGCGTTTCAGCAACGAAAACTCCTTCTTCTTCAGCTTTGTGAGCCAACATCGCACCTTTGATAACGTCACCGATCGCATAGATATTAGCAACATTGGTCTGTAAGTGGTCGTTTACTTTTACTCTTCCTCTTTCGTCAAGCTCTACACCTGCTTTTTCAAGACCAAGACCGTCTGTATAAGGTTTTCTACCTACAGAAACTAAACAGTAATCTCCTTCTACTACTACTTCAGCTCCTTTTTTATCTTTAGCGGTGATCTTTACAGTATCTCCATTTCTTTCAACCGCAGAAACCGCAGTAGAAAGCATAAACTTCATTCCTTGTTTTTTAAGAACTTTAGTCAATTCTTTGCTTAAAGCTCCATCCATTCCAGGGATGATTTTATCCATAAATTCAACAACAGTCACCTGAGCTCCTAGTCTTAGGTACACAGAACCTAGCTCAAGACCGATAACTCCACCTCCGATTACTACTAAATGCTTAGGAATTTCTTTAAGGTTTAAAGCTTCCGTAGAAGTAATCACTCTTTCTTTATCTAAAGAGATGAAAGGCAGTGTAGTTGGTTTAGAACCTGTTGCAATGATGGTATATTTAGATTCGATCGTTTCAGAAGAACCGTCGTTTTTTGTTACTTTAATCTGAGTAGCAGATTCGAAGCTTCCTACTCCTTCAAAAACAGTAATCTGATTTTTGTTCATCAGATAGCTGATTCCGTCTGTATTCTGCTTGATCACTTCGTTTTTACGCTCGATCATTCTTGCGATATCCGCTTGCGGCTCATTGATGATGATTCCGTGACCTGCAAAATTATGTTTTGCATTTTCGAAATGCTCAGAGCTGTCAAGAAGCGCTTTTGACGGAATACATCCAACGTTAAGACAAGTTCCGCCTAAAGTTGAATATTTTTCAATAATTGCTGTTTTGAAACCTAACTGTGCTGCACGGATAGCAGCAACATAACCACCGGGACCAGAACCTATTACGGTAACATCGAATTGACTCATGTTATTGTATGAATTTGTTTATTATTATCTATCTTAATTCTCACAAATTTACATATAAATTACCAAGCACCAAAGTGAGTTTTATCAATTTTAAAAATGATAATTATATGCTTTAGTTTTATGAAAAATGTTATTTTATGAACTTTATATTTTCCTCATTCCCTTCTTTGAGATAAATTGCGGTAAAGACAAGGGGTTTTTCAGGTGATGCATTATCAAAATGAAGGATTTTCACATTTTTAGGTTCATAAAAAGCATCTCCTTCATGAAGTACCACTTTTTCTTTTCCTTCGATCTGAAAAACAGCTTCACCGGAATTGATGATTCCCAAAACGGGACAGGGGTGCAGATGTTCCGGAGCTCCTTGTCCGGCAGCCATCGTTATTTCCTGAATCTCTGTAGATTTCACTTTCTGATCAAGAGCTGTTTTTAACAATTCCTTTCTGGAAATAGTCTTCTGCTGAGCCGTCATTACAACAGCATTCAGCATCAAAATAACAATGATAAATGGCTTCATTGATTGGATGTTTATTTTTATGACTTATTCTAATTCAATCAGCATAAGTTTTACAAACCTATATTCAATTTTCCTTGTCCAAACTCGCCCGTACTTTCAAAAAACGAACCGCCATACACATACCATTCAAGGCTTTCCAGAAATTCTACTGCATTTTCCGGGGTGATTTGAGGACGATCTTTTTTCGAAACAATTCCTTTGTACCATCTTCCCGATTTGGAAAAGCTTTCATATTCCACAAAATAATGAATCCATATTCTCTGGCATAACTTGCACTGTTGAATCGTTACTTCTCCATACCTTCCGTTGGTATGATCAATTCCTAATGCCGAGCTTCTATATTCTGTATAACTGGAGTTCGGTTTCTCACAGGCGCATCCTAATTTTTGGATTTTATTCATGAATGAAAAATTGGTTTTCAGATAAAATTTAAAGCTCCAAAAGTAAGGAATTAACCCCCTATAAAACAAATGGGGCTATGAAGGTTTGATCAGATCCAGTAGAACCTTTTCGTATTTATCCATAATAATATTCTTAGAGAACCTTGATTTAATAGAGTTTTTTATGGCGTCTCTGTTATAGTTATTCTGAAGAACATTCACAATCTGTTGGGCAAAACCGTCATAGTTTTCAATATTGGCAACTTCACCGTTTACATTGTGCTGGATAATCTCATTAATTCCTCCGGGACAGTTATTAGCTAAAGAATAAGTTCCGCAAGCTCCTGCTTCCAGAAGAACGTTGGGAAAACCTTCGTATCGTGAAGAAAGCACAAATAAATCAGCATATTTCAAATATTGATAGGGATTTTCCTGTCTGCCATGGAAAATCACTTTTTTTAATCCTAAAAGCTCTTTCGTCTGAAGCAGAAGATCTTTGTCTTTTCCATCTCCTAAAATATGAAGCATAATGTTTTCATTCTTCAGCCTTGAAAAAACTTTCAGTAAGTTATCAAACCCTTTTCTGGAAGACAGATTTCCGATGGCTACTACATTTTTATAATTGTATTTGAAACATTCCGGTTTTAAAGAAATAGACATTTTATCTTCAATAAAGTCAAAGTCTACAGGATTATTGATCTTGACAATTTTTTTCTTTTTAATATTAAAATTATCCACAAGATCTTTCATCATATCATCACTTTGAGCGATGATTCTCTGATAGTTATTGTAAAAATTATAGAAAAATTTAATCTCTTTGCGGGTTACATGCTGAGTCACCACATTGGTTTCCCTTGCAATGAATTTTGTTCTCGGAAAAAGCCTTATGAATAATGATAAATAAGCATTGACTTCACCAAAACCGGAGAATACAATATCAGGTTTTCTTCTATAGATTTCTCCTAAAATGGGTTTTAAAGAATGTCTTATTCTTTCGGTATTGATATCGATAATTTCGACATCTTTTTTCAGAAAATTCAAATATCCGCCTTGTTTACGTAACAGCAAAATCTTAGGCTCAAACCTATCTCTGGAAAGATGATTCGCTATTGTGGTAACAATCCTTTCTGCGCCCCCGGTTTCTAAGTCCGGCAGAATAAATATGACAGATATTTTTTTCATCAGTGTAAAGTTAGTAAAAAGTTTTGTTAACCTTCAAGCCCATTTCGTTAAATAAAGGTATAATTTCGTTAATGTTTTCAACACTTAGAAAGGCATATTTATCTTCAGTAAAATTGACTCCTCTTCTTCCAAAAAAAGAAAAACTCTCATCATCTTTACCAAAAAAACTTTCAGGTTCACCAAAGATGATATTCCCAAAATGAAGGGTATTCATTTCAGCATTTACCTCCTTTATTTCATTCAGATCTTTATATTTTAGAACCTTCCCGCTTCCCTTTTCAACGATAGCTATCCTTTGGTTTGTAATTACATAATAGTTATTTTTCAGTTTCCAATACTTTACAATCCATCTGAAAAAAGTAACGTATAAAGCATTACAAAAAACCCCAATCCCTATTATTGAAAAGAGCCAAAAACTGGAATTTAAGCTACTCGTAATAAAAAAAACACCAATTGCAAGGTAGAATACAGAAAAAGCTGTTCTCAACTTTTCTGTCATATTAAAAAAGAAACTCTTCTTAGGAAGAATTTCTTTTTTAATTATTTCGTTATTGTTTAAAATCATTTTAGTTGGCTACGTCACTAATGAATTTAATTCTCAACATTCTTACTTCTTCATCAGACAGTTCATCCCCGAATTCATCCAGTAATACTTTCATACTATCGCTTTCAGATTCGTTCATGAATTCCATGAATCCGTCTACAATGTCTTCATCAAAATTATCTTCAATATAGTAATCAATATTCAGCTTTGTTCCCTGATAAACAATCCTTTCCATTTCTTTCAAAAGTTCATCCATAGAAAGGTTTTTAGCTCTTGCTATATCTTCAAGGTCAATCTTTTTATCAGTGCTCTGGATGATGAAAACTTTATGGCTGGATTTATTGGCCACCTGCTTCAATACCATATCCTGAGTACGTTCGATATTGTTATCTTCTACGTATGTTTTGATGTAATCTGCGAATTCTTTACCGTATTTTTTGGCTTTTCCTTCACCTACACCATAGATTTTGGTGATCTCATCTACACTTATTGGATACTGGACAGTCATATCCTCTAAACTCGGATCCATAAACACTGTATATGGAGGAATTCCGTGTTTTTTGGCTACTTTTTTTCTCAATTCTTTCAACAGATTGAAAAGGTTCTGATCCAGCCCTCCTCCAGCCTGCTGCTGTACCTGATCGCTCTCAGCTTTTGCCTGAGTAAGATCAAATTCACGGTCTTCAGCAATTAAAAAGATGTCTTTAGATTTACCATTCAGGACACTTTTTCCTTTTTCTGTAATTTTTAAAACCCCGTAGGTTTCAATATCTTTCTGTAGAAAATTCTGAACAGTGGCCTGTCTCAAAATTGTTTTCCAATAATTATCTTTTTCATCTTTTCCAAAACCAAAATGAGAACTTTGCTCTAATTTATAAGATTTTGTTACTGCATTTTCCTTTCCTACGATAACGGAAATCAGGTCTTTAGATTTGAATTTTTCCCCTGTATCATTGATCAACGCCAATGACTTTTCGAGATCTGTCGTAGCATCCTTCAATTTTGGAGGATTGGATGAGTTGTCGCACATTTTAGCTCCGTCTCCGTTTACCGGATCGAAACTTTCTCCAAAATAGTATAGAATATATTGTCTTCTGCTCATGGAAGTTTCGGCATAGCCTACCACTTCATTGAGAAGCTGTAATCCGATTTCTCTTTCTGAAACAGGTTTTTGAGCCAGGAATTTCTCCAGTTTTTCAATGTCTTTCGGGTCATAGAATGCCAGACAGTGACCTTCGCCTCCGTCTCTTCCTGCTCTTCCGGTTTCCTGATAGTAGCTTTCCAATGATTTTGGGAAGTCGTAATGAATTACAAAACGGACATCCGGCTTATCAATTCCCATCCCGAAGGCAATCGTGGCTACAATTACATCTACTTCCTCCATCAGAAATTTATCCTGATTGGCTACTCTGACTTTTTGGTCAAGACCGGCATGATAAGGAAGTGCATTGATTCCATTCACCTGCAGAAGCTGGGCAAATTCTTCAACTTTTCTACGGCTCAGGCAGTAAACAATTCCTGATTTCCCTTTATGTTGATTGATAAATTTAACGATTTCCTTATCTACATTGATTTTAGGACATACTTCATAATATAGATTAGGACGGTTGAAACTTTCTTTAAACACCAATGCGTTCGTCATTCCTAAAGTTTTCTGGATATCATCCTGAACCTTAGGAGTAGCAGTAGCCGTTAAAGCAATCACCGGTACATTGGCGATTTTGTCAATAATCTGTTTCAGATTTCTGTATTCCGGTCTGAAATCATGTCCCCACTCTGAAATACAGTGGGCCTCGTCGATAGCAAAGAAAGAAATTTTCACTTCTTTCAAAAAATCCAGGTAATCATCTTTAATTAATGATTCAGGAGCTACATACAGAAGTTTGGTTTTGCCGCTTTTGATATCGTCAAAAACCTGTTTGGTCTGCGTTTTGTTTAATGATGAATTCAGTACGTGTGCTACTCCATCATCTGATGAAAGACCGTTCACCGCATCTACCTGATTTTTCATCAACGCTATTAAGGGCGAAACTACTATTGCTGTTCCTTCCGAAATAAGTGCCGGAAGCTGATAACATAATGATTTTCCGCCACCTGTAGGCATTAAAACAAATATATCCTTCCCATTCAATAGGTTGTCTATAATTTGTTCCTGCTGGCCCTTAAATGTAGAAAACCCAAAATACTTTTTCAATTCGCCTGATAAATTGGCTTTTTTTGCGCTCATCTAATTTTCTATTGCTAAATTTGCATCTCACCCAAAGTTATAAAAATTCTGCTTAAAATAAAAGCGAACGAATTTATAAAAAATAAAATTTATATTAAATATTCTTTTTAAAATATAACGTTTTTTATAAACTTTTTTGTATACCTTATCATCATAAAATGGATAGAACCAACATTATATCAATTGCAAAAAGCACTTTAGAAATAGAAATTTCTGAACTAGAAAAATTAAAAAACAGAATTGATGACCAATTTGCACACGCTGTAGAGATCATTCACTCGGCAAAAGGAAAGCTCATTGTAGTAGGAATAGGGAAATCTGCCCATGTGGGTAACAAAATTGTGGCTACCTTAAATTCTACGGGTACACCTTCTCAGTTTTTGCATGCTTCGGAAGCTATTCATGGAGATCTTGGAGTCATTCAGAAACAGGATGTTGTTTTATGCATCTCGAATTCCGGAAATTCTCCTGAAATTGCCAATCTGGTTCCTTATTTAAAGGATTATTCTTCTGCTTTGATCGGAATGACTGGAAATAAGACCAGTAAACTGGCTGAGTTTTCAGAAGTTATTCTGGATACTCATGTGGACGTTGAAGCTTGTCCGAATAAACTGGCACCTACAAGTTCTACAACTATACAAATGGCTTTGGGAGATGCTTTGGCAGTTGCCTTAATGGAGCTGAACGATTTTAAAGCTAATGATTTTGCCAAATTCCACCCTGGAGGAAGCCTAGGAAAGAATCTTACTTCTAAAGTAGAACAGTTTCTTTCTTCGCAAAAACCTCAGGTAACAGAAGATTCTTCCATAAGAGATGTCATCATTTCCATCAGTGCTTCAAGCCATGGAATCACAGTCGTAACCAATGAAGATCAGATTATTGGGGTTATTACAGATGGAGATTTGAGAAGAATGCTGATGAAAGGAGAAGATATCAGTAAAGTATCGGCTAAAGATATCATGTCTGCCCGTCCGAGAACGATTGAAAAAGAAGCTCTGGCGAAAGAAGCCATGAAAGTACTGAAAGAAAATAATATCGGCCAGCTGGTAGTAACGGAAAACGGAAAATATTTCGGGATTATAGACCTGCATAAACTGTTAGACGAAGGGATTAACTAGAATTCAAATAATAGATTTCAGGCATTATGCCTTCGGAGCAGCGTTTTCTATTGAATATTTCTAAGGTATTATGATGATTATTCTTTACTTACTGATTCTATTCCCAATATTTTTGAAAAAATATCTTGATTATCAGGATTCACAAAGAAATAAGATGCATCATCTTCCGTTGGAACCTGATCATAGACCTGAATATTCTACTCATGATAGAAATCTGTACTATGATCAAAAAAGTCAGGACTATTTTGACCTCGTTGTCCGAGGTCTGATCTTCTGTACTTATGATGATAAAAAGTTCAATTCTGTTGCAGACTGCCTGTCCCTGACAGATATCGGAGAAGATTTACGTATATTTTCATATAGTGAAGAAATAGAATCGTTATTCAGAAATAAGTTCATCAACGAATCACTGAGACAGAAAATATCAGATTTTAAAAAGGTTACGGATGAAGTCACTGAAGAAGAATGGGTTTTCGAATCACTAGATCTTAGCCATGATGAAAGGTGGAAAAAAATCAACGTAGCTGCAGAAGACCTTTTAACAGAAATGAATATTGAAGAAAGGGATTTTGATTTTGCTTTATATGTACCACGATAATTTTAGAACCTAACATCGGTCATTTAATTAAATATTTTATAAATTTGCGCTTTAAAATTTTATTCTGTGAGTGATGGTAAAGACATGTCCTTCCTTGGACATATAGGAGAATTAAGAGGGCATCTGATCCGTTCGATTATTGCTATCATAATTGCGGCTTTTGTGGTTGGTTTTAATATCAACTGGATTATGGACCATATCTTTTTTGGACCTACCAGAAATGATTTCCCGACTTTCAGAGTGGTTAATCATTTTTCAAGAATGATTTTAGGAGAAGACAGTATTCATCTTCCAAAGGACTTCCCTGTTCGTGTACAGAGATTGTATCAGCAGTTCAATGTAATGATGGCTGTTTCAATTTTTGGTGGAATGGTGGCTGCATTTCCTTATATTGTATGGGAACTGTGGCGTTTTATTGGTCCTGCTTTACATCCGAGAGAGAGAAAAAATTCTATTTATATTATCAATGCGGTATGGATTCTTTTCATGACCGGAGTATTATGTGGTTATTTCCTGATTCTTCCGTTCGCCGTTAATTTCGGGGTTATTTTTAAGATCTCAGACATTATCGTTCCGCTTTATGATTTAAGTGATTATACCACTTTATTTTTACAGGTGGTTTTGGGTATGGGTGTTATTTTCCTTTTCCCGATTTTGATCTACTTCCTTACCAGTATAGGAATTCTGACGCCTACATTTATGAAGACCTACCGTCGTCATGCTATTGTTCTGATTATGGTAGTGGCTGCAATTATTACCCCGGCAGATGTTCTAAGTATGCTAATGGCTGCATTCCCGCTCCTTATCTTATATGAATTCAGTATTATGATGTGTACCTTCACTTATAAAAAAGTACAGAAGAGCAACGGAAATCTTCCTGCAGTACAGAAATAAAAGTATTTTTTACTAATAAAAGCTTAAGTGCTACTATTCAATTGAATGGTAGCACTTTTTTTATTTAAAAAAAATTAACATTAATTATATTTATTCTTAATATAATTAAAAATAACGATAAAATTCAACTAAAATTATAAAGTTGGGAGTAATTAACAATGTATCACTAACCAAAGATTTAAAAAAATATACTATATTTAAAACCTTAATAACAATCAATAAAAAAATATGAAAAAGAAAATTATTTTCGTCTGTGCTTTGGCTTTAAGTCTGGGTGGTTTACAGGCACAACGCTGGGAACCTGTCTCGGAAAAAGTTACGCAAGTAAGAAAAGAAGTAAAAGTAGAATATGCCTACAAATTTGATCTTTCTGCATTAAGAGATCAACTAAAGAATGCTCCTGAAGCAGGAAAAGGAGGAAGTGCTGTAATCGTTTCTATCCCTACAGCAGATGGAAGAATTGAAAGGTTTTCAGTGTACAGTTCGCCGGTAGTAGAGAAATCTATGGCAGACAGATATGAATTAGGAGCATATGCAGGTATCGGACTGGATAATCCACATAAACAAATCCGCTTCAGTACAGCGCCAAACGATTTCCAGTCTATGACATTCAATACTGATACAGGAAAATACGAATTCATAGAACCAATCAATAAAGAAAAGGATGTATATGGAGTCTTTTTCAAATCTAATAAATCTCATGAAGACCCTTTCGAATGTAGAACTTCTGAACCTGAAAAGGTAAAGAAAGAAATGAATAAACTGCTTAAAACAAAAAATGTTTTAAAGGGGTTAGGGAACGCTAATAAAAGTAATGAACAAAAATACAGAACCTACAGAATTGCCATCTCCGTAAACGGTGAATATACGCAACTTGCCGGAAGTGTTCCTTTGGCTGCAGCACGTATTAACGCTACCATGAACCGTGTAAATGGTGTTTTTGAAAAAGATTTTGGAATCCATATGATTGTACAGGATCTTCCCCAACTTATATTTGCAGATCCCGCTACGGACCCTTATTCAAATGTAATCGCTAATTCAAACGGAACCTATAGCGCTCCCGGTGCATGGAATCTTCAGCTTCAGCAAACGCTTACCAATACTGCCGGTGTAGGTAATGCTGCTTATGATATAGGACATTTCTTTGGCCACAGAGGTGGTGGTGGAAGCGCCGGAGATGTAGGAAATGTCTGCAGAAACCCTGCAAGTAATAATGATGCTACTTCTAAAGGAGCGGGAATTACTTCTCCTTCTACTCCGGATCAGCCTTTTGGAGACAATTATGATATCGATTTTGTAGCGCATGAGATTGGCCACCAGTTCGGTGCAGCACATACGATGTCTATTGCTTTACATGGTGCTCACATGGAGCCGGGATCTGGATCTTCAATTATGGGATATGCCGGTATTACCAACTATAATGTTCAGATGCATTCTGATGCTTATTTTCATACTAAAAATATTGAAGAAGTAGGTACCTATGTTAATGCTCAGGACTGTGGAATTATTACTAATGTAGCCAATACCCCTCCTTCTATTCAGCCAATGGCTAATAAAATGATCCCTAAAGGAACAGCTTTTGTGTTAACAGCTTCTGCAACAGATACACAAAATGATCCTATGACTTATACCTGGGAACAATATGATCTGGCTACATCTGCTTTTGGACCAGTAAGTGCAACCAGAAATAATGGAGCGAATTTCAGATCTCTAATGCCTACAACCTCGCCTACCCGTTATTTCCCTAAATTCACAAACGTTCTTAACGGTACTCTTACCAGTGCGGTAGATTGGGAGACAGTATCCAATATCCCGAGAACAATGAATTTCAAAGTAACCGTAAGAGATAATAATCCGGATGCTGCACAACAACAGACACAAAGCAGTCTGATGAAAGTGGATATAGGAAATGAGGGACCTTTTAAAGTGACATCAACTACTGTTTATAATAATACACCTGGAGCGGTTACCTGGGATGTGGTAAACACCAATAACGCTCCATATAATGTACAAAACGTTAAAATAGATTATACTACAGACAATGGAACGACATGGACCGTTATCAGTCCATCTACAGCGAATGACGGATCTGAGCCGTTTTCGTTCTCTTCTTTGGCAACAGGTGCCAGCGTAAAAATAAGAGTAAGCGCCATTGATAATGTATTCTATGCTGTTGGAAATGCTACCGTATCCGCATCTGCAAGTGCTTGTACAACATCTGCTCCAACAGGAATTACAGTAACCGGTATTACAAGAACTTCTGCATCAGTAAACTGGACAGCATTAGTAGGAGCAACATACTCCGTAATGTATAGAAAAGTAGGAACAGCAACATGGACTACAGTACCTGTTTCAACAAATGCCTATAACATTTCAGGACTTACTGAAGCTACTCAATATGAAGTACAGGTAGCTAATGTTTGTAGTGCTTCTGTTGGTTCTTATTCAGCATCAACGAATTTTACAACGTCTCCATTTGCTAAGTGTTCAATCACAGGAACAAATGCTGCTGACGAGTATATTTCCAATGTTACGGTAACCGGTGCCGGAATGAACCCTGTTTCAAACAGCAGCAGTAATACACCTTACACAGACTATACTACAGATCCTTCGAAACTGATTACCCTTATGTCCGGATCTACAGGGAATAATGTAAGTATAACCAAAGGATGGACAGGTGCTCAGTATAATGACGGCGTAACAGCATGGATAGACTTTAACAAAGACGGAGTATTCTCTTCTTCTGAAGTCATCTACACCAGTGCAGCTAGTATCGTATCACCTGTTTCCGGAACATTCTCCGTACCGGCAGATGCTTATACCGGAGGAAACGTAATTATGAGAGTGGTATTAGGATATGAAAGTCAGCCAAGTAGCGGATGCAGCAACCAGCAATATGGTGAAGTTGAGGATTATCCGGTATTGATTCAGCAACAGCTTTCTACCAGTGAGACAGTGAAAGACAAGAACTCAATCCAGATCTACCCTAACCCGGCAAGTGATGTATTGAATGTAACCCAGATTTCATCTAAAGCTCAGTATATCATTACCAATATGGCTGGTCAGAAAGTAATGAATGGCCAGATTAATGATAATAAAATCTCTGTATCAAATCTAAGTACAGGAGCTTATATTATTTCGATTGAAGATAAAGGAACGACTTCAAATCTGAAGTTCATCAAAAAATAAAACCTAATCAGTTTTTACAGCCCGGCAATGACCGGGCTTTTTTTATGTCTTCTTAAAATCTGTATTTAATTTGATTTCCAGCATGTCCTATTTAATTTAATTTTATACTTTTGAAAAGATTTAATATAAGTTTAAATGAAAAAATTGTCATATACACTCTTATTTGCATCAGGGCTGGTTTTCGGACAACTCTTTGAAAAGGATAAGGTTTTCACCAAACAGGATACTTTAAAAGGTTCTAATACGGAGTTCAGAAATTTTTGGGATGTCAAAAAATATGATCTTTCCGTAGAACCTGATTTTGAGCAGAAAAGCATTAAAGGAAATAATAAAATCAGTTTTGAGATCATCAAAGATGTTACCAATCCTGTTTTCCAGATTGACCTTCAACAACCAATGAAAGCGGATAAGGTGGAAGGAAATTTCCCTATTGCCAATTATAAGCATGATGGTGACTTTATTTTCATTACAACGAATAAGAAATTCAAAAAAGGTGAAAAATATAGCATTAACGTTACCTATTCCGGAAAGCCTACCATAGCTAAAAAAGCACCGTGGGATGGCGGATGGGTTTTCACTAAAGACGAAAAAGGAAATCCATGGATGACTGCTGCTGACGAAGGAATAGGAGCTTCCATATGGCTTCCTACCAAAGATATCTGGAGCGATGAACCTGATAACGGGATCATTATGAAAATTGTTACTCCCAATGATCTGGTAGGTGTGGGTAATGGCAGACTCACTGATAAAAAAACAACAGGCAATAAAACCACTTATACCTGGGAGGTTAAAAATCCTATCAACGCCTACTCCATTATCCCAAGTATAGGAAAATATGTAAACTTCAAAGATACATTTGAGGGTGAAAAAGGAAAACTGGATCTGGATTATTGGGTAATTGACTATAATCTGGACAAGGCAAAGAAACAGTTTGAGCAGGTAAAACCTATGCTATCAGCTTTTGAATACTGGTTTGGTCCATATCCGTTTTATGAAGATTCATACAAACTTGTAGAGTCTCCTCACCTTGGTATGGAACATCAGAGTAATGTAGCCTATGGAAATAAATATCAGAACGGCTATCTTGGCAGAGACCTTTCAGGGACAGGAGTTGGGTTAAACTGGGATTTCATTATCATTCATGAAAGCGGTCACGAATGGTTCGCCAATAATATTACAGCAAAAGACCAGGCTGATATGTGGATCCATGAAAGTTTCACCAACTATTCCGAGACTCTTTTCACGGAAAAATATATGGACAAAAAATCTGCTGAAACCTATGTTCAGGGAACCAGAAATGGGATCGACAATGACATTCCTATTATCGGAAAATATGGTGTAAGGAATGAAGGTAGCGGAGATATGTATCCAAAAGGAGGCAATATGATCCATACCATCAGACAGGTTATTAATGATGATGAAAAATTCAGACAAATCCTGAGAGGTCTAAATAAAGACTTTTATCATCAGACTGTTACCACGCAGCAGATAGAAAATTATATTTCCTCAAAATCAGGGATTGATTTTTCAACGGTTTTTGATCAGTATCTGAGAACGATAAAAATACCAACCCTTGAGTATGTTCAAAATGGAGATACTTTAAAGTTCCGTTATACGGATGTGGTAAAAAACCTGAAATTACCAATCATCATCAATGGTGATCAGACCATAAATCCAACGGAAGAATGGCAGACTGTGAAGCTTAAAAAGAGCACTCCGGTTGAGCTAAATCCGAACTATTATATCAATTATAAGAATACTCAATAAAGAAAAAGGCAAGTTTGCACACCCACAAATTTGCCTTTCGCTTTTTTGATCTTAAAATTTTAAGAAAAGTTTAATACTTTCTTCGTAACAAATTCAGAAAAAAAGCAACTATTTAACTATTAATTTAAACCTAATGAGAAAAACAGTACTTAGCCTTGGTATTTTTGCTGCTTTTTTAGCAAATGCTCAGTCTATAAAAACTACCATTGACCTTGTTAATGTAAAAGATGATAAAGTAGCCGTTACCATGGAATTTCCGAAAATGAAATCCGGAGATATTAAATTTCATTTCCCAAAAACGGTTCCAGGTACTTATTCTGTAGACGACTACGGAAGATTCATCGAAGGAATCAAATTTTACGATAATAAAGGAAAAGAACTTACTTATACTAAAGTAAATGACAATACTTATTCCTTGAAAAATGCTCAGGCGCTTTCCAAAATCTCATATCTTGTGAATGACAGTTTTGATGATGAATTAGATACATCAAAGCATAAAGCCGTATTTTCTCCTTCAGGAACTGATATTGAAGCAGGAAAAGTATACATGATCAATACTCATGGATTCATAGGATATATTGAGAATATGCAGGATGTTCCTTATCAGCTGGTGGTTCAGAAACCAACCGATTTTTATGGAACCACAGCGTTGGTAGATCAGGATAAATCTGAGAATACAGATACGTTTACTCTGGCTAACTATGCTAAAGTGACAGATTCTCCATTGATGTACACCAAACCGGATTATATTACCTTCAACGCAGGAGGAATGGATCTTGTACTGGGTGTATATTCTCCGACAGGAAAATATAAAGCAGCAGATTTCAAAGACAATCTTGAGAAAATGGTTGTTGCCCAGAAGAAATTCCTGGGGGATATGAATACCAATAAAAAGTATGCTATCATGCTTTATCTTTCCGGTGGTGATGGGCCTAAAGTAAAAGGTTTCGGAGCATTGGAGCACCACGAATCTACAAGTGTGGTTCTTCCTGAAGCAATGCCGAAAGATGCTATTGACAATACCATTACAGATGTAGTTTCCCACGAATTTTTCCATACTGTAAACCCTCTGAAGACACACTCTGAAGAAATTCACTATTTCGATTATGCAGATCCGAAAATGTCTCAGCACTTATGGATGTACGAAGGCGGAACGGAATATTTTGCCAACTTATTCCAGATTCAGGAAGGTTTGATTAATAAAGATCAGTTCCTTGAAAGAATCGGCGAAAAAATTGCCAACTCCAAGAGCTATGATGATACAATGCCATTTACGGTAATGAGCAAAAATGTATTGGTAGAGCCTTACAAAGATCAGTACAGAAACGTATATGAAAAAGGAGCGCTTTTAGCCATGTGTTTAGACATCGAGCTTAGAAAATTGTCCAACGGAGAAATGGGATACCGTGATATGATCAGAAAACTGTCTCAAAGATTTGGTGAAAATAAACCTTTCAAAGATGATAAACTGATTGACGAACTGGTAACAGTAACCGGATATCCTCAGGTAAAGGATTTCTATAACAAATATATTGCAGGAAACCAGCCAACACCTTATGCCCAGTATCTGAGCATGGTAGGGGTAGATATTAAAAAGCAGGAAAGCCAGCCTCTTTTCTGGTTCATTAAGGATCCGAACCAGACAGGTTTTGATGAGAAGACCAATGCTTTTGCTTTTGACGATCATTCTGCATTATCTCCATTTGCAAAAAGTATCGGATTCAAAATCACTGACCAGGTACTTGCTTTAGACGGAAGAACAGTAGACATCAAAAAAGTACAGGATTTTATTGGTTATACCAGAACCATCAAAGACGGACAGGAAGTTACGGTAACCATTTTAAGAGACAATGCCGGTAAGAAAGAGAAAATGACATTGAAAGGAAAGGCTATTCTGGATAAAATGACCATGGAAACGCCTACATTTAAGGCGAATCCAACTCCGGAAGAACTGAAACTACAGACCCAGTGGCTTACTGGTAAAAAATAAAGAGAAAAGCGGGGAAATTTCCCCGCTTTTTATTTTCTTACTCTGATAACTTTATTCTTGAATATTCAAACCTAACAGGTTTTGAAAACCTGTTAGGTTTCTTATTTGTAAAAGAAATTTGCAATTAAAGATTTTCCTCCTTTCTGATTGTTATTCTAAAAGTACTTCCCTTTCCTACTTCAGTCTGGGAAATTTTGATATCACCATTATGATATTCATGAATTACCCTTCTTGCTAACGACAACCCCAATCCCCAGCCTCTTTTTTTGGTAGAATACCCTGGATTAAAAGCATTCCGGGCCTGTTGTTTTGTCATTCCGCTTCCGTTGTCTTTTACTTCAACGAGGATATTTTTATTTCTTTCAAAAACAGACATGGTGATTGCCCCTTCTCCTTTCATGGCATCTACAGCATTTTTCACCAGATTTTCAATCACCCAGCTCATCAGAATTTTGTTATGAGGAACCAGAACGGTATATGTTGGAAGATTAAGTGTAAAATTGATTTTCCTTGAAATTCTTGTTTTCAAATAGTCATAATTCTCCTGAATGGTTTCATTGAAATTTCTGTCGTTCAGCTCAGGAATAGAACCGATTTTTGAGAATCTCTCTGAAATTGTTCTCAGTCTTTCAATATCTTTTTCAATTTCATGTACCCCGTCTGAATCCGGATTGTCCAACTTCATAATTTCTATCCAACCAATCATAGAAGATAAAGGTGTTCCTATCTGATGCGCTGTTTCCTTAGCCAAACCTGCCCAAAGATAGCCTTCATCTGTTTTCTTTATCGTTCTGAAAAACCAGAAAGAAAAACCAAAATACAGTAAAATAAACAGTCCTAAAATATAGGGTGAATACCGAAGATTATTAAGCAGACGTGAATTATCATAATAGACAAACTGATTATTTCCATCCGGCACTTTGATCTCAATAGGATCATAGTTTTTCTCCATATTCCGGATCAGATCCTGCAGTTTCTCAGGATCCTTAATCGTACTTTCAGGAATATTTCTATAGTATCCGAGATCAAGGATTGGATTTTTGAACTTATCTGTTACGATAAACGGAATGGTATTGTTAATATTCAGAATATCTGGCAGCAGATCCAGCACATCGGTATCCGGAGTCTTTACCTCCTGCTGTATTCTAATTGCTTTGGAAAGAAGACTGATCCTTTTGATCTCCTCTTTTCTGAGAAAATTAATAAGCGATGTTGATGCTACTACAATAGCAATCACCAAAGTAGTCATCACAACAAAAATGATCCAGTTATTCAGTCTGGTGAGTATGGATTTTCTCAAAGTATTTTATTTTAAAACATTCAGGATTTTCTGCAGCTCAGTATTTCCACTTCCCTGATAATTGTTGATGATAATCGAAAATACATATTTTTTTCCATCTTTTGCGGTGTGATATCCTGCGAAAGATTTGGTATCTCTCATCGTTCCGCTTTTCATCTTCATTCCATTATCCTGAACCGGGAATCCATCGTAATAAGCCTCAAACCACGATTGCTTTTTAGCATATAAAAGTGCCTGAACTTCTGCCTTTGCTGCCACATAATTCTGTGGAGAAAGCCCGCTTCCATCAGCAAAATTGATCATATTAGGATTAATTCCTTTAGATTTCCAGAATTCTTTCAGATAGGAAACACCACTTTTAAAACTTGAATTTCCTTTTTTCTCTTTTCCTAAAGTTTTAATTAACGTTTCTCCGTACAGATTGACACTTTTTCTTAAAAACCAATAGACAATTTTATCTAAAGTCGGAGATTGATAAGTCAGGAGAATATTATTTTTAGGAGCTGCCAAAGCCATTTTCCCTTCTATTTCAAGTTGAGAATTCGTGACTGCTTTTCCTGAAAGTTCAATTCCTGATTCTTTCAGCCATTGTTTTACTTCTGCAGCCAACTGTAGTGGCGGATTAGGAGTAGAACCGGAAACGGTTACTGTTTTTCCCGCAGGAAGCATTCCATTAATCAAAGCAACATCAGAATGAGGAGCAGTAAAAATCAGACTTTGATCCGAGTTTCCTCCTGCTTTAAGATCATTGAGCCACTTTACACCTTCCAACGGATAAGAAAAGCTTTTAAAATCAGTTCCGTTGATATTGATATCAAACTGATTTTCTTTCCAGTTGATTCCCCAAACTCCGGCTCCATAGTAATTTCCAAGGTCATCCCACGGCCAGCCTCCCGGAATCGTCTGATGGTCAAAATAAGAATCATCAATCACCAGATCACCGGATATTTTTGAGATTCCTGAATTTTTAATGGCATCAATCAGTTTCTTTTTAAAATTTTCAGGTTTATAGGCATCATACCTCCAGCTTCCTAATGTAGGATCACCGTTGGAGCTGATAAAAAGATTGCCGTTCAGCGTTCCTCCGAAGATATTTCCGGAATAGCTTGAAGTGGTGGTGAAAGTATAGTTTTTTCCTAATGTTTCAAGTGCTGCCCCTGCTGTGAAAATCTTTTGTGTAGAAGCAGTAGAAAACCCCTTATTCCCCTGATATTCATATATGAAATTACCATTTTCATCGGAAACATAAAAAGATAAACCGGAAGATACTGCTCCCGAAGAATCCATAAGATCCTTTGTTACTTTATCTAATTTTTGGGCTATATTCTGTGCAGCAACTATCTGTACAGAAAGCACAAGAACAGCAAGTGTTTTTTTCATTGCATTGTTGTTTGGATCTAAGCAAGCAGGTATCAAATACAGTTCGCAAGACTATTGATGCTAGCCGGTAGCTGAACCTTTTGCTCTATTTAATTCTAATCAAATATAGTTAAAATAAAAGCTTTTTATACTCAATGAGGTCATCGGAACTGAAAAGAATCTGATGGTCAGGAGATTTTTCAAATGAACGATCATGTTTAAAATATTTTTCATAATCATCTTCATCTATGAAAATATCCATCTGGCATTCTTTGATATAGTTTGATTGATCACCATAATCCTGAATAAAATATCCGGAATCATTCCAGGGTTCATTATGGCAACGTAAACAGTTTTTTTGGTAAACTGCTTTATGACCACATACTTCACAGTCAGTCAAGCTTTGAAACAATGTAGAAATTTCCTGCTGTCTGTCTTTCGGAAACAATGATAAAGGAATTGTTCTTAAAAGCAGATAATAGTTAGGTTCCTGCCATGAAAAATATTTCTTTCCTTCCCAATCATTCTGTCCTGTGTAAAGACACAATCTCTGAAGATCATATTCTACCTCAGCTTTAACAACGTTTTTAATATTCAGAACAGTCTCATTGCTTCTTTTGATATTCTGTTTGTCATCAATTTCAATAACGGGCTGCTGTTCCAGAAAGTGATTCAGGCACAATGTGGTCTGCCATGAACCGATTGTTCTCATCTTACCTTCTTCTCCACAGATCTCACACGTCCTGACAGACAGCTCTGAATATTTACTTTTGATCTTTTTAAGTTTGTCGTTGAGCGTTTCATCTTCAGAATAGGTATAACATCTCAATTCACCAAACTTTTCTTTTCCAAAGACACGATGATCCATATTCCAGCCTGCAACGGCGAATTCATGCAGCAAGTTCCGGATCAGATCATTCCATCCGGTGCTGTTCACTGAAAAATTAGTGAGATTACGTTCTATGAAAAGGTTGATTTCTTCTTTATTCATTAAAGGCTGCTTCCTGATTCTATTTCGTAAGGCTCTTTCCCTTTTTCAAAAATTCTGGTCAGTTCACTTCCTTCCACAGTAATGGAATCATTTGTTCTTCGGATCCAGTTTCCTTCTCTAAGCCCTACCACTTTGATATCATTTTGGGTAAGGAATTCCTGAATACGGGTTTCTCTGGTTTCTCCATTATGTTTCAAATCCGGATTGGGGTCAAGGTAATGGGGATTGAGATTAAAAGGAACCAATCCCATACAGTCGAAACTTGGTGGGTATACAATCGGCATATCATTCGTCGTTTTCATATTCTGACCTCCGATATTGCTGCCTGCACTGCATCCAAGATAAGCTTTTCCTCCTGATACATTTTCTTTCAGGACAGACATCAGCCCTTCTTCGTGTAATGTTTTAACCAATAAAAAAGTATTTCCACCTCCGGTAAAGAACCCTTTTGCCTGATGAATGGCTTCTTTTTTATCTTCAAATTCATGAAGCCCTTTTACTTTTATATGGATGGTTTCAAAGAAAGAGCGTGCTTTAGCAGTATAGTCATCATGGGAAATCCCGCCTGGCCTTGCGAAAGGGATAAATACAATTTCGTCAATTCCCTTGTATAATTGGATTAATTCTTCTCTTAAGTATTCCAGATATTCTCCACCAAAAAGGGTGGACGTTGAAGCTAATATAATGTTCATATGGCGAAATTATAGATATTAATAAAAAAATGAATCACAAAGATAGCTTCAAAGATGAACGAATCAAAAATTAAACTAAAAAAAACATCAATCCCGTTAATATTTTCTAAAAAAACTTAAAGCCTCTAAAATTTTAGATTTTGTGGAATTATTATTGAATTTTAGATTTTCGAATTTAAAATATAAGATTATGAAAATGAGCAAAATTAATAGTAGAAGTCTATTTTTAGGTTTAATACTAGCAGGAAGTGTAAGTTTTGTAAACGCACAAACAACGCAGCCGGAAACTTCGGCCTCAACGAGTCAAACCACTAACCCAACTATTGAAGGTCTTAAAAAACAGATCGCAGCCAATCCAAAAGATGCAGAATCATTAGCAAAACTGGCTAATGCTTATCAGGAAGCTTCAGACTGGCCCAATGCCATTGACACCTGGAAGAAAATATCTGTTTTATTACCAGACTGGGCTCCATCTTATTACAGCCAGGCTTATGCCTATCAGTCTGCAAAAGATGATGCCAATGCAAAAATTGCTTACGAAAAGTATATTGCAACAGTAAAACCTGAAGAAGTAGAGCAAAATAAGAAGAATCTGGCATACGCTTATTTCTATCTTGCCTTTACAGAACAGCAAACTGATCCTAATAAAGCAAAAGAGCACATTGCAAAATCTATACAGTATGATCCTACCAATCAGGATGCTGTAAAGCTTAGCAAAACATTAAATTCTTAGTAAATAAAAAGACCGGAAAATTTTTCCGGTCTTTTTGTTTATTTATATATGTTTTACTATCAAAAATCATGATTTAAATTTAACGCAAAGATTGAGTAAATGCTGTTAAATTTTTGAGGAAGTCAAGGATGGAATCAATTTCATTGATTCTTTCTAAGCATATGTATATCATAAAGCTTCATCAGGGACATTGTCGCTTTCTCTTTTTTAATTCCAGATTTCCTGTATTATTTGAAATTTTGTCTTGCTATGATCCTACTCAATCATCTTTCCGAAAAAATCTGTTTCACCATGCAGATGCCTGATAATTTTATCAATGTTTCTCTGAATACTGGCTTCAGTTTTTAAATTATTGATATACCGGATCAGCTCATGTCTTCTTGAAGGAATCAGGTTTTCAAAATTCGCTGTTGCCACAGTACTTTCTTTAATTGCTTTTTCTAATTGAGGATGGATAGAAATACTTCTGTCGGAATCATCGTATTCCAGAACAACTTCAATAACTTCTCCTATTCTTTTCGGAGAGTTTTTCAGCATGATCAGGTTCACATACAGCCTCCATTCTCCCAGGTATTTCATCAGGTTTTGCTTAAATTCTTTCCCATTCACAGTTCCTTTTACAGCAATGGGACTTTTATTTCTCCCTGATTCATTAAAAATTTCTTCAAGAATTTCTTCAGGAATAAAAACAAAAGGATTAATTCCTATGATTTCCAATGTGGCAGTGAAGCTTTTGTTTTTCATGGATGGTAAATTTAAACTAGTTAGGCTGAAAGCTAGAAGCTAGAAGCTAGAAGCTAGAAGCTAGAAGCTAGAAGCTAGAAGCTAGAAGCTAGAAGCTAGAAGCTAGAAGCAAAAATAACAGTTTGAGGAATAGGTATAAAATTTCTTTTTTATTATTTTATAAAACAATCACTCTCAAACTCACTCACTCTCCTACATTCAAACTCTCAAACCCATATACCCCGTAACTCAAAATCCCGAATCCCGTAACTTAAAATTCATACCTCAGAACCCAATTAATTCCCTATCTTTGTATCAATAAATCTATTTATCAAAATGAAATTTTTTATTGACACAGCTAATTTAGAGCAAATCAAGGAAGCAAGAGATCTTGGGATCTTAGATGGTGTAACTACCAATCCTTCATTAATGGCAAAAGAAGGAATTCAGGGAGCTGAAGCGATCAAAAACCATTATAAAACGATCTGCGAACTTGTAGACGGAGATATTTCTGCGGAAGTTCTTTCTACAACGTATGAAGAAATGATTAAGGAAGGAGACGAATTGGCTGCTATTCACCCGAATATCGTTGTTAAAATTCCGATGATCAAAGACGGAATCAAAGCTTTAAAATATTTTTCTGATAAAGGTATCAAAACAAACTGTACTTTGATCTTCTCTCCGGGACAGGCTCTTTTGGCAGCAAAAGCAGGAGCAACTTATGTTTCTCCATTCTTAGGAAGATTAGATGATATTTCTACAGACGGTCTGAACCTTATTCAGGAAATCAGATTAATTTTCGATAACTATATGTACGAAACTGAAATCTTAGCAGCTTCTATCCGTCACTCTATGCACATCATCGACTGTGCTAAAATCGGAGCAGATGTTATCACATCTCCACTTCCTCCGATCTTGAGCTTATTGAAGCACCCATTAACAGACAGCGGATTGGCTCAGTTTATTGCAGATTCTCAGAAATTAGCATAATCACTGATCCTTATTCAGATATAAAAAATCCCGGAACAATGTTCCGGGATTTTTTTTTTTATGTTTTAAGTTTATTTCAGCAGATCCAGTTCAAGAATATTATTCTGTTTTTTAATATTGGCTTTGGCCATTGCTTCCTGATCTCTGCTTGCCTGTACCGGGTCCAGTATTTTTCCTGTACTGTCTCTCATCTCAATAATGGTTCCTTGGGCCAGCATTTGTTTTTGACTCTTCATAGGATCCTGACGGTAATCATTAAAAGCTTTTTTAAATTTTGCTTCGTTGAGTGTGATAAGTGTATGATAACGCTCTTTATCTTTGGTACTCTTCCATTCATATCCAGCCGGAAGTTTCTGGCTGCCTTTTAATTCGAATGAATGCGAATGGGTATTATCTTCCACTTTTACAATCAATCCCGGAAGTCCATAAAACTTGTAGGGCCCATCCTGAATGGGAAGATCTGTAGTGAACCAGGCCGTCCATTTTCTGCCGGCAAAATCACAAACAGCCTTTTGGGTATTAAATTCTCCTATTTTTTCTTTTTCCGGAAGAATCTTCCAGTTCTGTTTTCTCTTTTCCTCTACCTGGTATTCATCAGAACCCAGAGTAGTAAAGAAGTTGGTAGAATATTCAGGATACATTTTTTCAATGTTGTAGCGTATTTTACCTTTAAATTTAAAGTTTCCAAGGTTAATATTTAAGCTTTGAGTATCTTTCTCAGTGATAGCTCTCATCGTGGAGTCGGACTGAAAATAATCTTTACTGTAAAATTTGGATCCCTTGGAAGCTACTTCAAGGTACATGGTTTCACTCAGCTCTTTATCTCTCGCGGTAGAGTCTGTGATAAATTTGTACTCGTAGATAAATCTTTGATTCTGTGCATTAGTCATTACAGCCAATAGAAGACTGAATAGAATGATCATTTTTTTCATGGTTAGTTTACTATAGTTTTTAGTTTTTTTCTGTTATAAATTTAACAACCTTACATGGATTTCCCACAGCTACTGCATTGTCCGGAATATCCTTTGTGACAACACTTCCTGCTCCAATCACCGAATTATTTCCGATAGAAACACCCGGAAGTACAATCACATTTCCTCCCAACCATACATTATCCCCTACTTTGATCGGATGTGCATATTCCAGACCTTCGTTCCTTTGCTGTACATCAAGCGGATGGCCTGCTGTATAAAAACTGCAGTTGGGCCCGATAAACACGTTATCACCAAACTCTACTTTAGCGCAGTCCAGAATAACAAGATTATGATTGGCATAGAAGTTCTCCCCTGCTTTTATATTATATCCGTAGTCGCACCAGAAATTGGGTTCTATGCAGATATTTTCTTTTATACTGCCAATAATCTTTCTGAGCAGTCTGTATCTGTTTTCTGTATCTGAGTTTTTCAGACCATTGTATTCCTGGCACAGATCTTTGCAGACAATACGTTCCTGAATCAGTTCTTTATCATAATTGGCATTGTATAAAAGCCCGGCTGCACATTTTTCCTTTTCTGTCATGAGATATAACGTTGGTTGCTATTACTTATTGTCCATTGAAGATACTAAATATATCATAACATGATGAATTGATATTTATCACCTTTTTCCTTAATCTCTTTTGTTAAAATAAAAAACAGGATGACAAAAATGCCATCCTGCAGATATTAGAAAATATATAATTTTACTTGAACAAATCCGGTTCTATTTTATTGTTATTTTTTAATTGGTCTTCTTTTGCTCTTTTTTCAATATTCCTGTACATTTCATTCATATCAATGCTTTTACCATCCTGGTTTTTCATTTGCACTACAGCTCCTGCCGGAAGCGTGCTCATGGTTTGCTTCATATCTTTTGTAGGATCAGTAAGATAATCTTTCCAGGCTTTTTTAAACTGCTTTTTGCTGATCTCTATTTCTTTACCTCCCAAACCTATTGTAGTGAGGCCTGGTATTTGAAGATCTTCCTGCGATGCTGCTTCTGTTTTCTTGTTACCGATTAGAGTCATTATATGTGAGCCTGTGGTATCCTCAATTTTAACAATAAGTCCCGGCAGTCCATAGAATTTATAAGGACCATCCTGAAAAGGAATGTCTGTGGAAAACCATGCTACCCAACTTCTTCCTCCATAATTGGTAGTTGCTTTTTGGGTATTATACTCTCCGATTTTCTGCTTTTCAGGAAGTATTTTCCATTCAGGTTTTTGATCTTCCGGCATTTTATAGCTGGTATTTCCAATGTTTTCTGAGAATGAGACACTGTAATCTGGATACTTTTTTGTAACCGTTGAAAAAATTGTACCGGGTTTTATACTTTTTTTGATATTAATACTTCCCCCAAATCCTCCTTTCATCTGCTTTGCAATATCTGCTTTTGTTGCAGAATCTGAAGCAAATTTTTCTCTGCTGTAATATTTAGACCCATTTTTATCAATGTCCAGAAACATTACATCACTTTTCACATCTGCTTTATTGGTAGAATCAGCGATGTATTTATAGTCATAAAAGAATCTGTTGACTTGTGCATGGGCAAATACCCCTAAAAATGCTAGTAAAATCAAATATTTTTTTCCCATAATTTATGCTAAATCGTATTAAAAAGGCTTTGCCAATCTGAAACTGACAAAGCCTGATGGAACTTTATTTCTTTGTTTCAATTCTTATTTCCCCTTCTGTCCCTTTTACAAGACTTCCTTTAATAACTCTCATACTTGCAATATTGTCAGGTTTTAGAGTATTAATATCTTCTTTGGAACTCTCTCTTCCGTCTATATAGTATTTGTATCTGTAATCGTCTCCGGCACTTATATTGAATTTTTTCACTCCATTCATTGAAATGTTGCCGCTCCCATCTTTTTTAATAAAATCAGCATGCATTACCATCACGTTAGGAGAAGAACTTACCATCGTAAAATTACCTCCTCTGAAATTTTGTGCTGTTTTTTCTGCTTCCACGCGGGCTTTTTCAGCTTCTTTTCTGATTCTGTCCGCATCAATTCGGATTCTTTCACTCTGTACTCTGATTCTATCGCCTTCAGCGCGTGCTCTGTCGCCTTCTACCCGTGCTTTTTCTCCTTCTATTCTGGCCTTAGTGGCTTCTTTCATTGCTTTTTTAGCTTCGGCCATTGCTTTGCGTACCTCTTCTTTTTCCTGAGCGCTCAGATCATTATAATTAACAACTCTGTTTGTTTTAAAATAGGTTATTTTCGGTTCTTTTGGCGCTTTAGGTGGTGCCGGAGGAATTGGCAATTCTCCTATTTTTGCAGCTGCTTTTTCCGCTTTTTTTGCTGCTCTTTCTATTTTCCGAAGCTCTTTTTTACTGAGAGGTTCCATATTCTCAAGCTCCTTCATCTGATTCTTCCATTCAGCAGAATTGAAATACTTATCCACTTCAACTTTTGAAGCAATTTCTCCTATCTCTGAAGCCAGATTGCTTATTTCTTCTATTTTATCGCTGAAAAGATCACTTTCGGGATCCAAACCTTCCAGTTCTTTCTCTTTTTCTTTTATTTTCTTTTCAAGTCCTGAAATTTTTGTGTGGTCTTCAGGCGAGACGGTTTTCAGTTCTGCAATTTTTTCCTGACCCGATTTTTCAGGTCTTATTGTATCTTTCTTAATTTCTGAAACTACTTTTTTAATGGAAAGGTTTGTTTCTTCAATTTCTCTGTTTTTAGCATTTACCAGATAAGCAAAAGCGATAGAGAATACAACCGGCAAGGCAAAAATTCTTCGCGCATATCCGAATTTGGTTTTTGGTTTTTGTAACATCTTAAGTCTTTTTTTAAGGTTTGAACTTAGAAACGGACTGGTAACAGGCAACTGTGTTCCGGAAAAGTGGCTTGCTAAAAGCATCTGCGCAAATGCTTTGGTGTCCGATTGTTTTACGGCTTTTTTATCAGCCAGATATTCATGGATTAGATTAATTTCTCTTTTAATGAGATGAAAGAACGGATTGAACCAGAAAACAGAGGTAATAATCTCGATAAAGATTTTATCAAAGGAATGTTTCTGCTCAATATGTACCATTTCATGCTTTAAAATCTGTTTTCCGATATCAGAATTCAATGTGATTGTATTCTTCCAAAACAGGTTTTTAAAATAAGAAAATGGAGCTTCGGTAAGGTCTGTACGGTAAAAATTGATCCCGTCAAAACTTTCTTTCTGAAATTGGTTTTTAAACTGCTGGATTTTGAAAATCCCATACAACAGTTTCCCTAAAAAATAGAGAGAAACCAGTCCCAGAGCTGAAAAAATAATGTTAAAATAAAGGTTACCATTGTCTATGTTTTTTTCTGTGTTAAAATTCTGAATCTTGTCAAGAAGCATATACATATCATTATTTACCTCTATCGTAAAATCATCTATTCTGATGAGTGGCAACAAAAGTGAGATCACAATTGCACCCAGCAGATAAAATCTGTTATAATGATGGAATGTCTTGTCTTTTAATGACAACTGATAATACAAAAATGTTACACCTGAACATAAAATAGTTTTCCCAAAGTATAAAAGTATTGCTTCCATAGGTATTAGTCTTTCTTTTTAAGTTCATCTAATAACATTTCAAGATCTTCTACTGTCATTTCATTTTTTTCAACTAAAAATGAAACGGCACTTTTGTAAGAACCTTTAAAATAGTTTTTCACAAGGCTCTTCATAGTTTTCCCGGAGTACTGTTCTTTTGAAACCAGCGGAAAGTACTCATGCTGTCTTCCGTATACATGATAGTCTACAAATTCTTTATCCTTCAATACTTTTAAAATGGTAGAAACAGTATTAGTGTGTGGTTTTGGCTCCGGGAAAAGATCAAGCACATCCTTCAGGAAGCCTTTTTCTAATTTCCATAAATACTGCATTACCTGTTCTTCTGCTTTTGTTAGAGTCTGAATTTTCATATTCCGTTCATTTATCAATTAAAGTGATATACAATCATCTTATTCTATATCACTAATAAATTAGTTATACAAATGTAGAAATAAAAATGAATCAAACAACTATTTTTTTAGTGATAAAACATTTTAAATAATAACCAATTGAAAATCAGCACAATAAAAATAGTTAAAATTTATTAAATTTTTAATGGATGGAAATATTTACTGTTTATTTTACAGAAAATCGTTCGATAGTATTACTTTTTTACACTAAACAGGTCCAGTTGCTCAAAGATTTACAACTCTTTTAGTAGCAATCCTTGTCAAGGTTTAAAACCTTGACAAGGATAAGTACAGATCAAAAAATAAAGGTTAAAAAAATTCATAATCACAAATGTCAGATTCAAAGTAAAATTTGTCCGATTGATCAGATTTTCAGAAAAACATACCTCAAAAAGTTCTGAAATTTGAATAAAAACAAAGAGATATGAATCGTTTTTTGAAAAAATTAAAAACAAAAAATATCCTGGTAATAGTACTAGTTGTCTTTATTGGAATTCAGTTTTACAGACCTGAAATTGTACAAAAGCCTATAACAGGTGAAATTCATGTGCCCAGTGATGTAAGAGCGATCCTGCAGCGTTCGTGTTTCGATTGTCATTCTAATCAGACAGACTTGAAGTGGTTTGATCAGATTGCACCTGCTTACTGGCTGGTGGCAGATCATATTAAAAAAGGAAAAGAAGGACTCAATTTTTCTGAATGGGATAAGCTGGCTCCTCCTGCACAAAATGCCAAACTTTGGGAAGCTTTTAACCAGATTAATCTGAAAGCAATGCCTCTAAAAAGTTACGAATTACTTCATCCCGAAGCAAAACTTTCTGAAAATGATATCCGCATCCTGAAAAACTATGTGACTTCTCTTGCTCCCAAGCAAAAACCTGACACTGCAAAGGTTTCTACTTATAACAAACAGCTTCAGCAAGTCAGTAAAATGCATACTAACGCATCTAAACCATCATTCCCTACTGCACTGAATGGGATCAGCTATATTCCTGATTATAAAAACTGGAAACCGATAAGTTCTACAGAAAGGTTTGATAATGGTACGATGCGTATCATATTCGGAAATGATATTGCTGTAAAAGCGGCAAAAGAACATAAAACAAATCCATGGCCGGACGGAACCATATTCGCGAAAGTAGCATGGGATCAGATTATAGACAGTGATGGGAATGTTACTACCGGAGCCTTTAAACAGGTGGAATATATGATTAAGGATTCCAAAAAATTCGCCTCTACAAAAGGATGGGGATGGGCAAGATTTCTATCTCCCAAACTTGAACCCTATGGAAAGACAGCAGATTTCGCCAACGAGTGCATCAGCTGCCACCGCCCTATGAAAGACAATGATTTTGTATTTACCTCTCCTCTTACCCATTAAGCTATGAAGAATCTGACTGTTTATTTAATAATGTGCGTATTCGTTGTGAGCTGCAATTCCAAAAAAGAATACGAACCCGTGAATCAAAATGCATCCCTTCCTGAAAGCTTTGATTTTAATGCCATGAACTTAAAGGTCGTAACCTCTTCGATCAATCATAAAAAACAGACGATGATGACGCTTTACGGAACCGATTCAGCAATTGATGATTTGAAAGATAATCCTGGAAAAGTCAATGGAAAAGAAAGAATACTGGCATTGGTTACCTGGTCGCAGAAGGATGATCCGTATTGGTACGGAGCCAAAATCCCCAATAATCTTCTGTCTGTAGAAGTCATCAAAAGTAAACTGCCTTTCTCCGAAAACTCAGAAATTCTATATCAAAAATATGAAGGGAAAGAACTTAGGAAAGTGAAGGCAGATGGGACAAACAGAGTTTCTACAATTCTAAATATGAAACCTTCAATAATGCCTTAACACAGGATTTTAAAATCACATATAAAAAATAATATTCATTAAAAACTATTAAAAAAATGGAAAAATTTACATTCAGTTCAAGCCTGGTTACAGGATGTGTTTCTGCAGCGTTACTGCTTCTCACTTCTGTTGCCTGCTCAAAGGATAATCAGGATGAATCGTCTGATCCTGCTGTTAAAGAAGTACAATTGAGGAATGATGCCAGTCTTGGAAGTGTCCTGACTGATAAAGAAGGGCATACTCTTTATTATTTTGCCAATGATGCTACTGCCACCAACAATTGTACCGGAGGATGCGAACCGGTATGGCCTATCTTCAATGTAGACAACCTTTCTGCCGAAAAACTAGTTTCCGGATTGGAACTTTCAGATTTTACGACAATAACAACAGGTTCAGGGAAAAAGCAGGTAACCTATAAGGGAAGACCTCTTTATTACTATGCGCCATTGGTGAATGGAACCAATGTAAAAGAAGATGCAGGGAAAACCGGTGGAGAAAACGTAGGAGGTGTATGGTTTGTTGCAAAACCTGATTACACCATTATGCTTACCAATGCACAGCTTGTAGGACATGACGGAAAAAACTATACTTCAACGTATACGGAAGGTACAGGAAAAACGCTGTATTTTACAGATGCTAAAGGAGTAACGCTGTACACCTTTAAGAATGACAAACAAAATAAAAACAATTTTACCACCTCTGATTTTTCGAATAATGGCGTTTGGCCCATTTATGAAACAGATAAAATTGTAGTTCCTTCCGGGCTTGATAAAACGCTTTTCGGATCTATTACAGTATTCGGAAGAAAACAGCTTACGTATAAAGGATGGCCTCTTTACCGTTTTGGACAGGATAATATGGTAATGGGTTCTAATAAAGGCGTTTCATTTCCTACTCCGGGCGGTGTTTGGCCTGTACCTGTGAAAAATATGGCAGCAGCTATGCCCTAGTTTTGTGTTTTTATAGAAATCTCAGTGCTAAATAACGGACGTGCTGCCGTGCCGTTATTTAGCTTTTGTATCTTTGTGACTGCTTAACTGCCTGATTTTTATTTATGATCTATGCAAAATATATAAATACCAACGGAAGAAAGGTATTCAGGATTGATCCGAGAATCATTCTCTTCAGCGCTCTTTTTATGGGGATTCTGGCTTCAGTACCCAAAATACTCCGTATGCATATAACATTGGGAGAGCTGACAATAGATTTTTCCATCTCCTTTTTATTCTCCTTGTTTGTATGGTATTTTAATATCTACAGTCTGCCGAAGTTTTCTATTCAGAATATATCTACAAGATTTTTCAATAAAAAACTGGTGATCAGCTTATCCATCGGAGTAGTTGTCATGGCAGCCATAGTGCTCATTCATCATATTATATTTCCCAAGTATGGATTTAATACCATGGTACTGATGTACGAATTCCGGGGAGTATTGATCAATCTTACGATTTATATGTTCCTGTATCTTTTGTATCAGACTTATAATTCTCAGCAGATTAAATTTGAACTTGAACAAATCAGAACGGATAATCTCAATGCCCAATATGAATTGCTGAAGCAGCAGATTAATCCTCATTTTTTATTCAACAGTCTCAATACGCTGAAATCTATGATTGACATAAAAGATGAAAGTTCCGGGGATTTTGTGGTGAGGTTGGCAGATTTCTATCGCTTCACTTTAGACAACAGAAAAATGGATCTTATTCCCTTAAAAAAGGAACTTACAATCCTGGATGCCTACGTTTTTCTTCTGACATCGAGATTTGAAGATGGTATAGAGTTTAAAATAGATATTCCTGAAGAGATCTTAAATTCTTACATTCCTCCATTTACGCTGCAGCTTTTGTGTGAAAACTGTATCAAACATAATATCGTGTCACTGGCCAATCCGTTAATCATAAAATTATACAGTGATAACGAATATATTATTATTGAAAATAATTTCCAGCCGAAGAATATACCACAGGAATCAGCAGGAATAGGAATTGAAAATATCAGAGAACGTTACAAGCATTTTGCTGAAAAGGAACTTACCATATTGCATAATGATCTTACATTCACCGTCAAATTACCTATAGTAGATGAAAGTTTTAGTAATAGAAGATGAGATAAAAACCGCAAAGGCATTGGGACGGATGATCGTTGCAGTACAGCCGGAAGCTACCATAGTACAGTACATTGAAAGTGTTGCTATGGCTGTTGAATATCTTTCTGGCACTGAAACTCCGGACATTATATTTATGGATATTCAGCTGGCGGACGGAAACTGTTTTGAGATATTCAGCCAGGTCAGGATAAAAGTGCCTGTCATTTTCTGTACGGCCTTTGATGAATATGCGATAGAAGCTTTTAAAAGTAACGGAGTGGATTATATCTTGAAACCTTTTGAGAAAAAAGATATTCAGTCCGCTTTTGAAAAGATTAATAATCTTAAAAACTTCTTTCAGCACGCTCCTTCTCCCGACCGGAAACTGGAAGATATTCTGAATAATCTGACAACAGGAAGAGGAAAAACCAATTTTCTGGTCTTTTCCAATAATAAATACAATAATATCCCTGTTGACAAAATTGCCTGCTTTTACAGCCAGTTTGGAAGTACTGTACTGGTGACTTTCGATCAGAAAGAATATTCAGTTCCACAGTCATTGGATGAGATCGGGCAGCTGGTTTCAGGGGCTCAGTTCTTCAGAATCAACAGGCAATATCTGATCAACTTTACAGCTATTGTTGAAGTGGAGCATTATTTCTCACGAAAACTTCTTGTCAGTCTGAAAATTGCCACCCCGGAAAAGCCATTGGTCACCAAAGATAAAGCCTCCCGTTTTCTTCAGTGGCTGGAAGAGCGATAAAACAATTAACTAAAAGCAGTATATAAAATAATTTAATCTCTGACTATCATTGGAGAAAGCTAATATTTTGCCCGATCAGAAATAGTTTTTGCACAACAATAAACAACCAAACTCAACTACTGCTCAAAATAAAGAATAAATAAAATGGATCAAAAAAATACTATTGCAGACGGATTTATTCGCCGTAAATTTGGTTTTCTTGGTGAGGACTTTCTGGAAGAGCTTACAACTCATGGAATCTACGACAAAATAGAAGCCAGACAGGAAATTATCCGGGAAGGAGACCGCGTCAAATATGTTTTGTTTTTAATAAAAGGAGCTATTAAAGTGTATTCTCTGAATGATGGCCGTGAACTTGTCTATTATTATATCAGTGATGAAGAGAACTGTCTGATGACCTTTTCGTCAATTTTTAATAATAATATCAGTAAGGTCTATGCCACTACGGAAGAGGACTCTGAAGTTCTTCTTGTTCCTCTGGCAGTGATGAGTAAGTGGCTGGTAGCGTTTCCTGCCATTAATACAATATTTTTTCATGAATATGAAAGAAGATTTTCAGCAGTGATGGATATGATTAATGAAGCGATGTTTCATCATCTGGACACACGCGTTCTGAATTATATTAAGCGAAAAGTGATTTTGGCAGGAAATCAACCTGTAAAAATCAAACACAGAGAAATATCAGGAAGCCTGGGAACTTCACGGGAAGTGGTAAGCAGAGTGCTGAAAAAAATAGAAAATGAAGGAAAAATCTTTAAAGATGAAGAAGGTAAGATAGGGACTGCAGATCAAATGCTTTTACCATTAAATAAATAATATAACATATACATTAATATTAAAATCTTTTCTCAATGAAAAAAATACTTTTTATCGGAATGGTGCTTATAGGGATTATAAGCCTTTCATCATTTATTAAATCGGATGATTCCAGAGGTACAAAACCTGCAAAATCAATTTATGATTTTAAGATTGAATCCATCGACGGCGGAAAAATTGACTTTTCTGAATACAAAGGAAAATACATTCTTATTGTAAACACAGCATCCAAGTGTGGATACACTCCTCAGTACAAAGGATTGGAGCAACTTTACAAGGATTATGGTGATAAACTGGTTGTCGTAGGTTTCCCTTCTGATAATTTTGCAGATCAGGAGTTTCATGACAATGTTGATATCAAATCTTTCTGTGAAAAGAATTATGGAGTAACTTTCCCACTTACTACTTCAGTGGATGTAAAAGGTTCAAAAATCACTCCTGTATTCGATTATCTGACTCACAAATCTCAAAACGGAGTAATGGACGCCACCATAAGTTGGAATTTCAATAAGTTTCTGATCAGCCCGGAAGGAAAATTACTGGAACATTTTGACTCTAAAGTAGTTCCTGAAAGTGATAAAATCACTCATTATTTCAAATAAATAATCTTTACAAAACACTACCATCATTATGAGTAGTGTTTTTTTTATCCATGCACATAAAAATATTTTGATAGTGAATGACCATTCAAATGCACAAATTGAATTGCATTAAAAATTTAAATTACAAAAATCATGTCAATAAAGACCCTGAAGACGTCATTTTTACAACAATGATTCATATACATTATAGAATTGTTAAATTTTATTAAATAAATATTAAAATGTATTTGTTTTAACCGGGAAATTATATTTATTTTAGTGCTTTAAAAATTTCTCATGAAAAGATATAATTTATTGATTGTACTATTACTGCTTATTTTCAATGTTACTACAGCACAAAAGAAGGGTTCTCCTGCTGCCGATCTTAGTATATTAAAAGATACAAAATCAAAAATCGAAGCCACCGTTCCATTGGTTATTCAGCATCTTCAAACGATCTCTACAAAAGAAGGAGATAATAATATTGTGAATAACGGAAAGATTGCTTTGGGTAGAGAATATGGTATTTTAGAATCTGAATGGTTTTTATACAGAAACAATATGAAAAACTGTATCCTGAACAATTCTTCTAAAAAAGCTAAGAAATGTATGGAATACCACAACAATATGTTGAGAGGTACAATGATCAATTACAACAATTATATTACCAACCTTACAAGAAAGAACGGTTATCTGGGAGTTGAAGGAGATACAAAGTTTGAATTCAAACCTGCTGATATTGCTACAAAGCTAAGTGAAGCTTACTTCAATGCAAACGATGCTGCGGGAAGAATGAAAGCGGATCAGAAAAGAGACTTTTTAGGACAGACAATGTCTGATGACAACAAGCTTACTCCTTACGCTCAGCTGGCACAATAATATCTAAATCATATTTAAAAATAAAAAAAGAGAACCGCAATTGTGGTTCTCTTTTTTTATTCAAAAGCAAAAAATCTCCGCCGGAAAAAGCAGTTTTGTGGTACTAATCATAAAACCCTTGGGGAAAAAGTAGAAAATTAGGCAGAGATTTTTTTGCATACACTCTACAGATCAACTGTCCTACCCATGATCTGTAAGAGCTTTACAAAAATAGGACTATAGCCTTCTGCTGGCTGAAAATACCTGTAGAATTAAATGTTCAAAACTGTAGAACTAATACTACTTCTCATTATAGAAGTAAAGCACCTCAAAAAAAGGTGCTCTACAATTACGTTTTATTCGCTTTATTCTATTTCCACCAGTGGTAGTAATTATGCAGTCCGTCATATTCAAACCCGCAGCGTGGATACAGCGTGTTTCCTATATCATTTGTTTTTTCGGTTTCAAGCATCAGTCCACACGCTCCTGTTTCTTCACACCATTGCTTACTGCGGTCAATTAACGCCACAGAAAGTCCCTTCCCTCTATAATCAGGATGTACAAATAAATCACTTAACAGCCATTGTTTTTGTAATTTGGTATAATGAAACAATTTATAAAGCTGTACGAATCCCACAGCTTTTCCGTCTGCTACTGCAAGGAAAATATCAGATTCACTGTTTAAAAACCGTTCTTTAAGAAAAGCTTTCCCTTTTTCAAGATCCGATTCCTGTCTGTAAAAAATACGGTAAAGATTGAACAATTCAGCCGTTTCATCAAGATCCTCAAGACTTGCCTTTTTAATCATGTAATTCATCGTTATATCTATTTTTATTAACAGGGCAAAAATAGCCTTAAACAGGACCAGTGATATCATCCAGAATCATATTAAAACTATAGTCCAGACAGACTTACTCTGATCTTTATTAAATCACACAATGAATACCGCACGTTTCGGATTGTATTGTTCTGAACAACGATGGATTTTTGCAGAATAAAATCAAACCAATGAAAAATATTGTTCATACAATCAAAAATACAGACTGGCAAGAACTTACAGAAGCAATGCATCAAAACGGATATGCCATCATTCCTGATCTGCTGTCTGAGGAAGAATGTGAACTATTGAAATCAAATTATGATCATTCTTCTCTTTATCGTAAAACAGTCGTCATGGCCAGACATCGTTTTGGTTTGGGGGAATATAAATATTTTACCTATCCATTACCTGAAATCATTCAAACCATACGAACAACGATGTATTCTTATCTGGCTTCTATTTCCAATACGTGGTTTAAAGCTTTACATATTGACACTCAATTTCCTTTAGATCATCAGGAGTTCCTGGACCTGTGTCATCTTAACAACCAACAAAAAGCTACGGTTTTAATTTTGAAATATGGAAAAGGCGGTTTTAATACGCTTCATCAGGATTTATATGGAGATGTATACTTTCCTATTCAAATTGTATTAATGCTCAGTGAACCTGATAAAGATTTTACAGGCGGAGAGTTTGTGCTTACCCAACAGATTCCGAGAGCACAGTCAAAGGCTATTGTTTTAAAACCTAAAAAAGGAGATGTATTGATTTTTACAACTCAATTTAAGCCGGAAAAAGGAACTAAGGGATACTACAGAGTCAATATGAAACATGGAGTAAGTGAAGTGAGAGAAGGAAACCGTTATGCATTAGGAATTATCTTCCATGATGCAACCACCTAATTATTAAACAATTGAATTATGATTCAGCATTCTCAGATCACAACCGAAAGTCTTAGAAGTAAAATCCACCACAGAGAAATTCGTTTTGGAGGAAATAAAAAACTGAAAATCTACGGATTGCTCAGCTGCCGCTCAGGAAAGAGAATGAAAATGGACAACAGAGTTTTCTTCACAGATGAGAAAGAAGCTTTAGAAAATGACTATCGTCCATGTGGACATTGTATGAAAGAGGCATATAAGCTGTGGAAAAACCAGTAGTACCTACCATATACCCCTTTTCCCTATTTATTTTACCGAAGATAAAATCTTTGAGTCTTGCCCAAAATGTAAATTCGGTTATAAAAATTTGTGTCTTCGCATTATTCCGACCTGAGATTGCTTCACTTTGTTCGCAATGACCAGATAATAAATAAAAAAGAGAAGCAATACATATTGCTTCTCTTTCGTTTAGTAGCGGGAACCGGACTCGAACCGATGACCTTCGGGTTATGAGCCCGACGAGCTACCTACTGCTCCATCCCGCGGTATATTTTTAGAGTGTTTACCGAAAACACTTGCTTAGTAGCGGGAACCGGACTCGAACCGATGACCTTCGGGTTATGAGCCCGACGAGCTACCTACTGCTCCATCCCGC
>NZ_JBLFDU010000006.1:0-266735 GCF_047345655.1 Chryseobacterium sp. T20
TTTAAAAAACCTTTATCTTTACGATAAAGGTTTTTTTGTTTTGTAGATATATCCAGATCGTAGGTAGCAGGGATTAGTTAGCAGATGGTAGATGTTAGGCAGCTGTTCAACGGGATGAACTTATAAATAATGAGTAATGAGCCAATTATTTGGATCTTTTTCTTTCCTTCCAGCTCCCAGCCTCCGGCTTCCGAATTCCTCCATCAATTCTTTATACCTGGTAGTAGTCTTTACCTTCAATACTGTTCTTTATCCCTCAGCATTGTCACTCCGTAGGAGTCTAAACAGAGTTCTTCTTCATTAAAATGCTTCGACCCAGTTCAGCATGACACTGCTAATACTGAGTGCTAAAAAAACTTGCACATTATCCCTGTCATCTTACATCCTTTAAACCTCTCATACATAAACCTTGATTCCTAGGGAATGACACAATGGGAATAAAAGTGTATTTTCACATTTACAACTCTGAGCCCTAATCTCAATAACTCGAATCCCGTTACCCCGGAAATTAAGCGCTCTATCATTTTAAGCTCATATATCGCTTATTGTAGCTGAAAGTTAATTCAGGTATATAAACGAGATTTAATCCCTCAGAATTTACCTTATTTTAAGTCAAAAGAAATAAAAAACCGCTTCTCTAAAGAAACGGTTCTTATTGGTTACATTTTGATGGTAATCTTACATATCACTGTTGGTGTCCGGGCATTTGAAATCATCGCTGCAGGTTGCACAAACAATGGTTCCATTGCAATAATACATGCAGAAATCTGTTTCTGGAAGGTTAGCTCCTCCTGCAATGTTTTTTAATTGGTCTTTTTTTAGTTTTTTTAGATTTTTCATATTGTTTTAATTGAAAATTTGTAAGTAAAGTAAAAATAGTTAAAATATTTTTTATTAATAATGTTTATTGAGTTAAAAATAAAAAATTAATATAATAAACAGTTTTGAGAGTTATATGATCAATGATTTTTATCTAAATATTTGACTGCTAATAAAATAAATGCTATTTTTAAGCTAGCGTTATCCGAAAAGCTTATAGAGTAGGAAAAATTAAAACTATAACTATGAAAAATCTAAAAAAACTTTCAAGAGACGACAAGAGAAGCATTGTTGCTGGAATAAACTCCCCAGCCTATTGTTTTGAAGGAGGTGGACCGGGAGAAGGAGGTTGTTCTGCAGGAGAAATTTGCTCTGGCGGGAAATGTGTTCCTTACGAAAATCCAGGTGGAGGAGGAAACCCTGGTGGGGGTGGAGATACTTATACGTGCATCTGCCCATGGGGAACTTTTACACAACCTACCCCATGTCCGGAATTTTATTGTATAACAGGATAGGATAAAATGGTATTCATTAATTAACTCTCATAATAGTTAGTAATAGAAAATTATTGATTTTATTTAGTAAATATTGCTAATTTAGGCAAGCGTTATCCGAAAAGCTTTCAGAGTAGGAAAAACTAAAACTATAACTATGAAAAATTTAAAAAAAATTGAGAGAAAGGAATTGAAAAGTATTTCAGGAGGAATTGATAAGTGTTACGATCTGAGGGATTCTCCTGATGATCCTTGTCAGGAATTGAATGATCAAAATAATGGTTGTTACAGAATGAATAGCTGCACAATGCTATGTACACGCGTTTCCTGTTTAACTGGAATGTAATATAGTAAAAACGGCTGCCTCAAATAGAGGCAGCCGTTTCTTTTTTATTTTTTAATCAATCCCAGTTCGATCAATCTTTCATGCAGGAATTCTCCGGCAGTAGTATCTTCGTATAATTTTGGATTGTTTTCATCTATACAGTTTTCAAGCGCATTTAAAGACATTGCACTGATAGGATGCATAAAGAAAGGAATTGAATATCTTGAAGTACTCCACATTTCTCTTGGTGGGTTTACCACTCTGTGGATGGTAGATTTCAATTTGTTGTTGGTATGTCTTGAAAGCATATCTCCAACGTTGATCATTAGCTCATCTGGTTCTGCAATGGCATCAATCCATTCTCCGTTGTGGTTTTGAACCTGAAGACCCTTCCCCTGTGCTCCCATTAAAAGAGTGATAAGGTTGATGTCTCCGTGAGCTGCTGCTCTTACCGCATCATCTGGCTCCTCAGTGATTGGAGGGTAGTGAATAGGTCTTAAAATAGAATTTCCTTCTGCGATTTTGTCATCAAAATAAAATTCATCTAAACCAAGGTGTAATGCTAAGGCTCTTAACACATACTGTCCTGTTTTCTCAAGCATTTGGAATGCTTCTTTACCAACTTCGTTGAACTTTGGAAGTTCATCAACGATTACGTTGTCCGGATACTCAGTTCTGTATTTTGAATCATCAGACAGATACTGTCCAAAATGCCAAAATTCTTTTAAGTCTCCTTTTTTGAAACCTTTAGCAGTTTCTTTACCGAATCCTACATAACCTCTCTGGCCACCAATTCCTGGAATCTCATACTTTTGTTTCGTTTCCACTGGTTGTTCAAAAAAGTTTTTCACCTCTCCATACAAATCATCCACTAGGTTGTCATCAAGAAAGTGGCCTTTTAAGGCTACAAAACCAATTTCTTCATAAGCTTTTCCGATTTCATTTACAAATTTCTGTTTGCGTTCCGGGTTGCCCGAAAGGAAATCACGCAGGTCTACACTAGGTATTTTATCCATTTTTAGAAATTTACGAACAGCAAAATTACATTTTTTTTAAATTAAATGATTTTAAAATCATTATTTATAAGTTAAATTTGCTGTATGAAAAAATATTCTTCTAAGAGAAGTATCCAAATACTTGCACATCTTCTTCAGCAGTACGGAATTGCAGATATCGTAATTTCTCCGGGGTCAAGAAATGCTCCTTTGGCCATCCATTTTTCAGAGGTAGATAGTTTCAACTGTTACAGCATTGTAGATGAAAGAAGTGCTGCTTTCGTGGCAATGGGAATGGCAAAAAGTGAGAAAAAACCAGCAGCGATTACCTGTACGAGCGGATCAGCGGTAGTTAATTATTATCCGGCGATTACCGAAGCTTTCTATCAGAATGTTCCCCTTTTGGTACTGACAGCAGACCGACCGACTGATTTCGTGGATATATTTGATGGACAGACGATAAGGCAGAAGGATGTTTTTCATCAGCATTCCTATGGTGATTTCCAGCTTTTGGAAGACAGTAAGGAGAATGCAGAAGATATTAATTTTGATATTATTAAAAAAGCTATTGAACTTTGTTTTGAAAAACAAGGTCCGGTACATATTAATATTCCTTTAGAAGAACCTTTATATGAACTGGTGTCAGAGCTTCCTACTTTTCCAACGGTAGAAAAGACAATCAAGCATAAAGAGTATGAAATTCCATCTAATCTTATTGCAGAATGGCATACTTCACAGAGAATAATGCTGTTGGTGGGAACAAGAGATTACAGTCCGGAACTGGAAAACCAATTGACTCAATTGGTAAAGAACCATTCTGTGGTAGTATTGAGCGAAGCCAATTCAAATTTACACCATGAGAAGTTTTTCAAACATATAGACCGTTATATTTTCAATTTTACGGAAGAGGATTATAAAACATATGCTCCTGACCTGTTGATTACAGTAGGACAGAATGTGGTTTCCAAAAAGGTAAAGCAATTCCTGAGAAGTGCACGTCCGAAACAGCACTGGCATCTTGATGAAGTATGGCAGCCCGATACTTATTTCTCACTGACAGAAAAGATAGAGGTGAAACCTGAGGTTTTCTTCTCAAAACTATTGAAATTTATTAATCTGGAGCCTAGACCTTATTTTAATCTTTGGGATGTTTTAAGGGATAAAAAAGATGCTAAACACGAGCAGTTTTTAAATACAATTGATTTTTCAGATTTTTATTTCTTCAATAAAGCATCACAGACGATTCCTGAAAATTATAATATTCACATCAGTAATTCATCTGGGATCAGATATGCTCAGTTATTTGATTTCGGAAAGAGAAAAATGTATTGTAACAGAGGAACAAGTGGTATTGATGGATCTACTTCTACAGCAATGGGATTTGCCATTAAAAATGAAAATCCAACTTTACTGATCACAGGAGACCTGAGTTTCTTCTATGATATCAATGGTCTTTGGAACCAATATATTCCACCATTTGTAAGAATTATGATCTTCAATAATGGTGAAGGAAATATCTTTAAAATCATTCCGGGACCTGGAAATGCCAACCCGAATACATTAGACGAATTTATTGCTACAAAACACCGCAAGAATGCCGAATCTCTGGCGAAACATTTCGGATTCTCCTATATCAGAGTAGAGGATGAGCTTACCCTGGACAGAGTTCTTGAGAATTTCTTCAAACCTGATGCACAGCCAAAAATCCTGGAAGTAAATACTCACGGGAAGAATAGTGCAGATGTACTGAAGTCGTATTTTGAGTTTATGAAATAGATTTAAAGATCAAGATATTCTTCATTCCCCGGCAGATTGATAATTCTGTCGATAGGATAGATAAACATATCATCAAAATCATTCAACGCATTAATGATCTGGAAATGGGTGAATTGCTTTATATTCTGTAAAGTAATCTCCGTTTCTTTGATCTTTTTTTGCTTTAAAAGATGCTGTCTTTGTACTCCGTTCAACAGATAAGTAGAAGGTGTAAACCAATCTTTTCCTTTCAAAAACAAAAGGTTAGAGAAAGAAGTATCGGTGATATGATTGTTTTTAACAATGATAATTTCTTCAGCTTTCGCCTTAGCTTTCATTTTATCCAGTTCTTTACGATCCTCAAATTTGAAAGAATAATCGAAGCTGTTATTTTCTACCAGTTTGAAATCCTGTATTTCCGGGATTGCATAAGGAATCATCTGTGTTCTGATCTTTTTGTCAAGGTCATAAGCAATTCTTAACTTGAAAAGCCCATCCTCATCATGCTGTAGATTTTTATAGATTTTGGCCAGATCAATAGAGTCTTCTTTCCCGAAATGGGAAAATGTTTGATTGACACGTTTCTGATGTAGATCCAATAGAAAAACCTCCTGATCTTCTACTTTAATGCTTTCAATGAATTGGGACATAGATTTTATTTTTCATTTCCTGATACTCGTCTTCTAATTTACTCATGTGCGTTATACCGCCTCCGCTTTTGAAATAAAGTTGGTCTTCTTCTTTTTCTATAAAGCGTATCATTACACAACTGTCTACATTCTGGCCGTCAAACCAGCCGCAAACTCCCGTGTAATATCCTCTGTCATATCCTTCCGCATCCAGAATTATTTCCAGTGTTTTAGGTTTGGGAGCTCCTAAAATAGAGCCCGCAGGAAGAAGTTTCTGCATAATGCTTCCTACTTTTCCCTCATATTCAGGTTTTATCATTCCTGAAATTTCAGAACTCATTGCATATAGATCCTTTTGTTGGGTTTTGATAAAGTCAATATGCTGGAACTGGTCCACCTTTACTTCATCAGCTACCATACTCAGATCATTCCGGAGAAGATCTACCACGGTGTAATGTTCTGCCTTCTCCTTTCTGTCATTCTTCAGAATTTCTGCTGCATTTTCAATAGATGCATCAATTGTTCCTTTCATAGGATAGGTGAAAATTTTTCCGTCGATGATCTTTACAAAAGTTTCAGGAGAAAAAAATACAAAAAAATCTTTATAAAAAACTTTGTACTTAGCATTTGAGTGGTAAAAAATTTCTTCTAAGGTTAAATTGGTCTCTATCTTCGTTTTTCTAGTATAATTTACTAAGTAAGAGTTTCCCAAACGAATATTTTTCTGAACCTTATCAAAGCCAATCTGAAAGCTCTCCAAGGTTTCAGGAAAGGATTTCCAGACTACTTTTTTGTCCAGTTTATGGGTCTCTTTGGTGTTTGAAAACTCTTGAAAATCAATAATTAAACCTTCTTTTTCAATTTCATGCTTCTGATAGATTTCAACATTCTCCGAAAGAAAGTCGATGACGAAAAAATAGGGAACCTTCTGAAGAGAAAGTTCGTCCATTTCCATAAATTTTTGATGATTCACTGAAAACATTCTGCAAAAATACTTATTGATGTTTACTTTTGCATAAATTTTTTTATGATGCAGAATAAATATCCTCAGAAACCGGGAATAGATTTTATATTGAAGCAGGCATTTTTTTATTGGAATAAAACACTCGTTTTTCAGTTGATGTTTTCCATTGTCTTTTTTGGAATATTGCTTACCGGAGTGATGCTTTTCGGAGAGAAGTATGATATTTTTTCTTACAATAAAGAATTGCAGGAAGCCTTTATGCAAGGCACTCAGGTTTATCTGAAGAAAATGGAGCAAATAACAGCTACCGAAAATTATCAGATGTTTACATTGGCAATCTGGGGAACGACAGCATTTCTGTACCCCTTGAATCTTGGAATGTTCCAGATCTTCCGTAAGCTTGATCTTAAAGAGAATATTGTGATAGGAGATTTGTTTGCAGGGTACAACGGACTTAACTTTTTTAAGTATGTGGGATATTTTCTTTTCTGGTTCTTTATATATAGATTTACCATTCCTACCGTTGTATTGGCAGTAATTTGGGTTGCTGTAACCATCTTTGTTGCTCCATTGATGTTCTTTACCAATAAAAGAATTTTTGAAGCCATTTCCCTGAATTTTAAAGCTCTTAAAATGTATTTTGTTGAAATCATGGTGTGTGTGATCGTTGCTTTTCTATTTAAGTACTTAGGTTTTGCTTTGTTTCTGATAGGTGGACTTTTCACTTTTCCTTTTTGGAATGCTATGATTTATTCACTTTATAAAACTGTCTTTTCGGAGAAAAGTTAAAATTCATTCGTGTTTAATGTGATGTTTTACTAAAAAAAAGTAAATTTGGTAAAATCATTAAATATTTAAACTATGTCTGAATTTAACGAATTTGATCAGCAAGGCTCAGTACCTAATAGAGATACGGGATCGATTATTTCTCATGCTTTTGAAATGTACAAAGGCGTTTTCGGCTACGGAATTGTAGCTATGATTATTTATCTAATTGGAGGGTCTGTTATTCAGATGCTTACGGGGTTTGATTCTGCTTCTATGGTAGAAGAGATGAAATCTTCAGGAGGCGATTTTAATTATTGGAGTGCTCCGGGACTTCCTTTATATATGGGGGCTTCCAGCCTTTTTGGTCTTTTATTATCTCCTTTGTATGTAGGATTGATCTACATGGTAAATAAATACAATACCAAAAGCCCGATTGAATTTTCTGATCTTTTTATCGGATACCGCCAGAATTTTGTAAACATTTTGATTTATAGTCTTCTTGCCTGGATTATTTCCTCAATTGCTCTGGCATTGTGCGTTTTACCTATCATTTTTGTATATCCTTTCCTTTTAATTGGATACCCGATTCTGTTATTTGAAAATGCTTCAGCTACAGAAGCTTTATCAAAGTCTTTCAACATTGCTAAAGAAAACTATGGAACTTTCTTATTGACAGGATTTTTAGGATTTTTGATTTCTATTGCAGGGGTTATTCTTTGCGGAATAGGGATTATCCTGACAGCTCCGTTTATTATGATTGTAATGTACTCAACCTATTGTGCTTTCTTAGGAAAACCAAGACAAATTATGTACAGTAAATAAAATAAAAATACATGATGAATAAGGACAAACAAATAAGCAGTGTTGCGATAAAGCAGATGTCGTTGCTGGCCATCATTCTGGTATTGGCTGGATTGATCTGTTTTAATCTGGCATTGTTTATTCCTTCGGTGTTGGGAGCAATTACCATTTATGTAGTCTGCAGGAAGTATAATTTTTATCTGCAGGAAGAGAAAAAATGGAAACCATCACTCGCTGCCTTTGCATTAATGTTTGCAAGTCTTATTGTTCTTATTCTTCCGATCTATTTTATTGCTGATCTGATTATTGATAAACTGGGAAATGCACAGGCTTATATGGCCAAGTTCAATATCTTCCTGGATAAAATCCATTCTTATATTTTCTCGAAAACAGGATTTGATATTCTGAGTAAAGAAAATATGGCCAAGCTGAAAGATAATGTAGGAAAAGTTTCTACTTCTGCTGTCAGTGGTACATTCAATACCCTTACGGTAGTGATGTCTATGTATTTTATTCTCTATTTTATGCTGGAAAGACCAAGGCTTTTTGAAAAGATCCTTACTTCTTCAGCACCGTTGAAGAGATCCAACATTTCTTTGATAGGTGATAAAATGAGAAAACTGATCATGGCCAATGCTATCGGGATTCCGGTTGTAGCTATAGGACAGGGGATCGTTGCCCTTATTGGTTACCTGATATTTGGGGCGCCGGGAGCAGCACTGCTTTTTGCACTAACCGCTGCAGCTTCTGTGATTCCTGTAGTAGGAACAGCTATTATATATGTTCCGGTGTGTATCTTTATGATTGCAGAAGGCAATACCGGGCAAGGGCTGGGCTTAGCAATTTATTGTGTGGTCGTGGTAGGTCTTACGGATAACCTGCTTCGTTTTACCCTTTTAAAGAAACTGGAAAATATTCACCCATTGAATACGGTCTTCGGAATCATCATGGGAATGAATCTTTTTGGCTTTATGGGACTTATTTTCGGGCCTATTCTGATCTCATTGACCCTTCTTCTGGTTCAGGTATACAGAAATGAATTTTCGGATGAAGAAACCCCTCCGGATCTTGAACTACCCGGTCAGGATGATATTAAAGAAAAATTAATTTAATTATATAAAAGTGGAAGGACTTAATCCCGAAATATTAAAAGAAATCTGTGTAATGAAAATGCCTTTCGGTAAGTATGAAGGAACGGTTCTGGTAGATCTTCCGATCAGCTATCTTGAATGGTTTAATAAAAACGGAATGCCAAAAGGAAAACTGGGAATGCAGCTTTCAACAGTTTATGAGATCAAATTAAACGGACTCATGGATCTTTTGATTCCCATCAGAGCAGCGGTAAGAAATGGATTGTAAAAATTAAAATATACCCATTTTAGTATATAATTTCGGCGGCATCGAAGATGCCGCCGAAACTATTTTATCATTAATCCTTTTAAGCTTTCAAAGCTGCAATTTCATCTCTCAGCTTGGCTGCTTTAATAAAGTCAAGATTTTTTGCTGCAGATTCCATTTCTTTCTGTTTCTGAGCAATCATTTTCTCAATATCTTCACTGGCATAAGTCGCTTTTGTTTCAGCAACTTTCTGAAGGATTTCTTTTTGTGTATACTTTTCATCAGGGAAGTCTTTGCTTCTTCCCACAAGATTTTCAGAAATCTTTTTATTTAAAGCTGTTGGCTTCAGACCATGCTGATCATTGTACTGCATTTGTTTAGCACGGCGGTATTCGGTTTCATCCAGAGTGGCCTGCATGGATTTTGTAATCTTATCAGCGTACATGATCGCTTTTCCGTTCACGTTTCTTGCGGCACGTCCCACAGTTTGTATCATTGATCTTCTGCTTCTCAGCATTCCTTCTTTATCAGCATCCAGAATGGCAACTAATGAAACTTCAGGTAAATCCAATCCTTCTCTCAATAAGTTCACTCCAATCAGTACATCAAAAAGTCCTAAACGAAGATCCTGCATGATCTGAATACGTTCCAGGGTTTCAACATCCGAGTGAATATATCTTGTTCTGATTCCGAATTTAGTGAAGTACTTGGTAAGTTCTTCAGCCATTTTCTTTGTTAAAGTAGTTACCAGAACCCTTTCATCGGCATCAGATCTTTTCTGGATTTCTTCCATTAAGTCATCAATTTGATTTAATGATGGTCTTACCTCGATAATCGGGTCAAGAAGTCCCGTCGGACGGATAATCTGCTCAATATAAGCACCTCCGGTTTTTTCCAGCTCATAATCTGCAGGCGTTGCAGAAACATAAATAACCTGATTCTGAATGGCTTCAAATTCCTCAAACTTTAAAGGTCTGTTGTCCATCGCTGCCGGAAGTCTGAAACCGTATTCCACCAATGCTTCTTTTCTGCTTCGGTCTCCGCCGTACATGGCATGAACTTGAGGAACGGTAACGTGACTCTCGTCAATAACCATTAAAAAATCTTTAGGGAAATAATCAATCAGGCAGAAAGGTCTTGTTCCCGGAAGACGGCCGTCAAGGTATCTCGAATAGTTCTCAATTCCTGAGCAATAGCCGAGTTCTTTAATCATTTCAAGATCCAGTTCAGTTCTTTCCTGAAGTCGTTTTGCTTCTAATGGCTTCCCAACGGAGCTAAAGAAATCCACCTGTTTTACCATATCATCCTGAATATCTTTAATCGCTCCATTTAAAGTCTCCTTTGATGTTACGAAAAGATTGGCAGGATAAATCTGTATCTGATCAAAATTATCCTCTACATTTCCTGTTACCGGGTCAAAACTCTGAATTTTTTCAATTTCATCTCCAAAAAACTGAATTCTGATTGCATTATCCGTGTAAGCAGGGAAAACATCAATCACATCTCCTTTCACACGGAACGTTCCTCTTTGAAACTCATTGAGAGTTCTGGCATACAACGCATTAACTAATGAATGGAGAAGTGCTGTTCTCGTCACTTTCTCACCAATGGCAATAGAAATTAAAGATTTATGAAATTCCGTAGGGTTTCCGATACCGTAAATACATGAAACAGAAGCAACGATCAAAACGTCTCTCCTCCCTGATAGAAGACTGGCGGTTGCAGAAAGACGTAATTTTTCAACTTCTTCATTAATACTCAGGTCTTTTTCAATATAAGTTCCCGTTGTAGCAATATAAGCCTCGGGTTGGTAGTAATCATAGTAGCTGACAAAATATTCTACAGCATTTTCCGGGAAAAACTCTTTAAACTCCATAAAGAGCTGGGCGGCAAGAGTCTTATTGTGTGCTAATACTAACGTTGGACGTTGTACTTTTTGTATAACATTCGCAACAGTAAAGGTTTTTCCGGAACCTGTTACCCCTAAAAGCGTTTGATATTTCTCACCGATCTCTATTCCTTCAGTAAGTTTTTCAATAGCTTGAGGCTGGTCTCCGGTAGGTTTATATTCTGATTGAAGCTTAAAATCCATAGAAAAGAATGTATACAACAAAAATACGAAAGAAATTATTAGGCCGTATAATGTTTTGAAGGTGAATATTTTGATAATAAAATTTTAACTTATCACTCTTTTGGTTTTGATTTTTTACCGATACCTGAAAAACAATTGAAAAATAAAAAAGCGCTAATTATTAGCGCTTTTGTTATTATGGTCGTGTAAAAGTCATCGTTGCCGGGACCTTTAGTACCGAAGCAATGGCTTTTCCGTCTTTCATTGCAGGGATCCATACTGTTTCGTTACTGATCTCGGTGACGGTTTTCAGAAGTTCCCGGTTCAGGATTTCATTTTCCCCTGAAGTGGTTACCTGAGTTGTTTTTCCTGTCTCATTAATATGAATATAGGCGGTAGATGTTATAGGACCTTTGTAGTCTCCTAAATTACTCACATCCACATTTTTACTTATTTTGATTTTTAAATCTTTAGGTCCTCCTGGATATTGTGCAGGAAATTCATCAGTATTTTGTTGGGTATTGATAGCTGTATCAGTGTTTTCATCTTTGTTGTTTTCGCTTGTGCTATATACCCTTGGAACTATTGTATCTGAAACTTTTTTTAATCCCTGTCTTTTAAAACCCATTATAACAGATGATTTTCCTTCTTCTTTGGCCTTTTCAAAATAAGAATGAGTCATTAAGCTGACCTGATAAGGTTGTGGATTTTTTGTTGTTCTGGCATTTTGAGAAACTTTGCTGATATAAATATTTGAAAAATCGTCTTTATTGTAATTTTTCAAATCGCTGTTTTCTATTTTTTTTGAATCAATCCAAACTGCATAGCTTTTTTTGTCTGAAAATGAATTCAGTTCGTTTTCTGTTGGAATTCTTTTTTTCAGCTCAGGCATAGAAAAGAACGTGATTTTCTGCTCATTTTTCTGATGTTTATTAAGCAATGGATACAGTTCACCAAGCCTTTTTCTATCACTTTCGGTAACCTTCTTTGAAAACTCGGGATAATTTTCCTGCTTCAGGAGATCTGCATACTTTGCTAATATGTCTTTGAATTCCTGATAAGGGTCCTGACCCGCTATTTGGGCAGGGATCTCTGCTATTCTTTCAGAAACAAGAATATGAGAAGAATTACCCGCATATGTTCTTTCTGAAAATAATGCAACTGCTGCAATCAAAACGGTGATTCCCGCTGTTTTCTTTAACATACTAAATTTTGATTTTTTTGTATTCATCATAACAAATCTTTTTTTGGTGTTATTAAAATTAAATGAATGAGTCAAAGGAGGATTTTGGTGGCTGAGAATTTCTTCAAGAATAAGATGCTGATATTCTTTCATGTTATAATTACTTTTCATCACTGCCTCATCAGCCAAAAATTCATGATTGGTTATGACTGCTTTCTTATACAGAAAAAGAATAGGATTGAACCAGGTGAAAATCTTTAAAATATCCAGAAACAATAGATCTGCACTGTGTTTCTGTTCAATATGAGTCTTTTCGTGAAGAAAAATTCTTGGATCTATTGTATGATTATTCATATAGCTTTCTCCCATATAAATGGTGTTCCAGAAACTAAAAGGAGAAAGGTTTTCTTTTGTTAATACCACATTGTGATGCTGATACTTATGCTTTTCTCCCGAGATTCTTTTTACAGCAAGAATGGAGAAAATACTTTTTAGCAACAGAAAAAGTGAAATCATAATGTAAATTCCCCAAAACACATTTTCCCAGTTAAAACTTTCCTGCTGCTGCGGGATAACAACCAGTTGCTGTGCCGTTTCTTCCATGATCAGTTGAGGGGTTTTCCCGATATTCTCGCTTGGAAGGGTAATGGTAATAAACGGAATTGTATAAGAAAGCAATAATGAGCTTAATAAATACAGCCGATTGAAATTGTGCATTCTTTCTTTTTCCAGAAACAGATAATAAACGGTAATGAAAATAGAAGAACATAGAATTATTTTCAGAATAATAGCAGTCATATCTATTCTTTTATCTGTTCATCAATAATGTCGCGAAGTTCTTTCAGCTCTTTTTGGCTAAGTTTAGTATTGGAAGTAAAAAATGATGCAAATTGTGTCACAGAGCTGTTGAAAAAACGGTCAATCATGGAAGTCATTTCTTCCTTGAAATATTCCCCTTTTTCTACCTTTGGATAGTATTCGCGGGAATTTCCATAGAGCTTATAGCCTATCAGTTCTTTGTTCTGCATTCTTTTAAGCAAGGTTGCAATAGTTGTTGCAGCAGGCTTTGGTTCCGGATAGGCCTCCAGAATATCCTTCATGAAAACGGTTTTCTTTTCCCAAAGAATTTCCATAAGGACTTTTTCAGAATCAGTTAGTTTAATCTCTTTCATTCTACAAGTTTGTAATTTGTTCTACAAATGTAGAATAAAAATTGGTTTATGCAAATTTTATTGGCATTATTTTTCCATTCGATTTATAAAACCTAATCATAATAATATGAAAATCAATCAATTTTATATTCCTGTAGTAAGCCTTTTTCTTTTTTTATCCTCTTGCAAAGAGAATCAAGCAAATGCTCAGAAGACAGGAAATGACGGAAGTGTGGAAACGGAAAATCCTAATTCTGATTATAAACCGGCATTTAAAGGGCAGACAAGAATTAAAGCTGTAAAGACAACCACAGCCTATAATGTAGAAATATTGAATAAAGATTTAGGAAGGCCATGGGGAATAATCAATTTACCTGACGGAAAATTTCTCATCACAGATAAAAAAGGATACATGAATGTCGTTTCAACAGATGGAAAACAGGTTTCAAAAATTGAAGGCTTTCCAAAAGTAGATTCAAAAGGACAGGGCGGAATGCTGGATGTTGCTCTTGATCCTGATTTTAAAACCAACAATATGATTTACTTCAGTTTTTCGGAACCATTTGGAAAAGGAAATTTAACATCTGTAGCGAAAGGTAAACTATCTGCGGATCTTAAAAATATTTCAGAAGTAAAAGTTATTTTCCGCGCTGAACCTTCTTATGACGGTGATAAACACTATGGAAGCCGTCTGGCTTTTGATAAAGATGGAAATTTATTTGTCAGTACGGGAGAGAGATCAGACAAAGTTACCCGCGTATATGCGCAGAAAACAGATAATTATCTTGGAAAAATTTTAAAGATTACCAAAGATGGTAAACCTGCTCCGGGAAATCCTTTTATTGGAAAATCCGGCTATAAACCGGAAATCTACGCTTACGGAATCCGAAATCCGCAAGGAATGGCTATTGATCCTAACGGTAATCTTTGGGATGTGGAAATGGGGCCAAGAGGTGGTGATGAAATCAATCTGATTCAACCGGGAAAAAATTACGGCTGGGGAGATGTAACTTATGGTATTGAATATTCAGGGGATAAAGTAGGACAGGGAATTACCCAAAAAGAAGGAACCGAACAACCTGTCTATTATTGGGATCCTGTGATTTCACCAAGTGGAATTACTTTCTATACCGGAAATATTGAGGAATGGAAAGGAAATCTTATTATCGGATGTCTGAGTGGGGAGCATATTAACAGAATTGTGATGAAAGATAATAAAGTAGTCGGTGAAGAACGTCTTCTTACAGATCAGAAAGAACGTTTCCGTGATGTATTAAACGGAATGGATGGAAATCTGTATGCAGTAACAGACAGCGGTAAGCTTTATAAAATTTCAAAAAAATAGGAAAAAACTGTATCAAAATGTCATTCTGAACGAAATGAAATGTAGTGAAGAATCTTATGTTATTGGTTTATAAATGAGATTCTTCCTTCATCAGAATGACAAAGGTGAAATTATTAACCTTTGATACAGTTTCTTTTTATTCTCTTAAAACTTAAAATTAAGTCTGGCGAAAACCTGTCTTCCGGCAAATCCCATCTGTACAGGATCAAAAATACCTCCGGCTTCCGTATTTCCGTCGGATACATGAGTGGTCTGTAGAGTAGGATATCTGTTGAACAGGTTTTTACTTCCTAAAGTCAGATTCAGGTTCTTGCAGAATTCATAGCCGAAAGAAAGATCGGTGGTTACTTTTGGATTATATACCTGTTCTGAGTCGTCATAGCCAATCAGGGTTACCTTATCAAACCTTACCATCTGCAGATTTACATTGAATTTGTTGAGTCTGTAATTAAGGTTTAAATTCACTTTTGTTTTCGGAGCAGAAGCAAGAATAAATGCTTTTTCTCTTGCACTCAGGTAAATATCTTCTTTCCCTGCCAGTTGTTCTGAGGTATTCACTTTTGTGATTTCCATATCATTATAGTTTCCTGCTAATGTAGCGGTCAGTTTTCCTGAACCGATATTTTCAGTATAGCTTAAGATCACATCAACGCCTTTTGTTTTGGTATCAATGGCATTGGAGAAGAACTGTACCTGGTCAATAAATGGATTTTCTGCCTGAACCTCTGCCGGCAAGTCTGCTTGTGCAAAATATCCGGTAAGAACGATTCTGTCTTTAACACGGATGTAATAACCATCTACGGTTGCTGTAAATTTTCCTGTATTGAAAGTAAACCCTGCGCTACCGTTCACTGAAGTTTCCTGCTTCAGTTGAGGAATTCCCAGACTGCTTGCAATTTTGCTGTCATTAGATGCCAGCTGGATAGTAACTAATTGACCGCCCTGGAAGTTGGTAAACTGCTGGCTGTAGTATTTCTGAGCCAGAGAAGGAGCTCTGAACCCCGTAGAAACAGATCCTCGGAAAGCAAACTGTGGCGTGATAGCATATCTTGTCGCAAACTTACCATTTAAAGTACTTCCAAAATCATTATAATTTTCAAACCTTCCGGCAATGCTTATCATCCAGTTTTTGGTAACATCCAATTCAGTATCTACATAGGCTGCGAAGTTGTTTCTGCTCTTTCCTGTATCTGAAGAATAGCCTGGAAAACCTTGTGAGCCACCTGGCCTTACATTGCCACTTGAAGGATTCGTAACCAATAAGTTTTGAGGTGTGCTTGGAGTCACAAGATTTCCATTGACATCATACATGGCGTAAGAGGCTTCTTCACCTTTGATGATATCAAATTTTTCATACCTGAATTCAGATCCGAAAGCAACGTTAAGCCCTTCCAGTACTTTGAACTGCTTCACAGCATTAAACCCAGTTGTATTCTGTAGCAGAGAATGTCCTCCTGCATTAAAGCTTGTAGGAGATTTGACTCCTAAAGTGGCATTAATAGTATTGTCTATCTGATAAGTGAATCTGTTGTTCCCAAAAGCATTATAAAAATCTACATCCCAGTCTGCAACTTTGAACTTTAATCCGTTGTCAAACGTGAAATCCGTAATGCTGGTATTTTCAATCGGGTTAAATCCTGTCGGGTAAACTTCAGGGATATTACCGTCTGCATCAGGGGTTCTGGTCCATGCATAAGCCTTAGTATTTCTATGTGAAAAACCTTGGCGGGAATAAAACTTCAGACCATCAGATAATGGCACTTCGATATTTCCGAAAAAGTAAATGTTCTGAGCTTTTGCATCCCCGAAACGCTGTCTGGGAGAGGTATAAACATCCGGATTTGCATTTCGTATGGCGTAATCTTTATTCACAAACTCTACGGTGAAATTTCCGAAACCGCCTTTTGATCCTATTTTAGTCCCTAAATTTCCATTGAAATCAAAGGTGTTTCCATCCACTTTATGGTCTGATACAACATCATTATTACCTGGACTTTTGAAAAGATTCATACCTGTGAATAGATTTCCTTCAAAACCTTTGTCTCTGTCATTCAAAATAACATTGATAACTCCTGCGATAGCATCCGATCCGTATTGGGCTGATGCTCCGTCACGAAGAACTTCCACTCTTTTTATAGCGCCAATCGGGATCGTATTCATGTCATATCCCGTATTTCCTCTTCCTTTGGTTCCAAAAAGGTTAATCAGTGAAGATTGATGGTATCTTTTTCCATTTAACAAAAGTAAGGTCTGATCAGGGCCAAGACCTCTTAAAGTAGCGGGATCTACAGCATCAGCACCGTCGGATCCTGATTGTTTATTGGAGTTGAAAGAAGGTGCAGAAAATTGTAAAAGTTGGTTGATTTCCACTTGTCCTGTTGACTGGCTTACCTGTTTAATGTCAATGATATCGATGGGAACGGGCGTGTTTACCACTGTTCTTTTCTTGTTTCGGCTCCCGGTAATGGCAACTTCGTCAATTTTTGATTCTTTCAAAGTATCTTTTACCTGCTGGGCATAGGAGAAGGCAGAAACTCCAAGGAAAATAATGCTGATGTATTTTATTTTCATATTAATAATTTTAAGTGATGATTCAATCAAAATTATCAATATTTATTTTTAAATCAATACGAAAATAAAATATTTAGTATGGATATCTTAATTTCGTATTGATTTGTAATAAATTCGGAAAAATAATAATCTATTATTTGAATTTAATTAAAATTTTTAATGTTAAAAGCTGGTAATGATTCTGTTAATTCCTTCTTCTAAAATTTCCTGGGATGTAGAAAAGCAAATTCTGATATGTCCTTCAGCTCCTTTTCCGAACCATCTTTCTGATCCCGGAACAATGGCGACTTTCCCCTGAGTTAAGACATGCTGGGCAAATTCATCACTTGTCATTCCGTTTTTAATCTTTGGAAACAGTACAAAAGTTGCCTCCGGGAGATTAGGGGTTACAATTTCTGAATGGCTTAATAATCTGAAAGCAAGATCTCTGTTACTCTGTAAGTGACTCAAAAATTCTTTGTACCATGGTTTTGCTTTCTCCAGTGCTACACTTCCGGCAATCTGAGACAGCGTAGAAACTCCTTCTATGGTGGAGTTGAAATTAGATTTTTCTGTGAAATCTTCAAGGATATCCTGATCATTGCAGAGTACAGCTCCAATTCTCAATCCTGCTATTCCAAATGATTTTGAAAACCCATACACGGTAAAGCTCTTTCTCTTTGCCTTCTCTGAAACGGAAGAATACGTATGAAAGTCTTTATGATCATAAATAATATCACTCCAGATTTCATCACTCATTACCCAAAGATCATGAGCAGATGCAATTTCTGCTATTTTTACTAATACTTCTTTAGAATAAACTTTTCCGAGCGGATTGTGAGGATTGCATATGCTGATAAGTTTAGTCCTGGGATTGATTAAAGAAACCAGTTTTTCAAAATCAATTTCTCCTGTTGCAGTATCTACAGGGCAAAGCATTACTTTACCACCTGTAGTTTCGACTGATTTTTTGAAAAGAAAATCTACAGGATCCAGAATAATGGCTTCATCCCCGGGATTGAGAACGTAGGATGCTATAAGGAACATTCCCTGAGCAGCACTGTTGACAGCCAAAACATTCTCCGGTGAGAAACTTCCATGTTTTTCCAGGTTAAAATGATCTGCAACGCTTTTCTTAAACTCCGGAAGTCCGGAAAACGGGCCATAGCTGAGGTAACCGTCTTTCAGGTATTCAATAATTCCCTGTTCTATTTCAGGTGCTGTTCTGAAGTCAGGATCAGCTGCCGTAAGAGGAATAATTCCTTCTTCGAGCGTAGCCCATCTTCCGTTATACGCCTTTCTTTTCAGGGCTTCAAAATTGATATCGTTATTGGTGAACATCATTATTTATAAGATATGGGTAAAATATTTTCGGTTTGTTGGTTGAGTGGAAGCAGAAACTGATTGAGCAATATCCTTCCGTTGTTGATATGAACCTCAATTTCAGGCTTTCTCTTGGCTTCATATTTACTGAAAGCGATCTGTATATTTTGTTCTTTAACTAAATATTTCGTTAATAAAAAAGAATCTTTCAATGCAGAAGTAACTCCCTGGCTGGTAAATGGAATCAGTGGATGTGCTGCATCACCTATGAATACTATGTTCTCTTGATAAAATGGATTAAGCTTTTCAAGTTCATAGACATTCCATAAATGTACATTTTTATAATCTGATTTTCGGATGATTTCCGGGACTAAAGGGTGCCAGTTTTCAAAAACTTCAATCATATATTTTCTTAAGTTCTCCACAGAACATTCATTGATCATATATTTTTGGTTATCAAACTGTGAATACCAGAGAACGGTATCTTCAGAAAGTTTAAGAATCCCGAAAGTAAGGCCTCCGTCTTCATGGTGAAACTTCATAAAATCATTTTCAATAGAATTGGCAATTTCTTTGTTTTGAATGATATTCACAACTTCACTTTCTCTTACTGCTCTCATTATTCCATCTTTAAAAAGATGTTTTCTGATCCTGCTTCTGGAACCGTCGGAGATGACAGCAAGGTCAGCATCAACATCAGTCCCATCGGAAAGTTTCAGTTTTCCGTCTTGTAAATCATCAATAATGATGGTTTCTTCGTAGGTTATCTTTTCCGGAGCAATGTTTTGTGCTAATAAACTGATCAATGAGTGTCTTGAAATGGCGAAAACATGATCAAGTTCCTTTTCAGCCAATACATTTCCGGTGTGAGAATACTTTGTGTATTTTTTTAAAAAGTTTCCATACTTAAGAAGCATTTCTGGGTCAATAATCTGGTAAAGATAATCCATTCCTTCCTGTGGAATGAGAAAACCGTGGCCTGCCAGATCTTCTTTTTTTCTTCTTTCGTAAATGTGGTAGTCGATCTTGTGCTTTTCTAAGTAATTCGCCATGCTCAAGCCAGAAATACCGGCGCCCACGACAGCAATTTTCTTCATTTTCGGAATAAAGTGTTTTTCAGGTTGGTTTTTTAAGTATTTTTTTAATCTCCCTTAGGTAAATGCAAAATTAAAATTAAAAACCTTCACTATTTCAAAAAATAAGTCAATTTGATTTTGATTTCATGAAAAATAAAACGAAAAGTATAAGATATACTGTGTAATAAAAATATATGATTGATTTATGTGTGTTTGTAAAAGGAGTTTGTTTGTAATATCTTAATGGTTTTTAATGGGTTAAGTGATCGTTTCTTTTGAGAACGTAAAGAATCAGATTGTTTTTTTGCTTAACAGACTTTGAGTTTCAGGGCATAAAAAAACCGGAAAAAATTCCGGTTTTATGATTAAGCTTTTTCAAGCTGAACAGTAAAGTGTCTTAAGATTTCCGGTTCCCAGGTAATCTTGTATCCTTTTGCTATTTCTTCACGTCTTTCGTATACGTTTTTGATAGCAGCAGCAATATAATCCATGTGGTTGTTGGTATAAGTCCTTCTAGGAATTGCCAGACGTACCAGTTCTAACTTCGGATAACGGTTTTCTCTTGTAGCAGGATCTCTATCTGCCAGTAAAGTCCCGATTTCTACAGTTCTGATCCCTGCTTCTTTATAAATTTCAAGCCCTAATGTCTGCGCCGGATATTCTTCACGGGAAACATTCGGAAGGAAGTTCAAAGAATCGATGAATACAGCGTGTCCTCCGATTGGCTTCTGAACAGGAATTCCATATTCAATCAGTTTATTTCCAAGATATTCAACCTGAGAAATTCTACTTTCAAGGTAAGCGAACTCAGTAGCTTCGTCAAGACCTACGGCCAATGCAGCCATATCTCTTCCTGCCATTCCTCCATAGGTAATGAACCCTTCGTAGATAATGGTGAAGTTAGAGGCTTTTCTGAAAACTTCTTCGTTATTCAAAGCAATGAACCCTCCGATGTTCACTAAACCATCTTTTTTGGAACTCATTGTCATTCCGTCTCCGTAAGAGAAAATCTCTTTACAGATCTCTTTAATGCTTCTGTTTTCCTGTCCTGCTTCTCTTTTTTTGATGAAGTAAGCATTCTCTGCAAATCTTGCTGAGTCAAAGAATACAGGGATTCCGTATTGATCAGAAAGTGCTTTTACAGCTTTCATGTTTTCCAAAGAAACGGGTTGTCCTCCGGAAGAGTTGCAAGTAATGGTAATTAAACAGAAAGGAATATTTTCTTTTGGATGACTTTTGTAAACTTCTTCCAGTTTTTCAAGGTTGATATTTCCTTTGAATGGGTGAAGATCATTAATATCAAAAGCTTCGTCTATCGTACAGTCAATTGCATGTGCTTTTCTGATTTCGATATGCCCTTTTGTCGTATCAAAATGCGAGTTCCCCGGAACTACGTCACCTTCTTTTACCAATACTGAGAAAAGAACGTTTTCAGCAGCTCTTCCCTGGTGCGTTGGTAATAAATATTTGAATCCTGTGATTTTTTCAACAGTCTTCTGTAACTGCTCAAAAGAACGGGATCCAGCATAGCTTTCGTCTCCGGTCATCAAAGCAGACCATTGTCTGTCAGACATTGCTCCTGTTCCTGAATCGGTAAGCAGGTCAATATAAACATGTGAAGATCTTAGGTTGAAAAGGTTATAATTAGCTTCTTTAAGCCATTGCTCTCTTTCTTCTCTGGTGGACTGATAGATTTCTTCCACCATTTTAATGCGGAAAGGTTCCGCGTACGGTAAATTCATGAGTTAAATTATGTTTTAAATTGTTTGTAAAGAAAATGTGCTTGAAAATAATTTTTCAAAATTCATCAATGTATAGATAAGTCGGAAAAAGGGATTATTCCGGAGCCTTAAATATATTTTCATCAGAATGGAATCCGGCTACACCGCCGCTCACTGCAAACTTCATGGCAGAAGCTGCTGTCATTCCCACTACAGGTTTGATGTTTTTTTCTTCAGTAACAATTACCCAGCCCGAGATGGCGTACGAGTGGGGAAGGTATACCGCAACGTAATTATGCTTGTCAACGTCCGACATTTCTTTTTGAGTTAAAAAACCGATTCTCCAGATTTCCGGATTTTCATTGGTTTTTACCCATACAGGATCGTTGAATTTTTTCTTGTCGCCTACGAATGAAGACATGACATCTTTCGTAGGAGTGTAAATGTGTTTTACTCCCGGAGTTTTCTCCAGTAAGCTGTCCATGGTATCGAAAAAGAATCTTCCGACCACGAATTTATTTCCTAAATATCCTAAAATAGCTGTAAACAAAATAATAGATACGAATACAAGCCCGGGAATCTGCTTGGCCAAAGAAGGGACAAGGTTGTCAATCGCACTTACAATATACCAGATTACAAAAATGGTAAGCCCGATAGGACCAATAATAACCAGTCCCTGGAAAAAGTTTTTCAGGAACATATTGGCGATATTTTCAAAGCTTGGCTTCTTCAAGGTGTATTCTTTACTATTCTTATTTTAACCGTGGATGGTTTCTTTATTTCCGTAGGATTTAATAATATTGGCTTCATATTCCAGCCATTCTTCCCAACGTTTGTTTACTTTTTCCGGATCTCCGAGCTGTCTTGCAAATCCGATGAAAGTAGTATAATGATTGGCTTCAGAAATCATCAGTTCTTTGTAGAAAACCTTAAGCTCTTCGTCTTTGATGTTTTCTGTAAGAACTTTGAACCTTTCACAGCTTCTGGCTTCTATCATAGCAGCAAAAAGCATTTTGTCTACGATGAGGTCTTCTCTGCTTCCCTGTACAATAAATTTTGCCAGTTCATTCACGTAATCATCTTTTCTTGCTCTTCCAAAAGTGAAGCCTCTTTTTTTGATGATCTCATGTACCTGATTGAAGTGATCAAGTTCCTCTTGTGCAATGGCAAGAAGTTCTGTCACAATCTCAGGATATTCCGGAAGCATCGTAATCAGGCCTATGGCATTGGTTGCTGCTTTTTGCTCGCACCAGGCATGATCCGTTAAAATTTCTCCAATGTTTCCTTCTGCAATATTTGCCCACCTTGGATCGGTAGGTAGTTTCAACTTAAACATGTTGTAAAATTTTTGTAAATTTAAACAAATTGAGGTAAGAAATGTGACTTTATTTCAATTTGATCTTTAAAGTCTTAAGATGCGGTCTTTTTTCTTAAGAATTCCAGAATGTTCCAACCAGAGGTATCTACTTTTTTCAATCCTGCAGAAATAATGAAAGCTAAAATGATATTAATCCCATAAATAATGACCATCAAAAGCCACCATGGCATATTTTCTTTTAACGGAACGACCAGAAAATAGACAAGTGAAGAGCTGATTCCCTGCGCAAAGTAGAAGAAAATAGCATTCTTTCCGATATGGGTAATGAAGTTTTCTTTTGTGATTTTCAGTCGGTTGTAAAGAACGAATAAGGTCACCAGAGAAAATAATGCCCAAATGATATAAGGAATTTTTGGGGGGAATTTATTTTTATTGATTTTATAAAAGATGTCTCCTCCGTAGTACCAGAACATCCATACAAGAGCTGCTCCTACAAGTCCATACAATACAGGTATTGCTTTGGTAGGGATCTTTTTTCCACGCATTGTGTGGCCGATTAAAAATACAGCAAGATAAAATGCAACATATCCCACCTGCCCCGTTGGATAATATTCCGGGAAGATGTTGAATAATAAGGTTAAAGCAATACAAAGTCCAATGAACCAATTGATATGTTTTGGGAAAAATCTTAGGATGAGCACTCCGAAAACCGTGAGTATATAATACACTTTAAGATACCAGAAACTTCCCATCACTACCGGAAAAGTATCAGCATTGGTGTACTGGTGAAGATACCAGTTTCCCAGGTTTTCCCATTGAGGATATGTTGAAATGCTGGTTGTAGAATATTTTGAGCCAAATGTAGAGTAAAAGCTCTGGAGCCATTCCATAGAAAAAAAGCTGAGCCCAAAGACTTTAAAGAAGTAATCTAAAAAGAACAGGAAGGTCACAAAAATCATATAGGTAATCTGGAGTTTCAGAAGACGGTATAATGTTTTTTCAATATTGGCTCCTGAAGTAATCCCGCTCAGTGCGTAAAAGAGTGCCACATCAAAAACCAAAGAGAAAACTCTTACTTCTGCGGGAATATAAAACTGTCCAGACCAGAAAGCGGTATGGATAAATATGATGGAAAGTGTTGCCAGTCCTTTGGCGAAATCAATGTAGAGATCTCTGTTCATTATAGTTACTTGGGTGTTCTTTTTTGTTGTTTCAAAAATACAAAGAAATTGATTGGGTAAAATATAAAAGCTTTTAAAAACAAAAAAGGGGCGGAACATACTGCCCGCCTCCTTTCTTAAATATGCTAAAAATGAATGTTCTTGTTTATTGAAGATGTTTAAATTCTTCTGCAGAAATTTCTCCCGACTGAATTTTTCTAAGCTCATCTATATATTGACTCATGTATGCGTCAATTTCAGGATTTACAGTGTTCTTAGCCATCTTGTAAGTACCATTTAATACTCCCTGATAATAATAGAAGAAGTTGTAATCGAAATTGGATGCATTAAGATCGTATTGTCCTAAAAGGAATCCTAAACGAACTGCAGATCTTCTCTGTGCAGGAGTTCCGTGATGGTTTACATTGGTTGTTTGGTAATCTCCAATGCTTTGTGCAAATTCATAAGCCGCTGCAATTTCCGGGAAGCTGGTTTTATTGTACCCGTTAGGTCTTCTTAAATAGTATCCAGCAAAGCCATCTGCTTCAAGTTCGTTCGGTCTGTACGTTGATTCTGATACCGAAGGAAGGTTGAAGATGTACTGCAGTTGATGTCCATACTCGTGAGCTAGGATCATCGCGTTTACAATGTCGCCGCCTTTTGATTTTGCATCATAATAGATCGCATATCCGTAATAGATCTTTCCTGTAGAATAGGAAATCGCATTATACGTTGAATTGAAATTGGATGGATCGTTCACGAAACGAAGCGTAGGATTGCTTCTTCCCCACATACTTGCAATTTTAGTCATTTGTGCATTCATAAAATTGGTGTCTGTGGAATTTTGAAGTCCTGTTAGTAAAACTGAGTTGGAGCTCCAGTTGTTGTCTACATAAGAACAGATTTTTTCAAGATCCCCAGGCTGATCAATTTTTGCACTTAGTGCTTCTTGCTGAGGTTGAACATTGTTGTCCATTTGGTCATCACTACATGCTGTTAATGAAGTAACAGCAATGGCACCTGCTAGTAAGCAGAGATTAAAGTTTCTTTTCATATATAAATTCAATTTGGTAAAACGAAGGTATGAAATTATCTCTTAAGTGTGAGTACATTATTGAAAAAAATTATTCAAAACATAGTGAATAGGATTTTAATTAAAAAAACATTGCTTTGATTGTAAGCTATTTAGAAATTTATATGTATATTTGCACCTCGAAATAACTAAAAATTTATAAACAATGTTTGCAATTGTAGAAATAGCAGGGCTTCAATACAAAGTTGAGCAAGACCAGAAGTTGTTTGTAAACCGTTTAAAAGGAGATAAAGGAGGAAAAGTTTCTTTCGATAAAGTTCTTCTTACTGTAAACGGTGCAATCACTGTAGGCGCCCCAGCTGTAAACGGAATCACTGTAGAAGCAGAGATCCTTGACCACGTTAAAGCTGATAAAGTAATCGTTTTCAAAAAGAAAAGAAGAAAAGGTTACAAAGTGAAAAACGGTCACAGACAATCTTTAACTCAAATCGTAATCACTGGTATTACTGGTTTTGAAGGTGGAGCTAAAAAAGCTGCTGCTAAAAAAGAAACTGTGAAAGGTGAAGTTCTTTCTGACAACGCAACTGTTAACTTTGGTGAAGATCACGAGTTGAACTACCACTTAAAGAAAAACAACTTGTCTCAGTCTAAAGAGAACAGAGAAACTTTAATTACTTTAGGTAAAGCAGTTAAAGTTGAATTAGAAAAGAATATTCTTACTCATGAAGAAGTAGATGCTGCTATCATTAAGAATATCGATCAATTTAAAGCACTTAATAAATAATCCAGTAATAAAATGGCACACAAGAAAGGAGTCGGTAGTTCCAAGAACGGTAGAGAGTCTCACTCTAAAAGATTAGGTGTGAAGATTTTCGGAGGACAAGAAGCTATTGCCGGAAATATTATTGTTAGACAAAGAGGTACTCAGCACCACCCAGGTGATAACGTGGGAATCGGTAAAGATCACACTTTGTTTGCATTAGTAGATGGTAAAGTAGTTTTCAGAAAGAAAGCAAACAACAGATCTTTCGTATCTGTAGAGCCAAACGCATAATTTAAGCGTTTTATAAAAATTAAAACCTCAGTTTTTACTGAGGTTTTTTTATTGGCTTTTTTTAATATATTCATTTATTCGTGAAATATTTTATATTTGCTAACTATTCAGTTTTGAATCAGTTGCGATAGCCGAAAAGCAAAAGAGTAGGCCAATATTAAAACAAAATATCTATGAAAAATGTAAGAAAATTAACCAGAAAGAATTTAAGGGAAGTAACCGGAGGTGTAGCAGCAGAATGTCCTTCCATGTTTCAGTCTTGCGATGAGTGGTGCAGATGGACTCCATGGCAGAAATCACACTGCATGCTTTCTCAGCCATGCACAGAATGTTTTGAATAGCATCAGAAAATATCAACCGAATCTTCTTTAAGATCACAAATAGAGCTGAACCTTTAATAGTGTTCAGCTTTTTTTAATATTAAAAAACGTTAAATAATGTCTCAAGGCTGTGAAATATTGATATATTTGTCCGTAAACCTATAAAAAAATTATTGCGGAAGCCGAAAAGCAAAGAGAGTAGGCAACAAATAAAACTAAACAATCATGAAAAATTTGAAAAAATTAACGAAAAAGAGCCTTAAAGAAATCAATGGAGGAGCGGGTACAGTATGGTGTCCACCAAAACCAATTACTTCATGTAGTACATGGTGCGGACTGACAAAGGAACAGAAAATGCGTTGTCTGCTTGATGTAGAAGAGCCTTGTGAATGCATTTAATCATCTCTATCTTGTATAGAGCTTTAAAATAAAGTTCGGCGGCTTCAAAGAAGCCGCCGAACCTGTTTTATATTATGTTCTGTTTAAAATCCTACCTGGAATCCTGCTTTAACCCCGAATTTAGAAATATCAGGTCTGTCAAGATAATTTCCTCTCCAGTTGAAATCCACTCTGAAAATTCGAAGGTTTCCAATTCCTATATTTTCAATCCCGAATCCATATTCATAATAGATATGTTCGCTTGGTGCAGAATATTTAAAACCTTCTACATTGATCGCTTTGGAGGCATCACTTAATGTTCCATAGGCTCCTCTGATAAATGCAACTTCTCTCAGTTTCAGTTTTTTAATCAAAGGAATGTAAGAAAGGATCTTACCGTTAAAATGATGTTCTAATTGAAGAGTCGTATACGCATCCGTCACAAACTCATAATAGTTAAGCTGAGAGAATGTATTCGGTACCAGACCATAGGAAAGGTTGGCAGGAATAATATTCTGTAATGCCAAAGGAACTGTATTGAAGTTCTTTCCAGCTTCGAAATTAACCACTAGTTTTCCCATACTTCCAATTAAAAATGGCTTGTAGAGCATAAACTGGAGTTTGTCATAATTAAAATCAGCATTGAATAAACCTTCAATACCTCGTGTATATCTTAAAACAATAGTTGGAGCTAAGTTTCTGGCCTGGTAACGGTCAATTCCGGTTTGTGAGAATTTTGCACCAGGTTTGGCAATTAAACTGATGGTAACGTGCGAGTCATTAACTGTCTGTCTCAACTGCCCGTCTTTATAATACATCAGATTGAATTTCTCAGGAATAGCAGACTTAATACTCTGCATCACTCCATCTACTCTGATCTGGAAATTTTTCCATGGTTCAATAGCAGCAAAAACGCTTGTTTTGTTTACGGAACTTAAAGAAATGTTTTCTCCTCTTGCAAAAAAGGTACTGGTAGACGAAGATTGTGGAGTAACACCATCACCTGATGTAAGCTGTCCCCCAAGCTGAACAATATCTCTGCTGGTTCCTGCCCCAATCATAAAGCGGTTAAGCTTATTGAACATATATCTTGCTTCTACGCCATATTTAAACTGTTGATCTTTGAACCCATACGCTGTGTAAAACTGCGCTCTCCAGGTATCATTCAATCCGAAATAGGTTCTTGCTCCTAATCTTATTCTGTCACCTTCTACTTCATTTCTTCCGTAAATTGAGAAAATAGGACCAATATCTATTCCTTTAAAGGCATTATAATAACGTGAACCAAGTGTTTCAAACAGTTTTACCATTCGGTTGAATTTCGGCGTCTGCTGAAGCTGGTCAAGCATGTTATAAACGCCCTGTTCTGCTTTAGATAAAGTGTCAGGTCTGGCTTTAGTCCAATATGCATCGTCTTTATTGGTGAACTTGTCTTCGTACTCTTCTTCAGTACGTTTGAATACTTTAGGATCAAGAGGCTTGTTGAATTGATAATCGGAATAATCTACCGATCTTTTGGCGATGATACTTTTTGCGCCTTTCTTTTTTGAGAAAGGACTCATTTCAAATTCGGTGATCAGTTTTTTAGGAAGAAATGTAGCGTCATCAGGATTGTCGTATTCTACCTGAGTATACACACTGTTGACAAAGTTGACGTTGATCTTCTGTGTTGACTTTAATGTTGCTCCTAAAACAGCATAAGTATCAGTATCAATATAAAGGTTTCCCTGGAATGCGAGAATGTCTTTTCTCTTGGGCTGATACCTTATCTGAAAGGCTTTCTCACCACGTATCGTAATGGTGTCCATAAGGCTATAATCGTAAGTGCTGAAACCATCACTTCCAACAGGGCTCTGGAATCCGATATCGAAATAATTCAGAGTATTGTCGTAGATATTGATATCACGGTATAAGTTTTTAGCCGAAACCGTAATGACCTGATTGTCCTGGAAACCTGAGGTTTTTTGGGCAACTAATGTTCTTTTACTGTCTTTATCCGGTTTGTTTTTACCATAATTTTCATAAACGGCTTCATTCAGGAAAATAGGAAGTCCAAGTCTTCCGCTTGCTGTGGAATCTGCATAATCGAAAATGAAATCCAGTTTGTTGAAAATCTTTTTCTTCATGAATGCGCTGTCAAGATTGTTCAGGTCAAACTGCGTTTTTTCATACTCTTTATAAGAGTAGGTATCGAATTTTTCCAGTCCGTTATTTCTTTTCTGTGCCCATACTTTCTGCATAATGGCATAAGCCGGATTTTCTTTCTTGCTTTTGTATTTTGTTTTTCCGCTTTGAAGAACAATCTCCTGAATGTCGCTTACTTTAGCCTGTGAAAGCTGTACGAAAATATTGTCAGCATTTTCAGGGGTGATATCAAGAGTTTCTGTAGTATAATTTTTTCTGGAAAATTTTAACTGATGAATGATGCTATCAGACTGAATGATGAAACTGCCTGAAGTTGTCGTCAGGGCAGGTGTTTTACTGTCGTTGATAAAGATATCAACTTTATTGAGTTCTTTACTGTTCTTTTCGTCAACCACCTTACCGCTCGCTTTGTTTTGAGCGCATACGGAACCGGCGAGAATCAGAAAGAAAAATAAAAGATAGTGTTTTTGGGAATTATTGTTTAACATCATTCGTTTCTTCAGGCAATTATCATAAACAAAAAGCATGCAGTTTATTTAAAAAATAGGTAAAAAAATAAAATATTTTTATTCTATCCTATAAAACGACAAAAATAGCGAAAATAATATATGTATGGGCGAAAAATTAATCGGGAAGTTTTAATGCTTAAAATATAATAATCAGAGAATTAAAAGAGAGCATAAGTCACAATCTCTATAGCAGATTCAGGTGCTGTTTTAAGGATTTATAAAATGAAAAAAGACTTACAAAAATGTAAGTCTTTTTTGCTCCTCCTGCTGGGCTCGAACCAGCGACCCTCTGATTAACAGTCAGATGCTCTAACCAACTGAGCTAAGGAGGAATTTCCTTTGTTTTAAGTGGTGCAAATATAATAGGAATATCCGTACCAAGCAAGTTTTTGTTCCTGAATATTGAACGAAAAAAGCTATTGGTTTATTTTTCAATAAATTAAATTTTAAATATTTTTCTGTGATGGGCAGGAGATTATTCATGATTTTATAAATTCCAGCCGATAAGCTTTGGGACTTTTGCCCCGCTGCGTTTTAAAAAATTTATTAAGATGGCTCTCATCAGTGAATCCCAGCTCATCAGCAATCTCTGAAATTCTGTTGCTGCTGTGTTTTAAACGGTGCTCTATTAAGGTGGTTTTATAATTATTCAGATAAGACTGAAGGGTTTCACCGCTATGTTTTTTAAAGTATTTACCAAGATAATTTTCAGAAAACCCGAACTCTTTACAGATATTTTCAGTTCGTATTTTTTCAGGTTCATAGATATTCGCCTGTATATAATTCAGAATCGTAATAATTCTTGATTCTGAGGTTTCATCAATCTTCTGTGGGAGATATTTGGCAATATTGCGGGCAACGATAACAATAAGTGTATTAATGAGTTGTGCGGTTATGTCACTGTGGTACAGGTCTTTATTGACGGCTTCTCTTATCAGAGCTTCTACAATAGGTCTTACAAGTGTTTTATCTGTCTGATTTTTTAGAATACATCCGGGTTTGTGGTTGGCATTTTCGAGAATAAACTCCAGACGTTTGATATTCTCTTTCGAAATTTTATCACTTTTTAAATAAATATTACTGAACCTCAGAAAGAGAAAACGGGTCTTTGTATCAATCCAAAACTGGCTGCAATCCTGTGGTGTCAGAAGAAACATGTGGTTATCCGAATAGGAAAAGCTGTGCTTATTAATGCAATGCTGCCCTGTGCCTGATAAAATAAAGACAAGTTCAAAGAAATTTTTTCTGCTCTCTTTATCCGGGAACGTTTCTAATGTTTCAAAGTGAATGCTGTAAGGCTCATATAATACGTCTCTGTTCATGTGTGTTACTTTTATAGGCAAAATTATACAAAAATAGGGAAGTTTTGTACCGGTAATTTGCTAATTATCAGTATAATTTTGCCTTGTTCAAATATTGCAATTGTCTACCAACATAAAAAAGTTACTCGATAAAGGATCAAATTTCAATATTAAAAAATTATAACATACTAATCATATATACAGATGAAAACCAATAGATTTTTTTTGATTTCTTCGATTTCAGTACTATTTTTCTTCAACTCAGCTAAGGCTCAGCAGAAGGTCATTCAAACGGATTTTAATAAAGGAACCTGGGAGCAGGTGGGAAAAGGATTACAGCGTAAATGGATATCCGGTTCGGAAAGTACTTTTGCCTTCTGGAAAATGGATAAAGATGCTCACGTAGCTCCTCATAGTCACCCCAATGAACAGGTGACCTATATTAATAAAGGAAGTGTAAAAGTACTCATGAATGGAAAAGAGCATATTATAAAGGCTGGCGGTGTGCTGGTGATTCCTCCAGGTATTACGCATGAGTTCTTCTGCCTTGAAGATGGAACCGAAGATCTGGACTTCTTTACTCCTGTGCGTAAAGACTGGATGGATGGATCAGCATCTTATCTTTCAGCACAAAGGAAAAATCTTGAAATCGTGGCGCAGTTTACTGATTCCAGACCAGGAAATGTAGCAGTGAGTCATAACGGGAGGGTATTTGCTACTATGCACCCTTTATCCGATCCCAAACAGCAATTGGTAGAAATCTTCAATGGGAAGGCGGTACCTTTTCCTTCTACGGATTTACAGAAAAATGGACAACCGGCTGAAAATAATAAATTTGATACTCCGCTGGGAGTTACTATAGATAAAAAAAATCGTCTATGGATGATTGATATGGGGCTTGAGCTTGGGAAAACCCGTCTTTGGTGCTTCGATTTGAAAAAGAATAAAGTAGCTGAAAAGATAGAATTGTCTGCCGATATTGCTCCGAAAGGCAGTTTTATTCAGGATGTAGTGATAGATGAAAAGAATGGCTGGGCTTACCTTGCAGATATAGCCAATCCGGGAATTATTGCATTGAATCTTAAAACAAAAAAAGCAAGGAGGTTCGGTGGTCATCAGGCTTTACAGTCGGAAGATGTAGATATGATTATAGATGGGAAAGTCATTGATTTTGGAGGTAAACCATCCCGTGTAGGCGTTAATCCTATTACGCTTTCAGATGACAGGGAAACATTATTCTTCGGTTCTATGAATGGAACATCGTGGTATGAAGTTCCTGCCCAACTTTTTAGAGAAAATAAAGACGACAGTACAATAGGAAAATCCATTAAAAAATTCGGAGAAAAACCAGTGAGTGATGGTGTGGCTACAGATCAACAAGGGAATCATTACATTACTGATCTTGGAGGTCATGGTATCAGTAAGCTGGATAAAAATGGAAATCTCACGGAATTCATTAAAGATTCAAAATTACAGTGGCCTGATAATATTGCAGTTTCTGATGATGGCTACCTGTATATTTCAGTCAACCAACTTCATACAACAACAGCATTTTCCGGTCAGCCGGATGCCGGAAAACCTCCGTATTTTATCTATAGGGTTAAATTATAAGCTAAAATTTCTTACAAAATATAAATCACATAAAATATTTAAACAATGAACAAAACGTTTAAGTCGGTGGCGGTGTTGAAGTCTAAACCGGAGAAAAGAGATGATTTGAAAAATGCTTTACTACAACTGATAGAACCAACCCGTAAGGAAACCGGCTGTATGTATTATATTCTTTTTGAGGATAAAAAATCTCCCGGAACTTTCTATATGTGGGAAGCGTTTGAAGATGAAAAGGCTTTTGAATTTCATACCCAAACCGAACATTTCAAGAACTTTGCAGGCCAGATGGATGAATTGATGAGTGAGCCTATACAGCTTGTTGAACTGGAAAGAATTTCAGAGGAATAAAACTCTTGTCATCATAAAAGTTAAGATCAGACCAAATAAAAAGACCTGCACTTTTGCAGGTCTTTTTATTTTATAGTTCCGGAATTTTATTTCTTTAAATCTTTAAGAATTTCCTGAACAGCTCTTTCCAGTTGTGGATCATTGTTCTGAAGACGGTCCATAAAGGTATTTTTAACATAAATATCAGGTTTTACACCTGTTTTTTCCAGGTTCTGTCCGTCTAAGGTGTAAGTCCCCCATGAAGGAAGTCTATAAGAAGATCCGTCTACCAACCCTTTTGCTGAAGTGAAAATAATCCATCGATAAGTATCCTGACCGATAATTTTACCAAGTTTTAGAGCTTTGAACCCGGCTGCCGTCATTTCGGCATCACTTAATGAAGCTTCGTTGATCAGAAGAACAATAGGTTTTCCGGAAGGAGCGAAGTTCGGTTGTGTTGTTATTTTTCCTTCACGGTATTTCCATTGCAGATAAGGTCTCTGAGAAAGGAAATTCAATACTTTGTCATGAACATTTCCACCGGTGTTGTAGCGTAAATCGAGAATAACAGCGTCCTTTCTGTTCTCCTGTTCTACCATGTCCAGAAGGAATCGGTCCAGTTCATCAGTAGACATGTTTTTCATGCAAGAGTAAGCAATGCGGTTATTGCTCAGTTTGTCTACACGCTGGTGATTGTTGTAGATCCAATCATCGTAAAGTAATCCTTTTAATTCCCCATTAGAAATTGGATGTACTTTGGTGGTTACAGTTTTACCATCACGATTAAAGGTAAGAACAAGTTCATCCTGTTTTTTAGGGCTTGTGAAATACGTTTCGATATTTTCGTTTAGATCAATCTTCTTTCCGTTTACAGAAGTCAGTTGATCACCAGGTTTGATATCAACTCCTGAACGGTAAGCGGGAGATTTTCTCACAATGCTTTCTACCGTGTAAGGCTGATCTTTTTTGAAGATAATTCCGGTTTCGTTGGTGAAATAGTTCAGGAAAACAGTTTCCTCTTTTCCGGTAGATGAAAATCCGGTGTGTGAAGAATTAAGCTCACCTAAAAGATCATTCAATAAAATTCGCAGATCATTTCTGTTATTTACAAACGGAAGGTATTTTGCATACTGCTTTTTTTTGGCTTTCCAGTCGATACCATGGAATTTTTCATCGTAGAAGTTTTCTTCCACACCCGTCCATGCTTCAGCATACATCTGCGTAAATTCTGAGGCCAGATCTTTATCAAAGCTATATTGGATATTGATTTTCTCAGGCTTTAATGTGGCAACAGTTGTTTTGTAGATATTGCCTTCTATCAGAGCGAATAGGTTTTTCTCATTTTTGGTTAGATAATAAGCTGCTTTATCAAACACTTTTTCAGATTTGGCAGGCTCAAAATCGGTGAACACCTTTTTGTACAGTTGTCTTTTCCCATTATCCTGATTAGAATTAAATAATAGAATCTCTTTTTTATCATCAGCGAAAACGGTCGGATCATCCTGATATCCATATCGGTCGGTTACCAGTTCAATTCTGTCCAGGGTATCTTCAGGATTTACTTTCAGCTCTTTGATTACCGGTTCTTTTTCTTCTTTTTTCTCTTTGTCCTTGTCTTCTCCTTTTTTGTCCTTCTTATCTTTATCCTTTTCTTTATCAGAAGATTTTGTTTCCTTTTTTTCTTCAGTGAAAAGACTGTCAAATTTTTCAGATTTAAAAGGTTCATCAAACCAATCCAGAGCCATGCGGTAAATGTTAGATTTCTGCATGCCTAAAGGGTAAGACGGATTGGTTCTGTCGCTCGCGAAATAAATATACTTGCCGTTTGGAGACCACACAGGATCTTCTTCTGAAACTCCAGTGTTGGTAAGGTTTAAAGTCTGTGCTTTTTTAATATTATGGATGAAAATATCGAGTTCGAAGTTTCTTTTTGCAGAAAATAATACATATTCATTGTTGGGCGAGAAAGAAGGTCTTGAGTTTTGGAATGCCCAGATTTCATCTTTTACAATGGTAGTGGATTTGAAACTTTTTAAATCCAATAATCTTACTTCATCCCTTCCGCTTAAGTAAACGGCTTTTGAAAGGTCGCTGTTCAGGGTGATGCTGCGGTTGTTTCGTAAATCTTCGGTTAATTGCTTTGGCTGTCCTTTTCCGTCTGCCTGAATCGTAAACCAGTTTTGATAGCCGTTATAAGTTTGATTGTAAAGTAAAGTACGGTTGTCTTTCAGCCATTTTACTTCCATAGCACGTTCTTTACCGTCAGAAACCTGCTGGGCAAACTTCCCTTCAATATCAGAAACGAATATGATACCACGGCTTATGAATGCCATTTTTTTACCGTCCGGAGATACATCATAATAGGAAATATTATTTTCCACATTGAAATTCTGTGCTTTTTCCAGGGTTTTATTGGTATTCAGGCTGATGTTGAGTGGAGTTGTTTTTTTTGAGGCTACATCATATGTATAAAGCTGATAATCCTTTTCAAAAATAACTTTGGATCCGTCGGCTGAAACAAACGGTTTTTTAATAGAAGTATCAAATTGCGTTAAAGCAGTTTTTTTACCATTTTCGATTTTATAAAGATTGTATTCGCCATTATTTTCATCAGAAATAAAATAGATAATCCCATTTTTATCTACACTTGGGTTGAAGTCTTTTCCTTCGTAGTTGGTGTACTGTTTGAAAGAATTACTTTTTGGATTGTATCCAAGAATATCAGGATTATTTTCTCCCTTATAACGTTTTCTCTGTACCTGATGAGCACTTTCAGATGAGCTTGTGAAAAGATATTCTCCTGCAGGAGTTTCCACAAGTCCATTGGTATAGTTAAAGTAATTATTGAAAAGTTTTTCTGGAGTTTTTCCTTCAATTGTCGTTTTAAAACTGCCGAAATTATTATTTCTGGTGGAAGTAAAATAAATCGTTTTACTGTCCCATGCCCAACTTTCCATTTCGTCTTTTCCGGTATGGAAAGTCAGTTGCTTGATGGTTCCGCCTCCTGCGGGCATTACATAAACATCATAATTTCCGTATTGGTTAGAGCTGAATGCAAGCCATTTCCCATCCGGAGAAAGACGGGGATTGATTTCTTCTCCATCCAGCGCAGTAATTCTTGAAGCATTTCCTCCATTGGAATCTGCTTTCCAGATGTCACCGTCATAAGCGAAGTAAGTTGTTTTTCCATCAGGACTCAATGAAGGACTTGATAAAAAATAAGACTTTTCCTGCGCTGAAACTCCGATTATAGAAAATGCTGTTAATAACGAAATAATAGTTTTCTTCATGGTACAATTGGGTATTTATTCAATGCTGTATATTGGTTTTTATTATTCTTATCGTTGTAGAGCGTATTTGTTAGGATTTTCTCAATATCGATTACTCTAAAAAAGAATAGTCGGATGATTAAGGAAATCGTTACATGAAAAATGCCTGAAAGGTGCAATGATATTCAATACAACAGGTCAATACTTCATAAAAATTAAGGTAATTTACAAATATCTGTCTCCTGAGGTTATTCTACAACATACTTTTTCATTAGTGAATTGGAAGTATTGATTTAAGCAGGTAAATTCGGAGATGTGAAAATGATTAAATTCCATGACTTTCATTCAATGTTTTTATAGCAAAAACCTTTACCAAATTTGGTAAAGGTTTCTATAGTATATGATTTCGAGAAAAAATTATTAAAAATTATATCCGATTCTTAAGTGTAAATCAATTTCACCATAATTACCATAGTCTGTTTCATGACGAAAGCCAAAACCGATTCCTGCTTCATAATTGAAATTTTTGGCAAAACTTCTTCTTATTCCCCATTTTGGAACAATAGAATAACTCTCAATACCTTTATTGTTGCTTGAGAATACATCAGTTCCAGGTCTATAGTTTACAGCAATTCCAAGAAAATTTCCTGAATTATTTTTGGTGTTAAATCCCTTTTCGCTTCTTTTACTAAGGTTGTAGTAATATCTTGGTTCCAATCTAAAGTTAGGATGCCAAACCGATCCATTTCCTACAAACCATGAGGGTTCTAAACCTGCTTCTGCTCTTAGTGCGAGGCTATTAGAAATTTTTAACTCATTATTCAGCCAAACTCCTACAGTGCCCAGCTGAATATTGAAAATTGATTTTTCAACAGTTGCTTCCTGTTGTGAAAATATTTTACAACTTGATAGTAAGAATATAAAAAAAAACAAATTTTTTCATTATTGCTATTATTGTTTTGTTACACTCCAATTTCCACTACCAGCACCCATTTTCCAGGTGCCTGAGTGACTTCCCATATTTCCAGATAGAACAAATCCAGAGTTAGGGGAAGGCGTATTGTAAATTACGCCTCCATATACATTTGTATAATATATATCTTGTGTATTATTTATGGTTCTGATGACTTCAACCGATCCACTTTTTTTAATATCTAAAACAAGATTTCCATTTTCACTACCTGTATACGTTCCTACCCATCTACCCATATATGGTGAAGTTTGATTCTCCTGTTCTTCTTTCAAGCGTGTATTTTCTAATATATCTTCACACGAAAATATCACACCTGAAATTAGAGATAGTAACAGAAACAATCTAACATTTTTCATATTTAATAGTTTGCAGTAGCAATTTTACTTCCATGCCATTGTCCGTTTCTCTTAACAATACCATACATAAGTGTCTTAAATTCCTGAGGCTTTTTCAGTGCACCTGGCGAGGCACTTGGACTCACATTACCACTAGAATCTATATTAAATCCTATTTGGAATCCCCAGTCAAAAGTTTTATGAACATCATCTGTACCATATTTATGGTCATAAAAAGTTTTGGCTACCATTAATTTTCCTAGAGGTGCAGCATTGTAAGAGAAGGTAATGTTATTACCAGGTCTAGGCTTTCCTAAGGATTGCCAGAAATTGCCTAATCTTTTTACTGTTTCATTCCAGAACAATTTGTTTAAATTTTCATGTGACAGCTGTTTGTTTCCTGCCTGTAAAGCAGCATATAATCCTTGATCCAATAATGGATTACTAGAGGTGTAATTATATGGTAAAATATCTTCAATATAGAAGTCATCTTTGAAAATTGTAGGATAACCTTGAGTGCTATATCCGGATATTGTATAAACATTTGGATAATAGGTAGGTGTCCAAAACGTATTGGCATCAAAAATTGTTCTGTTGTTGTTATTGTAGATAGACGTAATTCTATTTTGAGAAGGAGCAGGATTGAAATAGGATGAATAATCATAGTAGAATGTACCAGAAATAACTCCTAGCCTAATTTCATCAACATTTTCTTTTCTCCAAAATCCTGTCCATCCTCTATATTGGTGTTTTACTTTAACACCTAAATTGTAAACAAGGTAATAATTATAATTATATGCTTTGGATTTTACTCTTCTTCTACTCTCGTATTTGTCTACACACATATCAGAATCTCCAAATAAACTTTGAAGAAACGTTGTATAGGTATCACAGTTTGGCAGGGAATTGATAAAGTTTGACATTTGAACATTAGGATCTGTTACTGGAGGGGAATTTGTGGATGTCCCTCCTCCGCCTCCACCTCCCAAAGGAGGCATTGTAACCGGATAGTATCCCAGTCCATCGTCAGAATAAATAGAATAAACCATAGGTGCAGGACGTTCTGCTACAAAGTTGCTTCTTATTTCATTATCAGTAGTATATAGTAAGTTGTCTGCTATTTTTTGTTCCGCTAGATAATTAGTTAATACTTCATATTTGTCTTCATTAATTATAAATATACCTACATCAGTATATTTGTAAATATCTGTACCAACTTGTATTTCCCCATCACTATTTAATAATGCCGAAAAAGCATCATCTCCTATGATTTCTTCCAGATCATCGATGTCACTAATCATTAAATCAATGTTTCCAATGTGTGAAGCTGCATCAGGGGATTCCATGAATCTTGCATTGTTTTTTAATGCTTCCAAGCGCTCCTTCGTTTTGTTGTAAACGGTTTCTTCATTACCTTCAGTAACAATTGGTCTCAAGGAAGTAATACCCAGACCATCTATAAAAGCAGCAATTTTTTCATCTTCTGCTTCTTTTAAATCGTCATAAGCTTCCTGTAAAGCTTGTTTAGTTGGAAAATAAGCTCTGCCATTGATGACTTTTGCCTCTGCAAGTTTCCCCGATAAATTTTTTGTGATTTTTTCTTGTGTAGCTTGAGACTCTGTTAATAGCTCATCATTACAAGATGCAAGAAGTGTTACTACCGTTAATAGTAACAGTACTTTTCTTTTCATAAGTTATTAGTTGTTTAGTTTTAAGTTGTAAATATATGTTTTTTTATGATTATGATAATAAATTTCATGTAAATTTATATTTGCAATATTAAATAATGAGGTATAGGAGGCTTTTATTTACTTTTTCTCCAAATTTTCTGTATTAAAATAGTTAGGGTAAGACGGTTTTATAGTATGTATTTGGTATGTTAATTCAGATTTTTTGTGGATTCTCTGTATCGGACTCTTATTAATTCAAAAGACCTGTAACTGCTGTACTGCTGTATTTGATGATGACTTCGGTATTTTGTGCTCTGCGATTGGTTTTTGCGGTCGACTTTTTCAAAGCAGTAGGGAGGGGCTCTTCATAAATGAATGCTGTTCACTATGAACTAAAATATCTGTCTTTTTGAATTACAGTGTAGATAAAAACAAAAAAAGACTTACATTTCTGTAAGTCTTCTTGCTCCTCCTGCTGGGCTCGAACCAGCGACCCTCTGATTAACAGTCAGATGCTCTAACCAACTGAGCTAAGGAGGAATGTCCTTTGTTTTAAGTGGTGCAAATATAGGACGAATATTTATACCCTACAAATATTTTTAAGAAAAATTTTTAAAATTTTATAATTTACCCATAAATACTTTGAAGATGTCGCTTCCAAAGATCAGTAACATCAATCCTAACAGGAAGATAACTCCAATCATCTGTGCGTTTTCCAAAACTTTCTGCGGAACAGGTTTTCCTACAATAATTTCATATAAAGTAAATAAAACGTGTCCACCATCAAGTCCCGGAATAGGAATAAGGTTCAGGAATGCCAACCATACGGAGAACATTGCTGTAAAGCTCCAGAAAGCTACCCAGTTGATCTTAACGCTTCCATCCGCATCTTTATCTACAGGCATATTCTTTACAATAGCAATAGGACCTCCAACGTTCTTATACCCCTGAACTTTAGAGTTGAACATAATTTTGAACTGCTTAACCTGAGTAGTTAATGCTTCAATAGTTCTAGTAAATCCTCTTGGAATAGCCTCACCGAAAGAATATTTTTTATTGGTTACAATATCTTTTGCAATGCTTTTTGTATCAATTGCGATACCCAGTTTTCCGTTTTTATCTACAGAAACTGCCGGTAATGTCTGTACAGCTCCGTTTCTTTCAACGTCTACAGAAATTGTTTTTCCTTTATTTTCACTTAAAAGAGCACTTACTTCATCAAAAAATGCTGCTTTCTTACCATTGATTCCTACAATTTTATCACCTTTTGCAAGACCAGATGCCTGAGAAGAAGGAGTTGCTAATGAATCAACAACCATAGAAACTCTTGGAGTGATATAGAGTCTTGCTTCTTTCTGTTTTAGAACATCTGCTACACCATCTGCATTCACCGGGAAAGTAACTTCCTGCCCGTTTCTGTTTACGGTAACATGATCTCCTAATAGAATATTGATTGAAGTATTTTCAAGTCTTTCCGCTGGTTTTCCGTCTACGCTGATGATTTTGTCACCATTCTGGAATCCCATTTTCTTTCCTGCTGAAGTAGCTTCAATACCGTTGTTGAATTTTGTGATATCCGTATACGTTTCCCCGTTGAAGAAAGATAAACAACTATAGATTAACCATGCAAGGAAAAAGTTAACAGTAACCCCACCCAACATAATGATCAGTCTCTGCCAAGCCGGTTTTGATCTGAATTCCCATGGCTCTGCCGGTTTTTTCATTTGGGCAGTATCCATACTTTCATCTACCATTCCGGCAATCTTCACATACCCTCCGAAAGGAAGCCATCCGATACCATATTTCGTTTGTTCAGGGTGTTTTCTCCAGTCGTTATCCGGAAGTTTTGATATATCGATAGGAACTTCTTCCTTCTTTCCGTTCACTTCTATTACTTCAGAATCCGGTAAGTTTTTTGATAAAAATTTATACTGCCATTTTCCGTTGATTTTCTTCATGGAGAATATGGAGAAATAAGGATCAAAAAACAGGAAAAACTTCTCTGCTCTGGTCTTAAACCATATTGCCGGTAAAAAATGCCCAAGCTCATGAAGAAGCACAAGTATAGAGATGCTCAGAATGAACTGAAAAAGTTTAATTGCTATTTCCATTAATAAATTTTAGATTTTAATTTGCAAAGGTAACAATTATCAAAACTATGCCAAATAAAAAAGCTCCCCGAAACAAGAAGCTTTGTCATATTTAAAGACGATTTGATGATAAGATTATAAATTGAAAGAAACACCAAGGCTGCCATTATTACCAACCTCTGCAAAGACTCCAATTTTCTCTGTGAAGAAATAGCGGGCTCCGATGTGAGCTCCTACTCCAAAGTCTCTCCCAAGAACTCCAAGGTCTACTCCAGGATAGATGTCCCATTTGGAGGGCAGGTTTAAAGCTTCCTGCAAGTGAAAGTTTAGTCTTCCGAAAACAAAAACACGATTATCCTTATCGTTGTTTTTATAATTATCAAAGTAGCCATTAATCCCGGCTCCTACTGAAATAAGTTTGTTGAGTCCATAGTCATAAGTTCCAGTGATTCCGGTTCCATATCCCCACGCGCTCAGTCCCAGTTGTATTTTCTGATCTCCCTTTCCTGTCCAGGCCTGAGCATTAGCCATAGCACCAAAAAAGAAGATCGCCACCATAAAAAACAATTTCTTCATAAATTTTTAATTTTAAGGGTAATAATAAAAAATATCTCTATCAAAAATGAAACCGAAAGAATAGCAATAATATAAAAATGGTTGACTTTAATAAATTATTAAGAAATAGGAGCTGATTTTTGCTTAAAAAACTATCTTTTCCATCATTTAATTCTCTTTTTGTAATCATAAAAGCTGTATTTTTATAGTTCACATTTGGAATAATTTAAAAAGAATAAAAGATGAAAGTTGTAGGACTTAATTTAGATATCATCTGGAAAAATAAAACTGAGAATTTTGCACATATAGAAAGCGAACTACTGAATGTGGAAGCAGATCTGTTTCTTCTTCCTGAAATGTTTTCAACAGGCTTCTGCATGGATGCTTCTGAAGTCTCAGACAGAAATAATGAATCACTGGAGTTTTTTAAAAGAATCTCAAAAGAGAAAAATGCAGCATTTAGCGGAAGTGCTCCGGTAGAACAGAACGGAAATTTTTACAACAGAATGTTTTTTATAAAGCCGGATGGTGAAACTGTTTTTTATGATAAAAGACACTTGTTCTCTTTTTCCGGGGAAGATAAAGTTTATACACCAGGAAAAGAAAGAGTAATTGTTGAATATAAAGGAATACGTTTCCTGCTTCAGGTATGTTATGATCTGCGTTTTCCTGTATTTGCAAGGAATAATGATGATTATGATGCCATTTTATATGTTGCCAACTGGCCCGAGAAAAGGGTAGGAGCATGGGAACACTTGCTAAAAGCCAGAGCTATTGAAAACTTATCTTTTGTATTTGGTTTAAACAGAATCGGGACGGATGGAAATGATCTGTTGTATCAGGAAAGTTCTCACTGCTTCTTTGGGGATGGAAAAGAAATTTCTCAGAAACAGGGAAATCTTGTATCTGCAGAACTCTATATGGAAGAATTAAAAGATTTTAGAAAACATTTTCAGTTTTTGAATGATAGAGATTCCTTTTCTATTGAATTTTAAGATTTTCCCACAGATTTCGCAGATCTTCACAGATTTTTAATTTCTATATAAAGAAAAATAAGCATAATTATCTGTGGAAATCTGTGCGATCTGCGGGAATTATAAAAAACAAAAAACTGTGAAAAATCACAGTTTTAAGCGTATTCTTGTAAAAGTTGTGTGAGGGTATTCACATCATGAACACCACTTTCCTTCCATAGCATTTCTCCTTTTTTGAAAATGGCCAGTGTAGGGACTCCACGCACGCCATACTGAGCTGCCAGTGCAGGATATTGATCTACATCTACCTTTATAATTCTGGCTCCTTCGCCAATATTTTCCTTTACTGTATTTAATACCGAAGACTGTACTTTACAAGGCTGACACCATGTTGCGAAAAAATCAATAAGTACGGGTCTTTCGGAATCTATGATTTCCTGAAATTTTTGTGACATAATTTTGGTTTTATTAGTTTGCTTTTTTGTTTGTTTCATCCTGGATCGCTTTTACATTCTTCCAGGTCGTACCATCATAAGCTTCCACACCATTTTTCTTCAGAATTTCCATAGCCTGATCTGCCTGGATTCCTTTATTGCAAAACACTACAACTTTTTTACCTTTTAGAGTTTCTATATTGTTTTGAATCTCTGCCAAAGGAATGTTGATGGCATTCTTCGCTGTTCCTGCAGCATATTGCTCTGGAATTCTGACATCTACCAATGTTACATCAGAGCTGTTAACCACTTCTTTGATGTTGGCTGTAGAAACGGTTGCTGTAGGATTTGTTTTACAGGCACTTAGCGTAAATGCTAATGCTAAAAATAATCCGAAAAACTGAATTTTCATGTCTTACAGGGTCTTAGATTGGCATACAAAATCTGTGGTTGGAAGTTTTTCCGTTTTTTTGATTCCGTTAAAACCACCTTCTATTTCGGTAAAGTTTCTGATTCCGTGTGAGTTAAGAATGCTTGCGGCAATCATGCTTCTGTACCCACCTGCGCAGTGCAGGAAAAAGTGTTCAGAATCATCAATGGTACGTGCCCAGTCGCTGATGGTATCCAATGGCTTATTGTAAGCATTGTCAATGTGTTCTGCAGAGTATTCAGTCAGTTTTCTTACATCAATTACCGTAGCGCCTGTTGTAAACTGCTCTGCAAATTCAGATGGAGTAATTCTTTTAACTTCGTCAATTTCCTTACCAGCATTTTTCCATGCTTCAAAACTTCCTTTCAGATAACCAATCACATTGTCAAAGCCTACTCGGCTCAGTCTTGTGATCACTTCCTCTTCAGTGCCTTCGTCAGTAACTAATAATAAAGGGTGTTTTACATCTACAATAAGCGTTCCTACCCATGGGGCAAAATCACCTTTCAGTCCTATATTGATAGAGTTGGGAACAAACCCTTTATGGAAGTCCGCAGCGCCTCTTGTATCTAAAATTAATGCTCCTGTTTCTTCTGCCAGTGCTTCGAAATCTTCTGGTGCTACAGGCTGCAGTCCTTTGTTCATAACAACGTCCAGACTTTCATAGCCACCTTTATTTAAAGCAACATTCATCCCGAAATATTTCGGTGGAGCTGTTAAACCATCCAGAACTTCTCTGATGAAAGATTCTTTATCTGGTTGATTAAGAGCGTAATTGGTCTTCTTTTGGTTTCCTAAAATATCAACTGTCTCTTTCTGCATATTTTTCCCACATGCAGATCCGGCTCCGTGAGCTGGATAAACTGTGATGCTGTCATCCAATGGCATGATTTTGTTCTGAAGGCTGTCGTAAAGAATTCCTGCAAGGTCTTCCTGAGTAAGATTAGTTGCCTTCTGGGCAAGATCCGGTCTTCCAACATCTCCTAAAAACAGCGTATCACCAGTAAAGATTGCAGTTTCAACACCGGTTTCATCAATTAAAAGGAAAGTGCTGCTTTCCATCGTATGTCCTGGAGTGTGCATCACTTTTATTTTTACCTTCCCGATCTCAAAAATCTGATTGTCTTCAGCAATAATGGCATCAAATTCCGGAGCAGCAGTAGGTCCGTATACAATAGGAGCACCTGTTTTCTTGCTTAAATCCAAATGTCCTGATACAAAATCTGCATGGAAGTGAGTTTCAAAAATATATTTTAAAGTGACATTGTCTTTTTCCAGACGATCCAGGTAAGGTTTTACTTCTCTTAGCGGATCAATAATGGCAGCTTCATTCTCTGATACAATATAATAGGCACCCTGAGCCAGACAGCCCGTATATATTTGTTCAATTTTCATTGGGGTCTTTTTTTAATGAGTTAAAGATACAAAGTATTAGATAAATTCTAAATGAAATGTTAAATCCCATTGATAGTTTCTTTCAATACTTTGTTAAACGTATGTTTAGTATGCGTTGTTTTTTCAGCAAAAAGAATGCCTTACATAATGTCAATTGGCGAATGCTGTTTTATATCATGTTTAGGTTTTATATACTTCCTGATATGAAAAAAAATAATCATGGTTTAAGATTTGATTATCAAAGAGCAAATTTATTTTCGAAAGGAATAGAGAGAAGTTCTTCAGAAAATATCTTTACATATTTTACAAAAAATTTTATATTTATAAGTTTAAAAAAGCAATCAAATGGCAGACAAAACACAATTTATTGAAGAACTTAACGCTAGATATACTCCGAAAGGAGAGCATATAATATTAGGAAAAGGGATGTTGGACGGAGAAGTAGTCACAGAAGTGAATGTAAGTATTCCTCTGAAAACCATAAACCGTCACGGTCTTATTGCCGGAGCTACCGGAACCGGTAAGACAAAAACATTACAGGTGTTTGCAGAACAGCTTTCTCACGCAGGAATTCCGTCTTTGGTTCTGGATATTAAAGGAGATTTCTCCGGAATTGCAGAAGCAGGCCAGATGAATTCTATTATTGAAGAAAGATATGCCAAAACACAGCTTCCTTATAATCCACAAGGTTTTCCTGTAGAACTCATGAGTATTTCCGGAGGAAAAGGAGTAAAACTGAGGGCTACGGTTACAGAATTCGGGCCTGTTTTATTAAGTAAAATCCTTGAATTGAATGATACCCAGCAAAGTATCATGTCTATTGTCTTCAAATATTGTGATGATAAAGGACTTCCATTGATTGATCTTAATGACTTGAAGAAAGTGCTGCAGTATGTGACGGATAATGCACAGGGAAAAGCTGAGCTTGCAGCCAATTATGGATCTATTGCACCAGCATCTTTGGGAGCTATTTTAAGATCTATTGTAGCTTTGGAACAACAAGGAGCGGCAGGATTCTTTGGTGAGCTAAGCTTTGATGTTCATGACTTGCTGGAAACAAGAGACGGAAAAGGAGTGGTTAATATCTTAAGAGTAGCAGATATCCAGAACAAGCCACAGCTTTTCTCCACGTTTATGCTTTCGCTTTTTGCAGAAATTTATATGACGTTTCCAGAAGAAGGAGATAGCGGAAAGCCGAAATTGGTATTATTCATTGATGAAGCTCACCTAATTTTTGATGAAGCTTCCAAAGCGCTTCTTTCACAAATCGAAACAATGGTAAAACTGATCCGTTCCAAAGGAGTGGGGATCTATTTTATTACCCAGATTCCTGGTGATGTCCCTGAAAATGTCCTTTCCCAGTTAGGATTGAAAATACAGCATGCCCTAAGAGGATTTACGGCAAAAGATAAAAAAGAAATTACCAAAGCCGTTGAAAATTATCCTACCACAGAATATTACAATGCTTCCAGCCTGATTCAGAATCTGGGAATTGGAGAAGCATTTGTGACGGCTCTTGATGAAAAAGGAATTCCAACCCCATTGGTACATACTTATCTGATCTCTCCGGAATCAAGAATGGATGTTCTGAATGATGCGGAAATTTCTGATCTGACTTCAAGATCAGCACTTGTGGCGAAATATGAGCAGGCAATTGACAGAGAATCTGCTTACGAAATGCTTACTAACAGAATGGAACAGGCGGCACAAAATCCGTCACCTACCCAAAAGACAAGACCGGTAAAAGAAGAGCCCGGAATGTTTGAACAGGTATTGCAGAGTAAAGCTGGCCGTACTTTTACCTCTACATTAATGAGAGAAGGAGCAAAAGCTATTCTCGGAATGTTCGGTCTGGGAGGCAGAAGAAGATAATTTTGAAAGACAACCTGCTGTATTTTGATATATTTTTTGTTATTTTAGCAGGTTATCTTTACTTAACAAAGAAAAATAAGACCGTATTTTATTGGGGAATAAAGGGTCGGTTTTGAATATTAAACTAGAAAAACAGCAGTTAACACACATTCATGTATTCAATTATAGATATAGAAAGTAATGGTGCAGGTTATAGAAATGAATGCATTATAGATATCGCCATTTACAGATATGACGGTCAGAAAATTATAGACCAGTTTATATCTCTGGTAAACCCTGAGGGTGATATTACCCCTTTTGTACAAAAGCTGACCAGTATTACCCCGAAAATGGTCAAAACTGCTCCGAAATTTCATGAAATTGCCAAAAGAGTGATAGAAATTACTCAAAATACAACTTTGGTAGGTCATAATATAGATTTTGATTACAGAATGCTTCGTCAGTCATTCAAAAGGCTTGGTTATGATTTTAAAATCAATACTTTAGATACAATTCCTTTAGCGAAAAAGCTGATTCCTGATGAGGTAAGTTATTCGTTGGGAAAATTGGTGAAATCATTGGGTATTCCTTTGACGAATCATCACAGAGCAGAAGGTGATGCAAGAGCCACATTAGAGCTTTTCAAACTTCTGATTTCAAAAGATACCGAAAATGAGATTATTCAGAAGCAACACGATGAGTCTAACGCCAAAACGTATATTAATAAGATTAAAGAATTGACCCAGGATCTTCCTAATGATAAAGGTTTTGTCTATTTTCAGGATGAAGGCGGACGTATCATGTTCTCTGATTATGTTCAGGATATCAACAAATTTTCCAAAAAGGTTTTCAATTCCAAATCAAAAAAATGGGAACAGATTCAGAAAGATGTTGAACAGATTAATTTTGAACTTACCGGAACAGATATTATTGCTAAACTGATCCTGAATTCCAAGAATATTAAAAAGAAAGAAGTTTTACCTTTCGGATTATATTTCAGGAATAATAAATATGTGGTTGAGAAAAATAAACTCAATAAAACTGAGAAACCGGTCTTGAAATTCAGATCATTTACCCAGGGAACAAAAGCTGTTCAGTTTATTGGATCTCAGGAAGAATTTAAAGATTTTTCTGTATTGAAACAGAAAATTGAATTCAGGAAAAGAAATGAACTTTGGCTGGGGCCTGGAAGAAAATTAGGAGAAAAGTTATTTTTAATCATAGAAAACGGGAAAGTGGTTTCTTTTGGATTCTATGAACTGTTTACGCAGATTCAGACACTGAGTAAGCTGGCTAAGTTGAAAATTGATCTTCCGCTATCTTCCACAGATCTGAATAACGAATTGCAGTTGGCGCTGCTTCGTGGGGATTTTGAGACATTACCGTTACCGAAGTAATAGAGTGTCTATACGTTACAAGTTGTCTTCTGAAGACAATACTTGTAAAATCAATTTTTAAAAAGTAAAAAATAAATAGTATTTTTGCAAAAAATAAATACAAGCAATGCAAAATTTTAAACAAAATAAAACTGGAAAAAAGGGAGCTGTAAAGTTCTCTAAGGTTTGGAATATTTAAAAGAGTTGTCTTGCATAAAAAATAATCAATGTGGCAGGCTCTTTTCTGAAGAATCTGCCTTTTTTTATGTTAAAATGAAATTATGAATTCAAAAGAATTATTAAAGATTGCCAATGAGTTTGGCACACCAGTGTATGTTTATGATGCGGAGTCCATCAAAGTTCAATACGAAAAACTTACCTCTTCATTTTTAAAACATACGAAGTTCTTCTACGCTGCAAAGGCTTTGACAAATATCAATATTCTTAAGTATGTCAAGAACCTGGGGGCATCTTTGGATTGTGTATCTATTAACGAAGTTAAACTGGGATTAAAAGCAGGATTTTCGAAAGAAAAGATCTTATTTACTCCCAACTGTGTTGACCTGGCTGAAATAGAGGAAGCAATGACTTTCGGAGTTCATATTAACATTGATAACATTTCTATTCTTGAGCAATTCGGGAATAAATACGGAAACACCTATCCTATTTTAGTAAGAATCAATCCGCATATTTTTGCTGGTGGGAACTATAAAATCTCAACAGGGCATATCGACAGTAAATTCGGTATTTCCATTCATCAGGTTCGTCACATCGAAAGAGTGATGAAAAGTACCAACCTGAATGTTGAAGGACTTCACATGCATACAGGAAGTGAAATTAAAGATCCTGATGTATTCCTTCAGGCGTTGGAGATCATGCTGGAACTTTCTGAGCATTTCCCGAACCTGAAATATCTGGATATGGGAAGTGGTTTCAAAATCCCTTACCAGGACAGTGAAGAAGAAACTGATGTAAGAACATTAGGTAAAAAAGTAGAGAAAGTAATTTCTGAGTTTTCAAAATCTACAGGGAAGAAATTCGAATTATGGTTTGAGCCTGGTAAATTTTTAGTTGGGAAAAGTGGATATTTATTGGTGAAAGCTAATGTAATCAAACAGACAACGGCTACTGTTTTCGTTGGGGTGAATTCTGGATTTAATCACCTGATCCGACCAATGTTCTATGATTCTTACCATATGATTGAGAACCTGTCTAATCCGAAAGGAGCAGAAAGAATTTATACGGTAGTAGGAAATATCTGTGAAACGGATACATTCGCATGGGACAGAAAGCTGAATGAAGTAAGAGAAGGTGATATTCTTGCTTTCCACAATGCAGGAGCATATGGTTTTGAAATGAGTTCAAACTTCAACTCAAGATTAAAGCCTGCTGAAGTTCTGTTCTTAGATGGAAAAGCTCATTTGATCCGTAAAAGAGATGAGTTTGAAGATTTGTTGAGAAATCAGATAGAAGTAGTGATGTAAAATCCGAAACATATCATATAAACAGCTGCCTTTTTTGGGCGGCTGTTTTGTTTTACTGGGAAACTAAACCTCACAGGTTTTCAAAACCTATGAGGTTTAAAATGGAAAAAGAATTCAAAATTAAATTACAAGTTTTTAACATTGAATTAGGGACGGAGTCTCAACTTTATTAGCTAAATTTGATAGTGATAGGAAGATTTTTCTCTTTCTCAAGTACTATTTTCACCAAAAAACAACCACCAAAACATAGTAATTATGGCAAAAAACATCGCAGAGCAGATTGTTGAAATGCTCGAAAATGCCAATGTGAAAAGAATTTATGCAGTAACCGGCGACAGTCTTAATCATCTGAATATTGCGGTCAAAAAAAGCAGTATCCAATGGATTCATGTAAGACACGAAGAAGTAGGAGCTTATGCTGCCGCTGCAGAGGCTGAGCTTGATGGGTTCGCTGTATGTGCCGGAAGCTGCGGTCCTGGGCACGTTCATCTGATCAATGGAGTTTATGAAGCTCATCGCTCGCATGTTCCAATGCTGATTATTGCTTCTACGATTCCCAGCGACGAAATGGGAATGGACTACTTTCAGGAAACCAATACGATAAAACTGTTTGATGACTGCAGCTATTATAACCAGATGATTACCCGGCCAGAGCAGGTACAGAGAACTGTACAGACTGCTATTCAACATGCAATTTCCAAAAAAGGAGTTGCGGTGATAGGTCTTCCGGGAGATGTTTCTGAACTGGATGCTGAAGAAGGCTCTACTTCCACTCAGATCTTTAAAACCAATCCTGTGATAAGACCATCCGATGATGAACTGAAAAGCTTATCAGGGCTTATAAATAAAAGCAAAAAAGTAACCTTATACTGTGGAATAGGTGCGGCTGAAGCCCGTGATGAAGTGATTGCTTTGTCTAATCTGTTAAAAGCGCCCGTAGGATATTCATTTAGGGGAAAAATGGCTATCCAGCCCAATAACCCAAATGAAGTGGGACTTACAGGTCTGCTAGGATTTCCTTCAGCGTATCACGCCATGCACGAAGCCGATCTTGTGATTCTTCTGGGGACGGATTTTCCTTATCAGAAATTCATGCCTGTAAAAAATAAAATCGTCCAGATTGATGAAAGTCCTGAAAGATTAGGAAGAAGAGCAAAACTGGAGTTAGGACTTGCTGGAGATGTCAAAGAAACCATTAAAGCATTATTGCCCTTACTTGACGAAAAAACGGATGTTCATTTCCTGAACGAGCAGCTGGCATTTTACGATAAAGTGAAAGAAAACCAGTTGGAGTATGTGAAAGATTCTGGAAAAGAGAATGCTATTCAGCCGGAATATGTGGCCCACACTTTAGACAAACTTGCTAAGCATGACGCTATTTTTACGGTTGATACCGGAATGTGCTGTGTTTGGGGAGCAAGATTTATTACAGGAACGGGCGAAAGGAAAATGCTGGGTTCGTTTAATCATGGATCAATGGCGAACGCAATGCCAATGGCTATCGGGGCAGCTTTAGCACATCCTGGCAAACAGGTGATTGCCATGTGTGGAGACGGAGGATTGTCTATGCTGTTAGGAGATATGGCTACTATTTTTCAGTATAAATTACCGATAAAACTGATTGTATTCAACAATAGAACGTTGGGAATGGTAAAGCTGGAAATGGAAGTTGGCGGAATGCCGGATAATGAAACAGATATGATTAACCCTGATTTTGCAATGGTTGCACACGCTATGGGCTATCCCGGAAAAAATGTGCATCTTCCTGTAGATGTAGAAAGTGCTATCAAAGAATGTCTGAATCATGATGGACCTTATCTTCTAAATATTTTCACCAATCCTAATGCGCTGGCGCTTCCTCCTAAGATTGAATTTGACCAGATTATGGGAATGACGAAATCTATGGCTCAGCTGATGCTGGGTGGTAAAATGGATGAGGTTTTTGAAACCGTAAAAAGCAATTATAAACATATTAAAGGTCTGCTATAAGATTAAAAAGCAATGAATTTAAAACTTGCTTTGAATTCACAATATTTAAATTCTGAAACTTCATGCTTTGCGTGAAGTTTTGTTTTTTATAAATAAGCTAAATATTTACCTTTGTTTATTATTAGTAAACAAAATTATGAGAACGGTACTTTTATTTTTGGCTTTGTGTGCTGTGAATTTTTCATTTGCACAGGATCAGGAAGACCGTGATGATTCTTTCATCAGGGAGAGCAATAAAAATATTCTGAAAATAGACATCAAAGAACCTTTTATGCAGGTGGCTGTAAAATGTAATGATTTTAAACCTGCAGCCTATGAAGGAGGTGTTGTAGCCTATAAAGAAATCCTCAACAAATATATGTATGCATACCTGAATTCTGATTTCTATGCTTTGACTGGAGATTTTACATTTACCTTAGTGCTTGATGCTAAAGGAAAAGTAGTAGATGTGAAAGGAATGCCCAAAGTACAAAACAGTGAAGTTTTTTTTGACGATATGCAATATGTAGTAAGAAGAATCAAGAAAAACTGGACTCCTGCCTCTTGTGGCGGGCAGCCTGTAGCTTCACAGATTAAAGTTAAAATGAACTTCTCTTCAATGTCTGTGGATATCGATTAGATGCAAAGGTTTTCTTTTCAAAATTTAAACGCAGGGAGATATTTATTAAAGGGATAAAATAAGCTCTGGAAAAAATAAAAATCAAATGGAAGCCATTGTCAAAAAAAAGGAGTTTCAGTTGATTCTAAAACAATAAGTGAAAATCAGTTCTGTTAAAAATACCTATAATCATGATTAAGAAATTTTTGTTGCTCGTCACTTTCTTTACAACAAAATTAATTTTTGCTCAAAATGAAGTTTTGGATAAATATCCTTATGGCCAAGATTTTTATGTTGGTGGGCTAAATTAATTAACGAAGGAGATGGTAAAGGTTGTTAAAGAACAAAAGTTGTTGCCTTGTGAAAAAAGCGAAGAGCGGTATAATGTACAGATTCTTGTGTATGAAAATTCAACCATCAATTATGTTAAAGATTTTGATACTGTAGATATTCAAAAAAATAAATGTGCATTTGATTTCAGTCGTAAAATTATTCCCCATCTCAAAAGATGGATGCCGGCAAAAGTGAACGGGAAATTTATTGGAGCAATTACCAAAATTGAAATAAATCCTTTTTATTTAGTTAATTCCAATGATGATCCAAGTAAAAATAAACGGAAGAATCCAACCTTTAAAAAAGGAATAGAAGCTTTTGGATTTGAGATTAAATCCATTTTTGAAAGATACATAGTGAAGAATGAGGATAAAAGAACTGTATTAACATTTATTGTTAATGAAAAGGGGGAAATGGAGAATTTCGTGATAGAAGGTGATTTTTCTGACTTTGATAAGAAAAGTATAATCAATAGTCTATCTAAAATAAAAGGGAAATGGAATCCTGCTACATTTAATAATATTCCAATTAGAGCTAGAATTAAACAGCCCGTTTTTCAAGAATTTGATTTTAGGACAGAGATAGAAGATAAGAGCAACATAATCAATTCAAATTTTTATAATAACAGATACAGATAATCTCCTGACATTCTGTCACAATATTTTGTATCTTTGCAAACTTATTTGTTCGTAATTTAAAATTGCGGACCTTAAATCGATTATCGTGCAGGAAAAATATATAGACGAAACAAAACAGGGCGAAGCTTTTGCTATTGCAGAAAGACCGGAGAACTCTAAAAAACTGTTTTTAGAAAGCTATGGTTGTCAGATGAATTTCTCTGACTCTGAAATTGTTGCATCCATTCTTAATGAGCAGGGCTATAATACAACAATGAAAGTTGAAGAAGCAGACCTGATTCTTTTAAATACATGTTCCATCCGTGAAAAAGCAGAACAGACCGTAAGAATGCGTCTTTCTCAGTTCAAAAATCTGAAAAAAGAAAGACCGAATATGACGGTAGGAGTTCTGGGATGTATGGCAGAAAGATTGAAAACCAAGTTCTTAGAAGAAGAACAACTGGTTGACCTTGTTGTTGGCCCGGATGCCTATAGAGATTTACCGAATCTTTTAAAAGAAACCGATGATGGAAGAGATGCGATTAACGTTATTCTTTCCAAAGAAGAAACTTATGCAGATATCAATCCTGTTCGTTTAGGAGGAAACGGAGTTACCGCATTTGTTACCATTACCAGAGGTTGTGATAACATGTGTACATTCTGTGTAGTTCCTTTTACAAGAGGAAGAGAAAGAAGTCGAGATCCACACTCTATTATTGAAGAATGTAAAGACCTTGCCAATAACGGATATAAAGAAATTACCCTTTTAGGGCAAAACGTAGACTCTTACCTTTGGTATGGAGGAGGTCCTAAAAAAGACTTTGCTAAAGCTTCTGAAATGCAGAAAGCAACGGCCGTTAATTTTGCTCAGCTTCTTGATTTAGTGGCTAAAGCTGTTCCTGAACTGAGAATCAGATTCTCTACTTCAAATCCTCAGGATATGAGTCTGGATGTATTCAAAATGATGGCAAAGCATCACAACATCTGTAAATATGTTCACCTTCCTGTACAAAGTGGAAGCAATAATATGCTTGAAGCGATGAACAGACAGCATACCCGTGAAGAATACCTTGATTTGATTAGAAAAGCGAAGGAAATTGTTCCGGAAGTAGCATTCTCTCAGGATATGATCGTTGGATTCTGTAATGAATCTGAAGAAGATCACCAGGATACCTTAAGTCTGATGAGAGAAGTAGAATATGACTATGGCTATATGTTTGCCTACTCAGAAAGACCGGGAACACCGGCTCACAAGAAAATGGAAGATAATATTCCGGCTGATGTGAAACAGAGACGTCTTGCTGAGGTTATTGCGCTTCAGGGTGAGCTTTCAAACCAAAGAATGAAATCTTATGTAGGCAGAGTACATGAGGTTCTGATTGAAGGAATTTCCAAGAAGAACAAAAACCAATGGAAAGGAAGAAACTCTCAGAATGCTGTATGTGTTTTCGATAAATTGGAAGGGCAGAAAATAGGTGACATTGTGAACGTTTTTGTTCATGATAACACACAGGGCACACTTTTAGGGAGAACAGTAGATCAGAATTAAGCAGTGATCAAAGCAGTTTATCTTTTTGCAATGCTTTCGTTTGCTATGGTATTTAGCCAGACAGAAAAAAATGTAAAAAAATATCCTGCAACCGTAGGAGATATCAAATTTGATGCGAAATTGGATAATGCTGATTTTAAGAAGTGTGGCTCAGAAAAATGGGGACATTTCAGTTTTCAGTATTATCAGGGTTCAAAGGAATTTAGCTATAAGGGTGAAAAGATTACGATCACTGAAAAACTTAAAAAAGAAAATATATATTCTGAAAAAAAGATCAACGGCTATATTACCGTGAGATTTTTAGTAAATTGTGAAGGAAAGACAGGCCTCTTCAGATTACAGCATTTGTGCCCGGATCTGAAAGATTCTGTACTGGATGAAGAATTAGAAAATAAACTGCTGCAGTTTACAAAATCACTCAATGGCTGGATGCCGAAAGAGATAAAAGGTTTAAAAGTAGATTATTATCAGTATTTAACCTATAAAATTGAAAATGGAAAAGTTTCAGAGGTATTACCTTAGCTTTTTGTTACTTATCGTTTACACCAATACTATTGCACAGGTCAACTGTAATGCAGTAGAGGGTGAGAACTGCAAAAAAGCGTGTGAGTTATACAACTGGGCTTCAGATTTACAGGGGTTCGCAGAATCTCAGGAAGGTTTCGATAAGGCCATTGAATTGTGCCCGGATTTCTCACATGCTTATATGGAAAAAGCCGTTCCATATCTTAAAAACGGAGATTTTGTAACCTGGAAAATTTTAATGGATAAAGCGGTTGCTTTAGACCCCAAAATGCACCTTGGCTACAGAGGCTGGACGAAGTTTCAGTTTTTAAGAGACTATAAAGGAGCAATTCAGGATTTAGAATGGTTAAAAAAATATGAGCCCGGAGACTTAGGAAGATCTCAAAACGGGGACTATAATCTGGACGTAGTAAGGGCTATGTCCTACAGTGCTTTAGGACAGAAAGAAAAAGCAGCAGGGATTATAGAAAGACTTCTGGCTACCAGAGGTTATGTGAAGGGAATGTTTGATCATTATCAGCTGGGAGTTACCTATTTCGAGCTGGGAAGATATGACAGAGCCCTGGAAAATTTTGAAAAACAAAGCAAAGAGTACGACTTTGCTGAGAATATATACTTTAAAAGTAAAGTTTCTAAGATCAGAAACAAAGATTATTTGGATTTAAAAATGTTAGCCTTACAAACGTATGATGAAGGGAAGACTATGAAAGATGTCTACACTCATCACTTTAACAAAGTCTACAGAAAAGAAATTGAAGAGCTGTAGAAGATTAACATTCAGTCAATAATCAAAAATTTACTTATGAGCAACGAGCTACAAAACATAAAAAACCGTTTCGGAATTATCGGAAACTTTCCTGCACTCAATCGTGCCCTCGAAAAATCTATTCAGGTTGCACCTACAGATATCTCTGTATTGGTGATTGGAGAAAGTGGGGTAGGGAAAGAATTTATTCCGAAAATCATCCATTCAGAATCCAGAAGAAAACATCAGCCTTATATCGTCGTAAACTGTGGAGCCATTCCGGAAGGAACTATAGACTCTGAATTATTCGGACACGAAAAAGGAGCTTTTACAGGAGCTACAGCTACAAGAAAAGGATATTTTGAAGTAGCAGACGGCGGAACCATCTTTTTGGATGAGGTGGGAGAACTTCCTCTACAAACTCAGGTTCGTCTTTTAAGAGTGCTGGAAAGTGGTGAATTTATGAAAGTAGGTTCTTCACAGGTACAGAAAACCAATGTGAGAATTGTGGCTGCGACCAACGTTAATATGATGAAAGCCATCCATGATGGAAGATTCCGTGAGGATTTATATTACCGTTTGAATACTGTTCAGATTGATATGCCGCCTTTGAGAGAAAGAAAAGGAGATATCCATTTGTTATTCAGAAAATTTGCAATAGACTTCGCAGAGAAATACAGAATGCCGGAGTTGGAACTGGAGCAGAGTGCTGTTCATTACATTGAAAGTTATTCTTTCCCGGGGAACGTCCGCCAGCTAAGAAACTTAGTAGAGCAGATGACCGTTGTAGAAAGAAACAGAAATATTACTGCTGAGAAGCTTGCTGAGTATATCCCTATGGAAACTCACCTTCCAATGGTTGTCAATACGCAAAGCACCCCAAAACAAAGCGATTTCGGAAGTGAAAGAGAGATCATGTATAAAATTCTATTCGATATGAGGAATGATATTAATGATTTAAAATCCTTAACTTCGGAACTGATCAAGAACAGAGGAACAGCAGATCTGAGCAACCATGAGAAAAACCTGATCAACAGGATTTATACGCCTGAAAGTCAGCCGCAGGTAAATTCCGGATCTTTGTTATATTTTGATAATAATAATGATACTCCGGCCGTTCAGACTCCTACGATTATTTCGACACCTGAGGACAGCTATGAAGATATTGAAGATATCGAAATTGAAGAAAACAGACCAGAATCACTCTCTCTTCAGAACAATGAAAAGGATTTGATTATCAAAGCTTTGGAGAAGCATAAAGGACGTAGAAACAGAGCTGCAGATGAGCTGGGAATTTCACAAAGAACTTTATACAGAAAAATAAAACAATATAACCTGGAAGATTAGCAAAACATAAATAATGAAAGTCAATTTAACACCTAAGCCGATCAATTTTAAACTCGGAGAATACATTAACAAAGGGTTCGAACTTTTAAAGAAAGATTTCGGGAATATTTTTGTAGCATTTTTAGTATGCTTTGTGATGTCTATTATTCCGTTCTGCGGACTGCTTGCAATGGGCAATTTATACAAATACCTTCAAAGGTTGAACAGAAATCAGCCGGCAAGTCCAGGAGATATTTTTGATTTCAAAGATTTCATGCCTTATTTTATGCTGCAGTTAATTGTTTTTGGTGGCGTTTTATTGCTTTACATTCCTTTATTTGCTGTGCTGGGTATATCAGGTGCATTATCTGAGGGTAATGAACCCAATCCAATGGTAGCACTATTTGTGTTCCCTTATGTATTTTTAATAATAGCAGCTATATATTACTTTGTACTAAAAGGCTTTTATATCATTCCGTTAATCAGTCTTAAAGGAATCAAAGAAGTAAAAGAAGCCTGGAATATTTCAAAAATAATGAGCAAAGGAAATCTATTGTCAATTTTTCTTTTCTCATTGGTAGTGAGTATTTTATCCCAGATTGGTATTGTTGCTTGCGGGATAGGAATTTTTCTTACCTTACCATTCTTATACACAGCAAATTATTTTGCTTATGAAGATGCTATTCAACAAATTGAGTATGATGAAATTATTGAAATCGGATCTAAAAATGAACTTTAAAATTAACAATATCAGCTTGAAACAATCACTGTTAACGGGAATGCTTTTTGCATTGCTGGGAGTTTTAAATTCATGCTACAGCTTTACGGGATCGTCTCTTACAGACGAGAAAACAGTTCAGATTAATGAATTTCCCAATAATGCCCCTCTTGTAAACCCTGCATTATCACAACAGTTTTCTACAGCGATTCAAAACAGATTCCTTCAGAGAACCACTTTGAAAGGAACAAAAGAAAATCCGGATATCCTGATTGAAGGAGAAATTACAGACTATTCCATTACCCCTACCACCATCAGCTCCAATACCCAGACCAACCCTTCTGGAGGAGTGATTCAGCAGGCACAGAATAAACTTACGATTACAGTAAAGGTACATTATGAAAATAAAATCCACCCGGATGCAAGTTTTGACAGAACATATTCTGATGAAGCCGCTTTCAACAGTGATGTATCCCTAAGTCAGATCGAAGACCAGCAGGTAAAACTGGTAACAGATAGAATTATTAATAAGATATTTAACGACATTGTAGCGAATTGGTAAGATGAATCCGAGAGTTTTAGAATTAATAAAAAATCCGAAAAATATTCAGTTAGAAGACCTTGGTCTTTTGAAAGAAGAGATTCACACTTTTCCTTATATTCAGAATATCAGGGCGCTTCATCTGTATGGAGTGCATCTGTATGAAAAAGAAAATTATCAGAAGGAGCTTTCTATAACGGCTGCATATACTACTGATAAAAAGATTTTATATCAACTGATCAACGGAAAGATCAGACAGGAGGTAAAACCCGAAATTGTGGAAGAGAAGAAACCTTCTAAAACAATTGAAAAACCTGCCCAATTTACTCCAAAGATCCAATCCTTTCCCATCAGGAGAGAAGAGGAAGTTTCTTTGGAAAAACCTTTGGAAGAGGAGAAAAGTACTTGTGTTTTACCAACCGCACAGGAAGTTAAACACATTTATGTAAACGGTGAACGAAACAGAATTTTATTTGAAGGAGAAGAAAACTTCCTGGATGAAGAAAATTCTGAAACCATAGATATTGAATCTACCCTTGAATCTGGGACTCTGGTAACCCAGAAGACTGAGCCTATAATTGAAGAACCGGTTCAGGAGAAAGTTGAATCCGGACAAGTTGAAGCTGAGGAGAATGACGGAGAGGAGTTTACACCAGAAACTATCATTCACGGAGAGCAGATTTCTTCAGAAAAAGAGGAAGAAGAAATTGAAGAAGAGGAAAATACCAGTTTTCATGAAGTAGCACCTTTAGTACCGGAAGTAAATAGTGAGGTAGCAGTAGCAGAAAAGTTTATAAAGGAGGAATCTGCTCATGAAACTGAATGGGTTTCTGAGGAAGAACCTGCTCACCAGGAAGAAATACAAGCTGAAGCAGAAGAGGAAGCCGGAGAAAACTTTACACCGGAAACCATCATTGATGAAGATCAGATTTCTGGTGAAAAAGAAGAAAATGGTAATGAAGAATTGCCTTCAGTGGAATTATCTGATGCGGAAGTAAGTTTCCATGGAACAGATTCATTTATGCCGGACGTTAAAATCCAGGCTAACAGCGAAGAAATAGCAGAAACCGTTGAAATTTCCCAACCGAATGTCAATAAACATGAGGAGGAAATGAGACGCCTGATTGAAGAGGTTGAGAAAAAAATGAAGGAAACTAAGCTTGTTCCGCAAGAAGAAGAAATAGAGCCTGAAATAGTTGAAGATCATGAAATTAGCTTCTCAGATACTCAAAACTTCCATTTCTGGTCAACAAGTGAAGAAAAACCTGAAGAAATAAAAGAAGAATCTGTACAGGAAAAAGCTATTGAGAGTCAGACATCTGTGGTTGAGGAAACTAAACCTGAAGTTACTGAAGAAAAGATAGAAGAAGCTCCTGAAGTACAGTCTGCCTGGAAACCAATGAGTGTGGAATCCAATATGCCGGATTCTTTAATCAGTAAACCTGAACAAGTATCAGCTCCAGAAATAAAAACTCCGGCAGAGAAAATAACGCCAGCTGTAGAACCTGAAGTAATCCTTGAAGAGGAACAACTTTCCGAAACGGTTGCAGAAACCACTCAGGAAGAAGTTATTCCAGTATTAGAAACATCAGAAATTGAAGAGGATCATTCTGAACCCACTGAATCAGTTGAAGAAGAAAAAGCTGATACTGAGACTTTAAAAGAAAATGTACCTGTCATGAATGTTTCCTTCTTTGGAACTGATATTTCTACCCTTAAGGTTGAAGAAAAGCAGGAGGAAAAGAAAGAAGAACCTGTAGAAAAAGTACAGGAGGTTACTATGAAAAATACTACTCAATCATCCCTAGACAGCAACGTTCCAGGTTTTATCAACACATGGCAGAGCTGGCTTAAGATTGACAGAACAGAAGAGATTGAAAAGGAAAAATCAGAAATCAAAGAAAAGGCTATTGAGAACTTTATTGAGAACAATCCTAGAATCAGTCAGTTAAAAGAAGAAAGTACCTATGTTGTAAAAGAAAAGAATGACGATATCTCGCATTTGATGACAGAGACATTGGCTAATCTTTATTTTGAACAGAAACTATATACAAAGGCCATAAAAGCGTTTGAAATACTTATCAAAAAGAGTCCTGAGAAAAAAGAATATTTTGAATCCAAGATTAAAGATATTAAGGACTTCAGAAGTAAAAATTAAAAAGAAAAAGGTACTGATTAGAACAGTACCTTTTTTATTTTATAGCTTCTGAGAATTGCTTTTAGTGCTCCTTAATTTTTTCCAGGCCTTCCGCCCAAATACAATAACAACAATTAAGGTAATGATGGCAAATATGGCTGCTATTACCGGAGCTGCCATTGCAAGAATAGACATGATACCTGCACCTGCCGTTTCTGTTGTTCCTACCATAGAATTTCCTAAACCTCCGGTCGTCGCAGTAGAAGCAGCCCTTATTCCTGCAAATCCAGAGCTGATGGTAGCTGCTGTACCTCCACCGGCAATTAATGCCAAAGCCCATTGCGGAAAAGTTCCAAGATCAGCAAACTGACTTGCAAATAATATGGACCCAGCCACCGTGGCCATAGGAATAGAGACGGTATCCAGTAAATGATCTACAAAAGGGATGTAATAAGCCAAGATCTCAATAACAGTGGCTATTCCTGTCGTAATAAGTGTAGGAAGACCAGCAAGCCATTCAAAATGCTCATTCATGGGAATCCAGTTGAAATAGGAGGCAAGGCTTACAATAAACATAGGAAGAAATACCCGGAAGCCTGTAGCAGCTGCCAATCCAATCCCAATAAATGCACTGATTATATAGGAAAAATAGGGAACGTTATCTAACATATTAATTTTCAGATTTAATGTTTTCCCTAAATTACAAAAACTATATGATATTTGGAGCGTTGTTGATTTTAGAGTTCCAGATACGGGATGCGGGTACGAGGTTTTGAGCTTTACTATTCGTGATTTATTGTAGAGTAAAAAATATTTTATACATACTTATCTGTGAAAATCTGTGCGATCTCTGGGAAATAAAAAAATCTGCAAGAAAATGTCTCACAGATTTTTATTATTTCATCAGAAAAGATGATTACTTTTTCTGAGCTTCACAAAGCTTGATAAACTGAGCCTCCACATCCTGAAATTTAGGAGGCATCTCAGGAGAAACCCAAAAAAGCATTGCCATAGTTTTTTCTCCAAATGCTTGCCTGAAAAGATCTTTATTCAGACGATAGCATTCTCTCAGTAACCTTTTGATACGATTCCTGTGTACTGCTCTTTTAAAATATCTTTTAGAAACGGAAACTCCAAATCTTGCAGCTTCTACAGAAAGGTTGGGTTTATCCTTTAGAATAATGATTCTCAGGTTTCCGCTTGTTCTCCATTTACCTTTCTCAAAAAGCAAACTGATCTCTGTGTTTTTTTTGAGCTTTTCCGCTCTGGGATATTTGGAATTTGTCATTTACGAAGTGTAAATATATTTTTTTATTTTTCTCCCACATATTTCACAGATTAAGACATGAAAATCGTTTTAAAAATCTGTGCAATACGTGAGACAATATTTTAATCCTGATTTAATAAATGATTAATCACTTCTGAAGCGGTATACAACCCGAAAATGGCAGGCATATAACTTATTGTTCCGTAAAAAGATCTTTTATAGTTGGTTCCGTCAGTCATTTTCAAACTTTCTTCATCCTGGATGTCATTGGCAAAAACACAACGGACTCCTTTGTCAATTTTTACTTTTTTCAGTCTTTTTCTTACCTGTCTTGCGAGGTGGCAATGTTCGGTTTTGCTGATGTCTCTTACCATTACCTTGCTTGGATCGGTTTTTCCACCGGCACCCATTGAGCTTACGATTTTTATCCTTCTTCTTTTGGCAGCAATAATCAGACAAAGTTTTGGCGTTACACTGTCAATACAGTCTAAAACATAATCAAATTTTGCAGAATCCAGAACTTCATCCATTCTTTCAGGATTTAGAAACTCATTGATTTTGGTTAGATTAAGAGCAGGGTTAATATCTAAAAGTCTTTCAGCTACCACTTCTACTTTATGCTTTCCAATGGTAGAATGTAAAGCAGGTAACTGTCTGTTGATATTGGTAATGTCTACGGTATCACCATCTACGATCGTCATATTGCCAACTCCGGCTCTTGCAAGAAATTCAGCTGCAAAAGAACCTACGCCGCCTAAACCAACAACCAAAACAGTGGCTTTGTTCAATTTTTCCAAGCCTTCTTCTTTTACCAGAAGCTCTGTTCTTTCCAACCAGTACTTATCCATTTTTTATTGAGTGTAAATTTTCTAAAATTTGTTCATTGAGCTGTTCCAAAGAAATACCTTTTATTTCCGAAACTTTATCATACAATTCTTCGATGTTAAAATCTTCATTGTCAGTCTCTAAAAAGAATTTGTTTAATGGAGTGTTTTTCAAAATATCCTGCAAAGATAAATTATACAAAACAGCTTTTCCAAAACTCAGGTAAAAATTATTGGCAAGAAGGTCTTCAGCAATTTGACGTTTTTTATTAAAACCATGAATGATCATGGGCTGTTCGGCTTTCTTTTTAAAAGAAATGACCTCATAAAATTTTCTTACACAATGAATAATCATCGGTTTTTTGACTTCATTGGCGATTCTGATCTGTCTTAAAAAAACGTCTTCCTGAATTTTCTGATCTATAGAAACTAAAGAATCTAAACCACATTCACCAATGGCAAAACAATTTTGAAACATCATACTTTTCATCCATAAAAACTGTTGTTCGAGATTATTAACATCAATATCTTGGGGATGAATTCCAATAGAATAAGGGAAATCAGGCGGAATTTGCTCAATGTTCAGATTGTAAATTCCGTTTGTGATATATTTCTTATGATGATGAAAATCAAAAAAATCCATATTCAAAAGTAAGTATTTTCAGAATTAATTTAAAATTATTAAACGATCGTTTATAAATGTGTTAAAAATTTCTTAACTTTACTCAAAGTACACTTCATGAAAAAAAAATTTACAGAAAAACAGATTCACATATTGGATATTGCAGAAGAGCTCATCGCCAAGAAAGGATATGAGGGAACTTCTGTAAGAGATATTTGTTCTAAAGCAAATATCAACGTCGCCATGATCTCTTATTACTTCGGTTCTAAAGAGAAAATGATGTCCTATCTCTATCAGTACAGAGTACTGAAAACGAGAGAAAATTTTTCAGAATTTGCAGATACTATCAAAGAAGGTAAACCTGAAATGCAATTGCGGGAAATGATTAAATATATTGTTTCTCAGCTTTTCAAGTATAATTATTTTCATGGTTTCGTGACCCAGGAGCTTCGTCATACAGAGAACTTGAAAGATGAACTGCTGGATTTCTATCAGTTATTTGTGAAAAAACTGGATGAAGTCATTAAGAAAGGGGTTGCATCAGGAGTTTTTACTTTTACTCCCAAACCTGAAGATATTCTTACCATGATCATCGGATCCACGTTATTTGTGATCAGGAATAAAAATTTCTATGAGCTCTATGTTCCGAGCAAAAATGAGGAAACCTATGCAAAAGAAGCGGAGAAAAAGGTGAGAATGAATCTTTTATTAAGTGTTTTTGCAATTTTGGGATACGCTGCAGACTAAAATTACGTTAAATATTCATAAAAAAAAATCTATTGGCAAAAAAGTTATATTTTTGCAAATTAGTAAATCGGCTGTATAATCCGAAAACTGTTGAATTTTATATATGAAAAAATATATTTTAGGTCTTTTTGCTGTAGCGGTGGTTACATCTTGTGTAAGCCAGCAGGAAAGAGCAATGAGAAGTGCTGATAAAGAATTTATCTTAAAGGCAGCTAATGAAAATTTTGCTAAGAAAAAGTGGAAAAATGCATTGGCTCTTTACGACAGACTTGCCAATCTTGTGGCGGGAACAGATGATTTTCCTAACGTAGGTTTCAACACAGCTTATGCCAACTATTATGACAAAAGTTATAAGCTGGCGGGTCACCAGTTTAAAAATTTCGCAGTAAGTTTTCCTAAAGATCCTAGAGCAGAAGAAGCAGCCTATATGTCTGCATTATGCTACTATGAAGGATCTATGGATTATAACCTGGATCAGTCAAGTACAGAATTGGCCATTAATGAACTTCAGGAGTTCCTGAACAATTATCCTAATTCTGAAAGATCTAAAAATATCAGCCAGTTAATTGATGAATTGTCTTATAAGCTAGAATTTAAAGCTTATGAAAACGGAAGACAATACTACAAAATGGGCGAGTATAAAGCAGCCAATGTAGCATTTGAAAATGTTTTGGAAGATTTCCCAAGTACAAAACTTCGTTCAAAGATTTATGACTATATTATGAAATCACGTTATGAACTGGCGATGAAATCTGTATATGGTCTGAAAGATGAACGTATTGAAAGTGCTCTTACTTATACAAAGCTGGTAGAGAAAGAACTTCCTAACACGGAATATTCTAAAACGGCAACCGATCTTAGAGAAAAGCTGGAAAAGGAAAAACAGAATTTCGTAGGTGTTAAAAAACAAACAGAGGCCAGAATTGCGGCTTTAACTGCGAAACAGAAAAAAGAAGCTGAAAAACTGGCAGATAAAGATAAAACAGAACAGCAAATCAAAGATCAAATCGGCAATGAAAAGAAAGCAATGCAGTTACAGAGGGACAGTGCAGCACTTAAGACACCTCCTCCTGCGGCGACTTTCAAAATTCAAAGATAATTCGTAAATTTGCCATCTTAAAATAAAAATAATTTTCTCAAAATGAGTGTAAAAGATACAAAAGCAGAAGTAAATACAATTACTTACGACAAAGATAAGATTGAAGATAAAGTAGGTTCAATCTATGAAGCTATTGTTATCATGGGAAAGAGAGCAGAGCAGATCAATGCGGAGATCCGTACTGAACTTCACAACAAATTGGATGAATTTGCCGTTCACAATTCTACATTAGAAGAGGTTTTCGAAAACAGAGAACAAATTGAGATCTCTAAACATTACGAAAAGCTTCCAAAGCCAACTTCAATTGCTATTGAAGAATGGTTAAACGAAGATGTTTATTTCAGAAAAACAGAAGAAAGAAAGTAATCTTCTGTATTTTAATAAATCAAGGTCATAAAGGAATTCACTTCTTTTATGACCTTTGTTGTTTTAAAGCCTCATTGTGTGGGAAAAAATAAGTACTTTAGTATTTCAAAAAATTAGAACTAAATGAGTGTTTCCGGTAAAAAGATACTTATCGCTGTCTCTGGAGGAATCGCGGCTTACAAAATCCACTTTCTGATCAGAGACTTTGTGAAGAAAGGTGCCGAAGTACAGGTTATTATGACTCCTGATGCAGAAAACTTTGTGACAAAACTAAGTCTGTCTACATTATCTAAAAAACCCGTGTATTCGGATTTTTATAGTGATAACGGAACATGGAACAGTCATGTGGAAATGGCTCTGTGGGCAGATGTTATGATCGTTGCTCCATGTACAGCCAATACACTGTCTAAAATGGTTCACGGAATGTGTGATAACCTCGTTATTGCCACCTATATGTCTGCAAAATGTCCCGTATTCATAGCTCCTGCAATGGATCTTGATATGTATGCACACCCTTCTACAAAAAAGAATCTGGAGCTGGCAGAAAGCTTTGGACATATTATTATTCCTGCGGAAAACGGAGAGTTGGCCAGCGGACTGATCGGACAGGGAAGAATGGCAGAACCGGCAACAATTTTTAATACTGTTGAACATTATTTTAATTCAAATATCCATTCGCGAAGTCTTGAAGGAAAAGCGGTTTTAATTACTGCCGGGCCTACCTATGAAGCTATAGATCCGGTAAGATTCATCGGAAATCATTCATCTGGAAAAATGGGATTCTCTCTTGCAGAAGAAGCTTCAAAAAGAGGAGCCAAAGTAATTCTGATTTCAGGACCGAGTTTTCAAACCATCAATGATCCGAATGTTGAACTTCATAAAGTGACTTCAGCCAAAGAAATGCTGGCCAAAGTATTTGAATTTTACGACAGCATAGACATCGGAATTGCCAGTGCAGCAGTAGCAGACTATGCTCCGAAAGAAGTTGCGAAGGAAAAAATCAAAAAGAATGATGAAAATCTGACGATTGAATTGGTTAAAAATCCGGACATCCTAAAAACAATGGGCGAAAAGAAGACCCACCAGTTTCTGGTAGGATTTGCACTGGAAACCCAAAATGAAGAAGATAATGCAAAAGGAAAGCTGGAAAAGAAAAATCTGGATATGATTGTTCTCAACTCTCTTCGTGATGAAGGAGCCGGTTTTAAAAATGATACCAATAAAATCAAGATATTTACCAAAACAGAGAAGAAGGAATTCAATCTGAAATCCAAGGATGATGTAGCAAAAGATATTCTCAATTTTGTTGAGTCTCAACTTTTAAAATAATTTTAATAAATTTCCGTTCTCAATTTTTAATAGACAATGAAAAAAATTATAAGTTTATTTTTTCTGTTTTTTCTATATACCCAAAGTTTTTCTCAGGAGCTGCTGTCTACGGTACAGGTAAACGCCCAACAGCTGGGTGGAAGTAACCAGCAGGCCTATAAAGCATTGGAGAAAAGTCTCAGGGACTTTATCAATAATACCAGCTGGACAGGTAAAAGGCTTCAGAATTTTGAAAAAATAAAATGTGCTTTTTCTATTGTTATTACGGAAAGAGATGTTAACAAATTCAAAGGAACTATTGTTATTCAGGCGGTAAGACCTGTGTATAATACGACCTATGAATCTCCTTTAATTAATCTTCAGGATCAGAGATTTGCTTTTGAGTATATTGAAAATGAGAGTCTTATTTTTAATGAAAGACAATTTTCCGGGAAGAATCTTACCGATGTAATCAGTTTCTACATTTATGTTATTTTAGGTCTGGATGCGGATAGTTTTCAGTCTATGGGAGGATCGCAATGGTATGCAAAAGCGCAGCAGATTGCACAGAATTCCCAAAACAGAAACTATGAGGGCTGGAACACCATCAACGAGCCGAGAAGCCGCTCTATTTTGATTAACGAAATTATGAATCCTAACTGGAGCCAGTTACGTTCTACCATTTATACTTATCATAGAGCAGGATTAGACAACCTTTTCAACCAGGATCAGACTGCAGGGAAAAAAGTTATTTTTGATGCCCTGATGCAATTAAAAATGTACGAAAATAATTTCCAGCAGGCGTTTTTCTTTAACCAGTTCATGGATACTAAAAGCGATGAAATTTTCAATATTTTCAATTCCGGAAATAATGGAGGATTGATTCTTAATGATCTTAAACAGACAATGATCATCCTTTCACCGAAGAATATAGAGAATAAGTGGAATAAATGGAAAGTCTAGGGACTTCTAAGTAAATTTAAATAAAGTCAGCATTATTGAGGAGAGAGCCGTCAAAAAACGATTTCTTAACTCATTAAAAAAACTTATTTTTACAGTTCAAACTCAAATTGGATTATAACCCGGATTATCAATGCTTTCGAGAATTTACATTAAAAACTTTGCCCTGATTGATACCCTTGAAGTATCATTGAAAAATGGTTTACAGGTTATTACCGGTGAAACGGGGGCAGGGAAATCTATTATCCTAGGTGCTCTTCGACTTATTTTAGGCGAAAGAGCAGATGTAAAATCAATCGCCAAAGCTGAAGAGAAAAGTGTGGTGGAAACCGAGTTTTCTCTCAATAATCAGTTTAAGAAATTCTTTATTGAAAACGATCTGGACTACGAACTTCATACTATTATCCGAAGAGAAATACTTCCCTCAGGGAAATCCCGTGCATTTATCAACGATGTGCCGGTAACGTTGGATATTCTTAGAGAGCTTTCCTCACAACTGATTGATATCCATTCCCAATTTGAAACATCCAATCTTTTTACCTCAGAATATCAGTTTAAAATTATCGACGGGCTTTCTGAGAATAAAAAAATCATTGAAGATTATCAACAGGAGTTTTCTGAGTTTCAAACGCTGAAATTGTTGTTGAAAAAACTGAAAACCCAACTTTCGGAATCTAATAAAGAAAGCGATTATAAAGAATTTTTACTCAACGAATTGGAAGAGCTGAAGCTTGACGATGTTGATTATGAAGATATTCAAAACCAGCTTTCTATCCAGGAAAACGCTGGCATGATCTCTGAAAATGTAGGCCAGATTCTGTCAAGGTTTCATCAGGAGGAAATAGGAATTCTGTCATTCTTTAATGAAGCGACCAACAAGCTTTCAAAAATTTCCGAAATTTCTACCAGTTTTGCTGAACTTGATTCAAGGCTGGAAACCTCTTTTGTTGAGCTTAAAGACATCATCTCTGAGTTGGAACATGAAGCGGAAAGAGTAGAAATCAATCCTGAAAACCTGATATATCTTACCGATCTTAACAATAAAATCAACGCTTTATTCCTTAAACATAATGTTTCAGATCTTAATGAATTGATTGAGATCAGAAATCAGCTGGCTGGAGATCAGAAAGGAGCTTCAGATCTGGAATTACAGATTGAAGAAACAGAAGAAAATATCTCTCAAAAAGAGAAAACACTTCTAAGCCTTGCTTCAAAACTTTCAAAGAACAGACATAAGAATGTTCCTGTTTTCATCAAAAAAGCAGAAAGTCTTCTCAAGAAATTAGGACTGGAAAAAGCAAAGGTAGATATAGAATTACAGGATGCTGATGAGTTTAACCAGTTTGGAAAAGAAAATATCCAGTTGTTGTTTCAAGCCAATTCCGGCTTTCCTTTAAAACCGATTCAGACAGCTATTTCCGGAGGAGAAAGATCAAGAGTAATGCTTGCTGTAAAGAAGATTATTGCAGAAAGTGATGAACTGCCAACCCTTATTCTGGACGAAATTGATACCGGAGTTTCAGGAAAAGTCGCTGAAGAAATAGGAAACCTGATGAGAGAAATGTCTGAAGACATGCAGCTGATCGTTATTTCCCACCTTGCACAGGTTGCAGCCAAAGGAAATGACAATTATAAAGTCGTAAAACAGGATATTTCCGGCAGAACACAATCTACCATTATTCCATTAAGCAGTGAGGAAAAACTGAACGAAATTGCTCAGTTACTTTCCGGAAGCAAAATTACGGAAGCAGCCTTGGCACAGGCAAAAGAGCTTATAGGATAATTAAATAAATCCACTTTTTTCTTAAAAATTTGTAACATATTTTACATTATATTTACTAATGTATAAAAACTAAAATATGTTTCTAAAGTTCCTTAGGCTTGAAATTAAAAGCTTTTTTCGTGGTACATCTTTAGGGATCAATCTGACCATGAAAATCCTCCGTTTTATAGGAATTCTTTACTTTATTGGATCCCTTTTAGGAGGAGCATTTATTGCCTTTTTCTACATTCAGGAGGAAATGCATCAGGATCCTTTAAAGGTGGTTTCAAAATTCATGATCGTTGCCTGGATTATTGATCTTGTTCTTAAATATCTCTGGCAGGAAATCCCTACACAGAATATTAAGCCGTTTCTTACCATGAATATCAGGAAGAATACATTGGTCAATTATATGCTGGCTAAAACGTTTCTTTCAGCATTCAGTTGGCTGAGTTCCTTATTCTTTATTACATTTTCACTCATTGCGTTATTCAATGGATATAGTATTCCAGGAGTCTTATTATGGCTTATAGGAGCGGTTTCATTACTCTACATGAATAATTTTATCAATATCTTTTTCAATGGGAAAGAAACGCTGGCAGTTATCATAGGAGTATGCTTTCTGGGTATAGGAGCGCTGGGGTATTATAATATTGTTCCGGTTTTATCTTATTCTGAGTCGGTTTTCTTCAGCTTTTATGAAAAACCTTACTTTGCACTGATTCCTGTTCTATTGTTTGTAATACTTTGGTGGGTATGTTTCCGCTATCTTCGCAATGAATTTTATCTGGATCAGGGGCTTGAAGCCAAGAAAACAGTCGGGAAAACAGAAAATATTGCCTTTCTGAATAAATACGGTGTTATTGGAGCATTTATCAATAATGATATCAGAATGTTGAGACGCAATAAAGTAACCAAAGGAATTTTGTTTGGAAGCTTTATGTTTCTGTTCTATGGATTACTGATGTTTAGTTCGTCACTCTACAAAACTCCTGCAATGATGATGGTTATGGGACTTTTTGTAACAGGTGGTTTTCAGTTTCTGTTTGGGCAGCGGGTACCTGCTTTTGACAGCTCATATTTTCCATTGATGATGACCCTGAACGTTCCCTACAAAGAATATCTGAAAGCGAAATGGTGGCTGATGAATATTATAACAGCCGCTTCTGTGATCATTGCTCTCTGTTATGCCTACTTTGGCTGGGAGATCTACGTTACATTCTTCGCGGCAGGATTATATAATATAGGGGTTAACTCTCAATTTACGCTGTGGTCAGGAGCTTTCAATAAAAATCAGATCGATCTGAATTCAAAAGAGAAAAGAATGGGACAAAAAGGAAGTTTCAGTTTAATGACAATGCTTCTGTTGATTCCTAAAATGCTTCTCCCAATGGGAGTCTTTGCCCTGACAAAATATCTATGGGGAATTACTGGTGGAGTGATAAGTATTGCTATTATAGGAATTATCGGCTTTTTTCTGAGAGAGAAAATCTTCGATATCATTGTAAAACAATATAAAAGAGAGAAATACAGCACGTTGGATGCATTTAAAAATATAAATTAAGCCATGATCAATATACATAATCTATCAAAAACATACGGGACAGCAACGGTTCTTAATATAGAAAATCTTGAGATTCCTAAAGGAGAAACATTTGGCCTTGTAGGAAATAACGGGGCAGGAAAAACAACCCTTTTCAGCCTGATGCTGGATTTGATTCAGGCAACAACAGGCTTTGTAAGCATTGATGGTATTAAAGTCAACGAATCTGAAGCCTGGAAAAATAAAGTATCAGCATTTGTAGATGATACGTTTCTCATTGGATATCTTACTCCGGAGGAATATTTTTATTTTCTCGGGGAGTTGAGAGGTCAGAATAAAGCATCTGTAGATGAATTCCTGAAACCTTTTCATGATTTTTTCAATGGTGAAATCCTGAAATCCGGGAAATATGTCCGTGATCTTTCAAAAGGAAATCAGAAAAAAGTGGGAATTGTAGGAGCAATCATCGGGAATCCTGAAATTATTATTCTGGATGAGCCTTTTGCTAACCTCGATCCGTCTACTCAGATCAAACTTAAAAATCTGATCAAGGAATTATCAAAACAGGATGGCGTTACTTTTCTTATTTCCAGTCATGATCTTTCCCATACCACAGAAGTCTGCAACAGAATTGTGGTGGTGAACAAAGGGCTTTTGGTAAAAGATATTCAGACCAATCCGGAAACATTGAAAGATTTGGAACAATATTTTGCAGATCAGGTTTCAGTTTCGGATATTTAATACCACAAAAATAGAGGTATGAATACAATAGAATCACAGAATGTAACAGATTATCCCAACAGCAATACTATTTTCATGGTCTGGAAACTTAATGACAGCCCACAGCTGAAAAATGTTTTTCAGGAATTATGCGCGTTGGTGTTAAATCTTAACAATTCGGTGTTTAACCGTTTCCCGGATAGCAGGGCAAGTTGTGTCATGGGAATTGGTGCAGATGCATGGAGAAAACTGGAACTTCCATCACCACCGCCAAAAGAATTAATTAATTTTGAAGAAATAAAAGGATCAAAACATACCGCTGTTTCTACTCCCGGAGATCTTCATTTTCATCTGAGAGCAGACAATAAAAGCCTTATTTTCGATATGGCAGTTGAAATTTCCCAGTTGTTAAGTTCTGTGGCAGAAAGTATCTTGGAGATTCATGGATTTAAATATTGGGATGCACGTTCTATTCTGGGTTTTGTAGACGGAACGGAAAATCCTCATGGAGACGATCGTGATTATTTCGGAAAAATAGGAGATGAAGATCCTCAGTATAAAGGAGGAAGTTTCCTTTTTGTTCAGAAATATCTTCACAATATGGATGCCTGGAAGGGCTTGTCAACAGAAGATCAGGAGAAAGTAATTGGAAGGTCAAAGGAAAATGATATTGAAATGTCTGATGATGTAAAACCGTCGAATTCACATATTGCTTTAGCCAATATCGAAGGCGAGAATGGAGAAGAATTGAAAATTGTCAGAGATAACATGCCTTTTGGGAATCCTTCTACCAATGAGTTTGGAACTTACTTTATTGCCTATTCAAGTACATTTTCCACCACAAAAAAAATGTTGACGAATATGTTTATAGGTGATCCTCCCGGAAATTATGACAGAATTTTAGATTTCAGCACAGCAGTTACCGGAACGCTTTTCTTTGTTCCTACCCGAAATATGCTTGATGAATTCTCAGGATAAAATGAAAGGCTGTCCCATCCAAGGCAGCCTTTTTTATTTAATTAAGCACAAAAAATAGAATTTTTTTTAAATGTTGTAACCTTTTTTTGTTTTGATTGTCTTTAGTATAGAAACAGCATAAGCATGAAACTTTTGTTCGGAAATAAAAAGAATGATTTGTTAAGCCTCCTGAAGAAACAGGATCCGGCTGCACAGAAGATTTTCTATGAACAGAATGTAAAGAGATTCCTGAGTGTAAGCAAAAGCTATGTGAGCGATTTGTATCAGGCCGAAGATTGTCTCATTAAAGCATTCTGTAAAATTTTTAAGCACATAGAAAGCTTCAGAGGAGAGTCGAACCTGGAAAGCTGGGCAAGAAGAATTGTTGTAAATGAATGCCTGAATTTTATCAAGAGTCATAAAACTGTTTTCTATCTGGACGAGATTAATCAATCTTTTCATGAAGATATCCATGAAGCAGAGATTGATTGTGATTTTAATGCGCAAGAGCTTTTGGACCAGCTTCCCGATGCTTACAGAATGGTTTTTAACCTGTACGTGCTGGAAGAATATTCTCATCAGGAAATTGCTGATACTTTGCAGATTTCAGTGGCTGTCAGCAAAACACAGCTGTTCAGAGCAAAAGAAAAATTAAGAAAGATCTACTTTCAACAACAAAAAAAAGTGAAAAATGAAAACGTCTAAAGATAATATTGAATTTCAGATCAAAAAGCAGATTGAGGAAAGAGAAATTGCTCCATCACGGGATCTGTGGTCCGAAATTGAGCTTCAGAATAACAATAATCACCGTTCCAAATCAAAAATGAACTGGGTTTTAGTAGCAGCATGTTTGATTTTGACATTCAGCTTGGGAAGCGTTCTTTTTTTTCTTAATCAGCCTTCCGAGACTCAACCGGAAATTGTGAAGGAAACCGGAAAAAATACGACAAATGAAATGGTAAAAGATCCTGTTCAGAATCATGTTCCGCTGGCAGTTGGGAATAATGATAAAAAGGAGGTGAAAAAAACTCTTTCTCCTGATAAGCAAGAAGTGATTTCTCCGGTGGCAGTAGGGCAGAATAAACTTATTTATAAAGAAACTCTTCCTTTGAAGAAACTGGATATCACTCAAATTTCTAATCCTAAACTGATGGCAAAAGCCGATTCTATAAAAACTCCGGTTAAAAAGAAAAAATATGTAGACCCATCCACACTTCTTTTCTCAGTAGAGCATAAAGATGTTATCGAAAAAACAAAGGATGGAAGTAACGTGGCTACTATTGATTTGAATGCCAGATAATTTATCCGTAAAAATTTAAAAATTAATAATATGATCAAGAAATTAATCGTAATGGGATTGCTGTGCTCTTTTTCAGCATCATTCTATGCACAAAAGACATTCAATATTAACCTGTCTTCTAAAAAAGATACAGAGGTAAGCCCTATTGTAAAAGAAAAAGTGGAAGAATATGCCGCAAAGATCAATACCATCATTCAGGAAGAAAAAAAGCTGATGGAAGATGAACTGGTCGTTTTGCAGGCCAGAAATCTTGATAAAGCAGATTTCGACAGAGAAAAAGCTCAGATTGCAGACCGTTATTCTGAGAAAATGGATAAAAGAATTGAAGAACTTGGATTTGATCTGGATGACGTTATTCAAAAGCAGGTAAGATATTCCCTTTTGAATACTGATGTTACCTCAAAAGAAGAACTTAAAGAAAAATTATTGAAGAAATTCCGTCCCAGCAGAAGTTTTACAGGATATTTCTCTTATGGAATTATGACGTTGACAAACAGTGCTCAAGATAATGTCCTTGATAAAAACATCGGATATGCCAATAACCTGGAGTTTGGTCTGAAACTGAATTATCAGCTTAGCAGAACAAGCCCGTGGGCGGTAATTTCCGGGTTAGGATTTTCATGGAGAACGGTAAGAGCAGATAATAATATGCTGTTTACAAGAAGTGCAGATCAGGGAGTTGCTTTGGCACAATACAACGGAAATCTTGATAAAAGCAAACTGAGAACCGGATATATCATGGTTCCCCTTGGGATGCAGTATAATTTCTCAAAACTTAAAAATGCCGGAATGGATATCCAGTACAGAAGTTATTATACAGGCTTTAAAATTGGAGCTAATGTGTATGGAGGGGTAAAAATGTCTACCAACAATATTGTAAAAGGAAATGATGGTGAAACCAGAGACCGCGGAAACTATCAGGTGAATCCTTTTGTCTATGGAGCACAGATAACATTCTCATACAACAGTTTCAGTGTGTTTGTTAAAAAAGATTTCAGCAACTTCTTTAAAGACAGTTATTTTAAAAATGATAAAGCACTGATATTTGGCTTGGCCATTGGATTAGATTAAATATATTTTGACAGTAAAATGAAAAACTCCGGAAACTATTTCCGGAGTTTTTGCGTTGTATCAGTTATAGAATCATTATTTTAAACTTCCTACCATATCTTCAGGTTTTACCCATTCGTCAAACTGTTCAGCAGTTAACAGACCAAGATTAATGGCTTCCTCTTTCAATGTTGTCCCGTTTTTATGGGCTGTTTTTGCAATCTTAGCCGCATTTTCATATCCGATATGAGTATTTAAAGCCGTTACAAGCATTAAAGATTTGTCTACCAGTTCTTTAATTCTCTCATGGTTCGGTTCAATACCTACAGCACAATGATCGTTGAATGAAATACATGCATCAGCAATCAGTTGAGCAGACTGTAAAAAATTATAAGCCATTACCGGTTTGAAAACATTCAGTTCATAATTCCCCTGAGTTCCGGCAAATGAAATGGTCGTATCGTTTCCTAAAACCTGTGCGCAAACCATGGTCATCGCTTCATTCTGAGTAGGATTTACTTTCCCTGGCATAATAGAAGATCCCGGCTCATTTTCAGGAATATGAATTTCCCCGATTCCGGAACGTGGACCAGAGGCCAGTAATCTTACATCCTGAGCAATTTTATATAAAGAAACCGCCAGTTGCTTTAAAGCTCCGTGAGATTCCACAATCGCATCATGTGCAGCAAGGGCTTCAAATTTATTTTCTGCAGTAACGAAAGGATGATTGGTAAATTGAGCAATATATTCTGCCACTTTTACATCATAACCGTTGGGTGTATTCAAACCTGTACCTACGGCGGTTCCTCCCAATGCCAGTTCAGAAAGGTGAGGTAAAGTATTTTTTAAAGCTCTCAATCCGAATTCCAACTGAGCCACATATCCTGAAAATTCCTGTCCAAGAGTAAGAGGAGTGGCATCCATCAAGTGAGTTCTACCAATTTTTACTACATCTTTGAAAGCTTTTGACTTTTCAGCCAACGTGTTTTTTAGTTTTTCTACAGCCGGAATGGTTACTTCTACCACTTTGGAATAAGCAGCAATGTGCATGGCAGTAGGATAGGTATCATTCGAAGACTGGGATTTATTCACATCATCATTCGGGTGAATTTCAGATTTTTCGCCTAATGTCCCTCCGTTATTCACATGAGCTCTGTTGGAAACTACTTCATTCACATTCATGTTAGACTGCGTTCCGGAACCTGTCTGCCAGATCACCAACGGAAACTGGTCATTAAGCTTTCCTTCCAGAATTTCGTCACATACCTTAGCAATCATATCTCTTTTTTCTGCAGAAAGTACTCCCAGGTCAGTGTTAGTGTAAGCCGCAGCCTTTTTCAGATAAGCAAAAGCTTCGATAATTTCATGCGGCATTGAACCCTCAGGTCCTATTTTAAAATTGTTTCTGGAACGTTCCGTCTGTGCACCCCAAAGTTTATCTGCAGGTACCTGCACTTCTCCCATGGTGTCTTTTTCAATTCTGTAATTCATAGTGGTTGAAATTTGTATGATCTTTTTATTGTAAGCCATAAAAACTGTAAACATTATTTATGTTTGATGAAGAAAATAATGTTTTGGCTTTGTTTATTTAGCTTCTATAAAGGTACTTATAAACTCAGAAACCTCCAATTTATAATCATTATAAATATCAATATAAATGACTGATTTTACTCATATTTTTTTAAAGGAGGCGTACTTTTGTACAAACAAAAATTGAATGGATTTTAGATATCAGGATCCGTATCCTATTCAGAAAGATGATACGGTGTACAAGAAGCTTACATCAGACTATGTAAAGGTGGAAAAACTGGGTGACAGAGAAATTTTAACAATAGATCCTAAAGGATTGGAACTGTTAGCTGAAGAAGCGATGGCAGATGTGTCTTTCATGCTTCGTTCTTCGCACTTAGAAAGCCTTAGAAGAATTATTGATGATCCTGAAGCTACAGATAATGACAGATTCGTTGCGTATAACCTTTTACAGAATGCTGCCGTAGCAGTTGAGGGAGCTCTTCCTTCATGCCAGGATACGGGAACCGCTATCGTAATGGGAAAGAAAGGGGAAAATGTATATACGGGAGTAGAAGATGGAGAATACCTGAGCAAAGGAATTTTCAATACTTATCAGAAAAGAAACCTAAGATATTCTCAGGTAGTTCCTTTAACGATGTTTGATGAGAAGAATTCCGGATCTAACCTTCCTGCACAGATCGATATCTATGCTAAAAAAGGAGATTATTATGAATTCTTATTCTTGACAAAAGGAGGAGGTTCTGCGAATAAAACATTCTTATATCAAAAGACGAAATCTTTATTGAACGAAAAATCTCTTGAAGAATTCGTTAAAGAAAGAATTTCAGACCTTGGAACAGCTGCCTGCCCACCTTACCATTTAGCGTTGGTAATCGGAGGTACTTCAGCAGAAGCCAACCTTGCAGCAGTGAAGAAAGCATCTGCAAAATATTACGACCATCTTCCGACAGAAGGAAATGAGGCCGGACAGGCTTTCAGAGATCTTGAATGGGAAGCTAAAGTTCAGAAAATCTGTCAGGAAAGTGCTATAGGAGCTCAGTTTGGAGGGAAATACCTTACGCATGACGTAAGAGTGATCAGACTTCCGAGACACGCTGCATCTTGCCCTGTAGGAATGGGAGTTTCCTGTTCTGCAGACAGAAATATCAAAGGAAAAATTACAAAAGAAGGGATTTTCCTGGAGCAATTAGAGCAGGATCCGAAAAGATTCTTACCTGATACTCCTCCACACTTGGAAGAAGCTGTTGAGGTTAACCTGAACAAGCCAATGCCGGAAATTCTTGCCGAACTTTCCAAATATCCGATCAAAACCAGATTAAAACTGAACGGAACATTAATCGTAGCAAGAGATATTGCTCACGCAAAAATCAAAGAAATTATCGACAGCGGGAAACCAATGCCTGAATATTTCAAAAATCACCCAATCTATTACGCTGGACCTGCAAAAACTCCGGAAGGAATGGCTTCAGGAAGTTTCGGACCTACTACTGCCGGAAGAATGGACGTTTATGTAGACGAGTTCCAAAGCCACGGTGGAAGTATGATTATGCTGGCAAAAGGAAACAGAAGTAAAGATGTTACCAATGCATGTCATAAATATGGAGGTTTCTATCTTGGGTCTATCGGAGGACCGGCTGCTATTCTTGCGAAAGACAATATTGTGTCTGTAGATGTAGTAGACTTCCCGGAATTAGGAATGGAAGCAGTAAGAAAAATTGAAGTAAAAGACTTCCCTGCATTCATCATTTCCGATGATAAAGGCAATGATTTCTTCGCAAATCTGGCTCACTAATTAGTTTAAAATTAAAATAAATAAGAAAATAGAACGCTGATCTTTTGTGTAAAAAGGAAAAAAGTTCTATTTTTGCCTAAAATCTTTAAGAGAATGATAACGATATTATCAGCATTTTGGCCGTTCTACCAGTTCCTTTGGACTATATTCTTCATTACTATGTTCTTAGTAGGATTCTGGTGTATTTTTATGTTCTTCGGATTAGTAATCCCAATGTGGCTAACTGAAGGTTTGAAAGAGTATTTCGGAAAAGTAAAGCCTTTCGATCCTGAAGATATCAGAAGAAAGCTTATTTCTGAGCAGGAAGGTGTAGAAGTTATCTATAGCGAGCCTAAAGGAAACGGACCTTTCCTTCACGATCACGGACATCATCATTAATTGATTGTCATTGCTTTTTCACCTGAATTCTGAAAAAGTAATATCAAAGCAAAACAACATATATAAACCGCTTAAGCAATTAAGCGGTTTTTCTATTTATTATTCCTCAGACTTTCAGGAGATACCCCAAATTTCTTTTTGAAAGCGCGTGTAAAGTTCTGGAGGTACTCATAGCCGCATTCAATAGCGATCTCTTTGATCATAATTTCTTTATTAGTGATCAGTTTCCTGGCTTTCAACATTCTGAGCTCCGAAATATAATGAGCAATCGTTGTATGGTACTGAGTTTTAAATTCCTTTCTGATGATATTCTGGTTCAGACCAAAATATTTTCCTATTTCTTCCGCTTTTATATTCCTGTGATAATTTTCATCAATGAATTTCCTGATCATTTCGGGAGTTTTTGGAGTATCCTCGAGAATGTTTTTCTCATTAAATTGTTCAAAGATCAGGATAAGGAGTTTGATAATCTTTGCTTCTATAAATAACTTCTGCATGATTCCTTTCTTATTATAATCCAGAATTTCTTTTACAATCATATGCATCTCAACTGTCATATCCGGCGGCGTTTCTTTATGAAGGAATATAAAATTATTATGAATCATGTTTTCCAGAATCTCAGCATTCTCACGATTAAGTTCCGGATTGATGAGGTTAAAAATATATTGGTAATTAATCTGAATCTGGAGATACCTCAGAATTTCCTGATTTTCCGTCCATAATTCAGCAACACTTTCTTTAGAAGAATAATGAAGTATATATTGATTTTTCTTGAATAAAAACTGGGTGCCGCAATCATGACCTTCTAAATTAATGCCCTCACTCAACAGAAAAATCAGATTAAAGCTTGACTTCCCCTCCAGCATATGAGACTTGAAGGATTGATCAGGACACAGGTCTTCCTGCATGATGATTTTGATGTCCTCGGATATGAACAAATGTCCACTTTTTGATTGACTCCTCATACAACACATTTTTACAGCCATGGTACAACTTCTTAAGATAAAAGTCCTTCGCAGGATAACCAAAAGTTCGAAAATGATAACTCGGGGTTAATTATGTGAGGTACTTTTGCGCAAAATTAAATTAAATTTAGAATAATTAAAAATAATATTTCATATGTTTAAAGATTTACATTTTGCAATTCAGAAAATCAGAACGGGATTAGTACTGCTAACCGTTGCTGGAAGCTATATGTATGCCCAGCAATGGGAAAATGTTGGAGGCGTTCAGGATGTATCTGCAGGAGGAAGCAGTTTTAATAATCTTGTTATTGATAACTCAGGAAACTATTATCTGTCATATTATGATGTTTCAGTAGCTAAAGGCTCTGTTCAGAAATTTAACGGGAACTCATGGTCTTACTTAGGGGGAACACCCGGAGTTACTACAGGAACTGCCACTTACAACTCATTGTCTATAAGTCCGAACGGGAACAGTATTTATTATACCAATCAGCTTGGTTATCCAGGCTCCGGGATGGAAGTCCGTTTATTTACAGGCTCTTTATGGTCTCAGCTTCCGAATGCTACAGACAGCTCGGTAAATTATCAGGCTTCTGCAGTATCTTCAGATAATATTATATTCACTTATGGATCTTACGGTTCCGGAACTGTAAAAAAATATTCCGGAGGTGCATGGGAACAGGTAGGAAATGCAGGCTTTTCAGGAGGTGCTGAATTTGCTGAAATGGTCATAGGGACCAATAATATGGTGTATACCTGCAATGTTTCCGGAGGGATAAAAGTATATCAGAACAGTACGGATGCAAGTTCAGGACAAAACTGGAGTTTGGTAGGAGGAGCCGCGGCTGATGCTTCTTCGTCAGGGGAACAGTACAATGCTGATATTGCTTTAGATGGTGCAAATAGAATCTATGTAGCGTATGTTTCAAACTCTGCAGGAGGAAAAAAAGTGAATGTCAAGAAATTTGACGGAAACTCCTGGGTGCAGGTTGGAAATGCCAACTTCTCAGAAGGAAGAGTACAGCATGTTGCGTTAGCCGTAACAGAATCCGGAAAACCTTACGTGGTGGCCAGCCGTTTTGAAAATGATGACTTCCTGAGAAATACGGTTTATAAATTAGATGATTCGCAAAACTGGGTTCCTTTTGGAGGAGATTTTGTTTCAGATGGCGAAGCAAAATACAATGATTTAGCGATAGATAAGGCACAAAATTATCTTGTTTTGGCTTATTCCGACAATACAACAAAGGTGAAAAGAATTTCTCTGAACCTTAATCCACAAACATGCAGCAATACAGATCCTGGAGCCAATGTAGGTGATGTTGGCTGCGTAAGTTTTATGTATCGTGGACAACAGGTTGCTTATACTACGGTAAGAGGAGCAGATGGAAAAATCTGGCTTCAGCAGAACCTGGGAAGTACACAGGTGGCTTCATCAGTAGCGGATGCCAATTCTTATGGAGATCTTTTCCAATGGGGAAGATGGGATGACGGACACCAGCTTAGAAACTCTCAGATTGTACAGGCACCATCTCCTAACACTCCGGAAGGAACAAGTACCACTGTGGGAGCTTATGTTGCAGGATCTCCGGCATGGTGGGCAAATTTTGCCAGTGGAGATACATGGAATGGGACATCACTTGCAGATGTCAATGCTTCTGCAGGTATAGATCCTTGTAAAGCAATAGGAGCAGACTGGAAAATGCCTTCTCAGGCAGAGTGGACAACTTTAATAGGAGCAGAAAGTATTTCTAACCCTACAGCTGCTTATAACAGTCATCTTAAATTACCTGCCGGAGGTTACAGAAGCTCCAGTGATGGGAACTTTACTTTCGTAGGGCAAAGAGGGTATTTCTGGAGCTCTGATACATCAAGTTTAGGAGGTAAATATCTGTATATCGGATCCACGATTGCCAATCCATCTGCTGGTGCTATGAGAGGGCAGGGTGCTTCAGTAAGATGCATCAAGCCTACCTCTTCTTTGAGTACTTCAGAAACCAAACTGAATCAATCTGTAATTGGAATGTATCCTAACCCTACAAAAGGAATTCTTATGGTTAAAGCTGATTCAGGGATTGAAAAAGTAAACGTTGTGAACGCAGTAGGACAAAGAATGAATGTACAGTTCTCGGATAATCAGATCAACATGACTGAACTTCCTTCAGGATTGTATATTGTAGAATTAAAATTAAAGAATGGGCAATCCATTTCTAAAAAAATTATAAAAAATTAAGCGAAATTCAATACCAAAGATTTTTGCCAAAAGGAATTAGTTCATTACAATTACTTTTATTGGAAGGCTCATGAAATTTCATGAGTCTTTTTTATTTGGTTTTTTTTCAAAAAATGGGAATATTTCCCGAAAACTGATTAAAAGTAGCTGATATGAATAAAAAATAACACTATATTCGATAAAAAATAAGACATGAGAAAATTTTATTCCGTTGTTTTTCTGCTGATTGCAATGTACGTTTTTGGGCAGATTAATTATACAATTTCTCCCAATCCATTCAATGAAACAGATGCCATTACGCTTACGGTTCCTGGTGATCAGATTGACGAAACGGCCTGGGGAATTTCCAATAATGCCATTTATATGTGGACCTGGTCGTTTGACACCAATTATCAGAACAGTCAGGATTGCCCTACCAATGGCAGCTGGAATAATTCCAATGATTTGAATAAGTTGGTTTATAATGCTGCAACAGACAGCTATTCACTTACTTTTACCCCAACTGCTTTCTTTGGAAGAACAGGAATCGGAAGGTTCGGATTTTTATTAAAAGATAAAACAGGCTCCCATCAGACATCACCCGACATTTTTGTAAACGTAGGGACTTTAAGTTTAAATCTTACCAATCCATTGGCCAATAGCCTCACTACTGTTCCTGTCGGGAATTCTATCAATATTACAGCTACAGTCAATACCAATGCAACATTTCAGTTAAAAGCCAACGGAACTGTTGTCAACTCTACGACAACTCCTTCACAATCGTATTCTTACAGTTACACAGTTACTCAGGATGTCAGTATGGAACTTGTAGCTACACAGGGAACCAATTCTAAAACGGCCACATTTATCTTACAGATTCCTAGAAATGTAGTTTCTGAAGCAATACCGAACTGGATCAGACAGGGAATCAATTACCACCCGACAGATCCTACCAAAGTGGGATTGGCGCTATATGCTCCGGGGAAAAGTTTCGTCCATGTCATCGGAAGTTTCAATAACTGGGCAGTGAATGACACGTATTTAATGAAAAAAGATACCGCAAATCCTGATCTGTACTGGATAGAGCTCAATGGAATTACTCCTCAGCAGCTTTATACCTTCCAATACAGAACCAATGATTTGAGGAAAGTAGCAGATCCTTATTCTCCACAAATTCTATCTTCTTACGATGATCAGTGGATTTCAGCTTCTACCTATCCGAACTTACCAGCATTTCCTGCCGGGCAGGGTTTTGAAGTCTCAACATTTAAAACCGGACAGACCGCTTATAACTGGCAGGTTACCAATTTTCAAAGACCAGCAAAACAAGATCTGGTGGTCTATGAATTATTATTGAGAGACTTTACACAGGAAAAGAACTGGCAGTCACTGATTAATAAAATCTCGTATTTAAAGAACTTAAAAATCAATGCCATAGAATTACTTCCGATCATGGAATTTGACGGAAATCTTTCATGGGGCTATAATACTTCTTTCCATTATGCATTAGACAAAGCTTATGGAACTCCGGAAAAATTCAAAGAATTTGTAGATCTATGCCATCAGAACGGAATTGCAGTCATTCTGGATGTCGCGTTTAATCATGCTACAGGACGTTCTCCTTTGGTAAGACTTTGGAATGTAGATCCGGATGGTGATGGCTATGGCGATGTTGCACCGAACAATCCTTACTTTAATCAGGTCCCGAAACATTCATACAATGTATTCAATGATTTTAACCATACAAGCCTTTCAACGCAATATTACGTTGAAAGATGTCTTCAGCAATGGCTTACAGAATATCACATAGACGGATTCCGTTGGGATTTAACAAAAGGATTTACACAAAGCTGTTCTGAAAATGATGAAGCCTGTACCAATGCCTATCAGCAGGACAGAGTGGACATCATGAAACACTATGCCGACAGACAATGGGCCATTGACCCCAATTCTTATATGATCTTCGAACACCTGGGAACAGATGCAGAAGAGCAGCAATGGGCGAACTACAGAATCGCAGAAGGAAAAGGGGTTATGCTTTGGAATAAACAGACAGACCCTTACAATCAGAATACAATGGGATATCAGGAAAACAGCAATTATGACCGCATGAATCACAGTCTTCACGGCTTCACCAATATGAGTGCTGTAGGCTATGGAGAAAGCCATGACGAAGAAAGACTGATGTTTAAAAATCTTGCATATGGTGCAGTTAACGGAAGTTATAATGTGAAAGATCTGAATACCGCTCTTGAAAGAATGAAAACTTTCGGGGCAACTTTCTTTACCATTCCCGGTCCGAAAATGATCTGGCAGTTTGGAGAATTAGGATATGAATTCAGTATCAACAGATGTGCGAATGGTACTATCGACAGCGGATGCAGAACCGATGAAAAACCTGTTGCATTCACTTTAGGATATGATACCAATGCAAACAGAAAGGCAGTATATGATACATGGGCTAAAATCATCAACATCAGAAATACCCATCAGGTTTTTAAATCTAAAACCTACAGTATAGAATCCAATAACCTTGCGAATGATCCTACCGGGCTGATCACAAGAATTTACGTGTATGATGCTGCTATTGCCACGGGAATAAAGAATGTGGTTGTATTAGCAAATTATACCACTTCCGCACAGAATGTTATCCCTTATTTCCCTTACATAGGTCAATGGCAGAATCTGATGGACAACAGTATTTCAAATGTAGCTTCCACAACAGCTCCAATCACTTTACAACCTGGGGAATTCAGAATCTTTGGTAATTACGCGGGTGCTTTGTCAACAGCAGATGTCAATGCCGCCAACAAATTATCTCTTCAGATTGCAGATAATCCGGTTCGAAACGGAATAGCTAAACTCGTTTTCAGTAAAGCAAAAAATGGTGAGATTTCAATTTTTGATATGACCGGTAAAAGAATGGATTCTTTCAAACTGGATAAAGAAAACGGTACCTATGAAGCCAAAATCAATTATCCGGCAGGAACTTATCTGATTCAGCTAAAATCAGACACAGGAATAGCCATTCAAAAAATGATGATTCAATAAAAACGAATTATGAATTTGTTGATTTGTAATATTTTGAACCATTAAGGGCTATTTGAGAAGTAAAGTGTAGTTAAGATGGATCATTCTGATTTTTAAGCTTAAAGCGAAGCTTATCTTAATACTCTTAAACTCTTATTAAACCTTAATGGTTCAGAAATAAAAGCTTAAACAAGTTCTATAAATAATAAAAGGCAAATTTGCAGATCAGCAGCTTTGCCTTTTTTTTGTACATTTAAAAAAATAGTCTACTTTTGCAGTAGATTTATCAAGAAAGGTGGAGGGATTTGGCCCGATGAAACCTTAGCAACCTACACAGTTCCAGAAGTGTAAAGGTGCTAATTCCAACCCTTAGGGGGAGATAAGTGAAGTCAATACTCTATATGAATTCCATTTCTTGAAGTCTTGTGTATCTGCGGAAAGATCCGTCAGATTCGTATTATTAATTGGCAAGAACAAAAATGAAAAAATTAAGCACAGCTGTATTATTGCTTGGGGCAATTCTGGTCGCTGCTCAGGAAAGTGAGGAAAAAGGAAAACAGATCGAAGATATTATCATCGTCGGAAACCGTAATGTCAAAAGAACAAAGCTGGAGACACCTGTTCCTGTAGATGTAATTAATATCGATAAAATCCAGAGAAGCGCTCCGCAAATGACTGCTCAGGATCTCCTGAACTATGTGATTCCATCGTTCAATGCAGTGAGACAGTCTGCTTCTGATGGGACAGAACATATTGACCCTGTTACTTTGAGAGGAATGGGGCCTGATCAGGTTCTGGTTTTGCTTAACGGAAAAAGAAGACATTCTACATCATTGGTCAATTATCAGAATACGGTAGGGAATGGCTCTGTAGGAACAGATTTGAGTACCATTCCCGTCATTGCAATTGATAGAATAGAAGTGTTAAGAGACGGAGCTGCTGCACAATATGGTTCTGATGCCATTGCAGGAGTAATCAATATAATTCTTAAAAAAAATGCCGGAGCTTCAGCAAGCCTTACCTATGGATTAACCGGAAGAAATGATGGTGATACTTACCAGGCAGGAGTTAACTATGGAACCTCATTAGGAAAGAAAGAAGGCTATATTAATCTTTCATTACAGCTAAGTCACAGAGGAAAAACCACAAGAACGCAAAATCATGACCTGGATATTTTCGGAGATAATTTTGCTTATGAATTTGCTGGTGATGCAGAAGCCGTAAAAGCTGCCAGAGCCGTAGATGATGCAGAAATTGCAAAAAGAGGATTAACACGTGACGATTTTAATTTTCAGATCGGAGATGCCCAAATCAGACAGGGACAGCTGTTTTTCAACTCAGAATATCCTTTTAATGACAATTTTAAACTGTATTCTTTTGGAGGATTCAGCATCAAAGAAGGAAATGGCTTTGGTTTCAGAAGGCTTCCGAGTGAAAAATCTAATGTCGTTTCATCCATTTATCCGAATGGATTTCAGGCTACTCTGGCCTCTCAGGTATACGATGTTTCTTATGCGGTAGGAGCGAAATATAATGTTAACGACTGGTTTTTTGACCTTAGCAATACCTTTGGAAGCAATACCTTCAATTATAATGTAAACAATACGAATAATGCTTCTTTGGGAGCAAAATCTCCAACCCGTTTTTATGCCGGAGCGCATAGCTTTCTTCAAAATACCGTTAATCTTGATGTTTCCAAAAATATAAACCGTTTCAATATCGCCTTCGGAGGAGAATTCAGATTTGAGCAATATCAGATCAAGGCAGGTGACGAAGCATCTTATACCCAATATGACGTCAATGGAAATGTGGCCACTGAAGGATCAACAGTGCTTGGTGCGGGCGGATCTCAATCTTTTATTGGGTTTTCTCCCAATAATGCATTGAAGAAAGACAGACATTCCACCGCAGTGTATGCAGATGTTTCCTATGATTTAGATAAAAAACTGAATATTGATGCAGCGGCAAGATTTGAAAACTATTCAGATTTTGGAAATACTCTGAATGGAAAGCTTGCGGTACGATATGAATTTGTAAAAAACTATGCGGTAAGAGCTGCAGTTGGAACAGGATTCAGAGCACCATCATTGCAACAGCAGTATTTTAATAACTCTTATGCTGATATTTCTACTTCCGGCGAGAAGATTGTCACAAAGGGAATTTTTAGCAATGACAGCAAAGCCGCTGAAATTCTTGGATTTGATAAACTTAAACAGGAAACTTCTGTCAATGCAAGTGCAGGATTTACTCTGAGACCCTTAAACAATTTGACAGTTACCATAGATGGATACTGGATCAAAGTAAAAGACAGAATTGTAATCACCAGCAATATTACCGATGAAAGATTAGATCAGTTTAAGGTAGAAAGCGGAAGATTTTTTGCCAACGCTATTGATACCGAAACAAAAGGAGTTGATGTTGTAGTAACCTATGACTGGATTCTTGGCAAGGGAAAATTAAATATCAATCTTGCCGGAAACTATACGGAAACTAAAATCACAGATTTCCATTTTCCGGAAAACTTAGGAACGCCTCAGGATCAGTTTTTTGGTCCGGATCAGATCAACATCATTGAAACCCTGTCTCCCAAAACAAAAGCTTCATTAGGATTAAATTATGGAATCGGGAAGTTCAGTTTTCTCGTAAGAAATACCTATTTTGGTAAAGTAATAAGAGATGGCTATCCGTTTGGAGGCGTGCAGGAGTTCTCACCAAAGGTCGTTACCGATATCAGTGTGGGATATGATATCACAAAAAGCATCAACTTTACAGTAGGAGCCAACAATGTATTTGATGTCTTCCCGGATCGCCAGATTTATGAAAATTCGTATTATGGAGTATTCAAATATGCACCGGTTCAGATGGGAACGCTGGGGAATTATTTCTTCGGAAGGCTTAATTTTAATTTTTAATCAGTAAATGAGTACCACCTCACATCAGATTGGCTGGAAAACAGCAGCAGCCATCGTTGTTTCCAATATGATCGGAACAGGGATTTTTACAACCCTGGGATTTCAGTTATCCGATATTACCAATACCTACAGTATTTTTCTGTTATGGAGTATCGGAGGAGTTCTTGCTTTATTTGGGGCATTTTGTTATGCAGAATTAGGCTCACATTTTAAAGGAAACGGAGGCGATTTTATTTATCTCAAAGAAACCTATCATCCCATATTCGGATATCTGATAAGCTGGGTTTCGCTCATCATTGGATTTTCCTCTCCGGTAGCGCTGGCAGCCTTAGCAATGTCGAAATACCTTTCCGTATTTGAGTATTCTTTTGGAAACGGCTTTGCGATTGCAGCGATTTTTCTGGTTGCGATTGCGTTATCTTTCAGCCTGAAAACATCCAGTAGGTTTCATAACTTTTTCACATTCATTAAGATAGCCTTTATTATTGTACTGGTTATTCTTGGGGTAGAAATTTCAGATTCACCACAGATAGGTAACAGTCTCAATTTCAGTGACAGCTGGCAGAATGAAATCATGCTTCCTGCATTTGCGACCTCTCTGGTATTTGTAACTTATTCTTACACGGGATGGAATTCGGCCTCTTATATCGCAGGAGAAATAAAAGATGTTCAGAAAAATCTTCCAAAATCCTTGATTATAGGAACTGTTTTCGTGACGGTAAGCTATATTCTGGTGAACTATATTATGCTGAAACATGCACCTGTAAGTCAACTGGCAGGAAAAGAAGATGTAATGGGAGAAGCGGCAGTCAATATGCTGGGACCGGCTTTTGGAAAGATTGTCAATATTTTTATTGCTCTGCAGCTTATTGCAACCATCAGTGGTTATCTGTGGGTAGGATCAAGATTAACACAGGCTTTTGCAAAACATACCTCTATTTGGAAACCATTGTCAATGGGCAATGCAAAAGGAATTCCGGTAAGAGCCATTTTTGCCCATGCAGTAATTGCAGCTATTATTATTCTGACAGGAAGTTTTAAAGAAATTTTTGTCTATACAGCCTTTATTTTGCAGCTTTTTGCAAGTTTAGCGATTTCAACTGTATTCTTCCTGAAGAAAAAAGACAGGAAAATCTTTAAGTCGAATGCATTCCACATTTTTCCGGCTGTTTTTTTACTATTTAGCTTTTATATTCTCTATTTTACATTCATTCATAACCCTAAAGAAAGCTTGATAGGATTGGGAATTATCGCGGTAGGAATTGCTTTATATTTAATAGACAGAAGACTTTCTAAAGGATCTCAAACTTAATTTTGATGATTCAGAAAGGGGAATAAACAGATTGGCAAATCTGTCTTTTTGTGGTTTTGCATCCTTTATCCCTAATGCTCAAAAATTTATGATGATTCGGAATTTTAATTTTGAATTAATAATCCTTATCTTTGCACCCACAAAATTTCTACAATGTCTAAATCATTAATTCCAAAATTAGAAGCTATAAAACAAAGATATAATGAGGTTGCAGACCTTATTATACAGCCTGATGTCATTTCAGACCAAAAAAGATATTCTTCTTTGAACAAAGAATATAGTGATTTGGGGAAAATTGTAAGAGTTTACGATCAGTACAAAGGTGCTTTGGATAGTATCGCAGAATCTGAAGAAATCATTGCAGATGGTTCAGACAGAGACCTGGTAGATCTGGCTAAAGAAGAAAAACTGGAAGCTCAGGCTAAAATTCCTGGTCTTGAAGAAGAGCTGAAAGTATTACTGATCCCTAAAGATCCTGCAGATGACAAAAACGTTATCGTGGAATTACGTGCCGGTACAGGTGGTGATGAAGCAGCTATCTTTGTGGAAGATGTGTACAGAATGTATACCATGTATTTCAAAACAAAGGGATGGAGACATGAAGTAACAGATTCTAACGAAGCCGCAAAAGGGTACAAGGAATTGATCATGAAAGTGGAAGGAGAAGGAGTTTATGGAATCATGAAGTTCGAATCCGGAGTTCACCGTGTACAACGTGTACCTGAAACTGAATCTCAGGGAAGAGTGCATACTTCCGCCATCACTATTGCTGTTCTTCCGGAAGCTGAAGAAGTAGATTTTGAACTGAATCCTGCAGATATTGAAATGCAGACTTCCCGTTCAGGAGGTGCCGGTGGTCAGAACGTAAACAAGGTTGAAACTAAAGTTCAACTTACCCACAAACCTTCAGGACTTGTTGTAGTTTGTCAACAGGCTCGTTCTCAGCTTGCTAACCGTGAGTTGGCAATGGAAATGCTAAGAACAAAACTATATGATATTGAATTACAGAAAGTACAGGGAGATATCGCTGCACAACGTAAATCTATGGTATCTACAGGTGACCGTTCTGCAAAAATTAAAACCTACAACTATCCACAAGGTAGAGTTACAGACCACAGAATCAATAAGTCTATGTACAACCTTGATGCTTATATGAATGGTGATATTTCTGAAATGATTGACGCTGTAATCATGGCAGAAAATGCAGAGAAGATGAAAGGGGAAGAAGAGAATTATTAAAATTAAAATAAATAAAAACAAAGCCTCTGACTGTTCAGGGGCTTTGTTTTTCCCAATAACAAAACAAAATATCAACTATGAAAAACTACAAAATTATTTTCCTGCTGTTGCTTACCATAATGGGACAGCAACTGATGGCTCAGACAGAAGTAAAGAAACCTAAAGAAGCCTTTGAACTCTTTTTTGGAACTTTTGTGAGTAATGATGATGCAGCATTGAATAAGCTTAATGATTATTTAAAACCTACAGTAGACGGACAGACTGCTTATCAGGTAGATTTTAAAGAAACTTCACAGGAAATGATCAATGGCAGTGTAGAGAATTTTCTTGCGGCTTTTCCTAAAGCTACGGCAGCAGCATGTAAAAAAGAAGCTGAAGACTATTTCTGAGCTATGTTTGGAAACTTTAAAACGGGAAAACTTACCGTTAAAGACGTAAAAGTAGTCCCGAATGAACATGTTGAAGGGCAAAAAATTGCTGAAATAAGCTATTCTGTAAGCTTCCTTGTTCCATCAAAACTGACTTCAGGACCAAAAGGAGATCTGAACAAAATAAAAGCGGAAGACCTTAAAAAATATTTAATTCAGGCCGTTCAGGATTTTAAAAATGCCAATAAGACTGTAACAACAGATCAAAACTTTAGTTTATACGAACTTAAAGAAGGAGATAAAATATACTATTGGAATGGCAGTCCGGATGAAATTGTTTCCAACCTTACCGACTTCTATTTTGAAAGCTTCGGAGCCAATGAATAGTTGAAAAATATCTTCATAAAGAATAAAGAAGTCCCAATATAACGGGGCTTTTTTTATTTCACATACTTTGCGTATTTTTGAGAAAAACCGATCAGTATGAATTTTAAACCTATATTGTTAACCGCTGGAGTGTTGTTTTCAGCATCTTTTTACTCTCAGAAAATGATTTATCCTAAAGCATTAAAAGGAAGCCAGACAGATACCTATTTCGGAAACACTGTTTCTGATCCTTTCAGAGATCTGGAGAATGACTCTGAACCTACTAAAAAATGGGTAGATGAAGAAGTTGCTTACAGTCAGAATTACCTTTCTAAAATTCCGTTCAGGGATAAAATCAAAAACCAGCTGAAAGATATCTGGAACTATGAGAAAATTTCAGCACCTTTCAAAGAAGGAGATTATACCTATTATTATAAAAATGATGGTCTTCAGGCGCAATCTGTTTTGTACAGAACCAACAACAAGACCAATGCTACAGAAGTATTTTTAGATCCTAATAAATTTTCAGAAAAAGGAACGACTTCTCTTTCCAATCTTTCATTCAATAAAAAAGGAAACCTTGCAGCTTACTCTATTTCTGAAGGAGGAAGTGACTGGAATAAAATTATCATCATCGATGCTGTGACTAAAAAACAGATTGATGAAACTTTATTGGATGTAAAATTCAGCGGAATTTCATGGCAGGGAGACGAAGGATTTTATTATTCAAGCTACGACAAACCTAAAGAAGGAACAGTACTTTCCGGAATGACGGATAAGCATAAAGTATACTTTCATAAACTGGGGACAAAACAGTCTCAGGATAAATTGATTTTCGGGGGAGATAAAACTCCAAGAAGATATCTGAGCGCCGGAGTTTCTGAAGATCAGAGATATCTTATCATTTCTGCTGCTAATGCCACAAATGGTAATGAATTGTATATAAAAGATCTTAAAAAAGGAGGAGATTTTGTACAAATTATGAGCGGATTTGATATCAATGCCAGCATCGTAGATACACAAGGTGATGATCTTTTCATTTTTACAGATAAAGATGCTCCGAATATGCGTCTTGTAAAAACTACCATCGCTAATCCGGCTCCTGCAACATGGAAAGACGTAATTCCACAGACTGAAAATGTATTGGGGATCTCTTCAGGGGGAGGATATTTCTTTGCTACTTACATGATTGATGCCATAGACCAGGTAAAACAGTTTGATAAAACCGGAAAACTGGTGAGAGAAATTACTCTTCCGGGCAAAGGTAATATCTCAGGATTCGGAGGAAAAGAAAAAGAGAAAGATGTTTACTTCTCTTTCAGCAATTATATTACACCGGGAACTACGTATAAATTCAATGTAGACTCAGGAAAGTCTGAAGTCTATCAGAAACCTAAAGTGAAGTTTAATCCGGATGATTATGTTTCGGAACAGGTATTCTATACTTCAAAAGACGGTACAAAAGTTCCTATGATGATCAACTATAAGAAAGGAACAAAACTGGACGGTAAAAATCCTACTATTCTTTACTCTTATGGAGGTTTCAACATCAGTCTTCAGCCTTCATTCTCTGTAGTCAACGCTATCTGGATGGAAAATGGTGGTATTTATGCTGTTCCAAACATCCGTGGTGGTGGAGAATATGGTAAGAAATGGCATGATGCAGGAACAAAACAGCAGAAGAAAAATGTTTTTGAAGACTTTATCGCTGCCGGAGAATACCTTCAAAGTAAAGGCTATACTTCAAAAGAATACATGGCGTTGTCAGGAAGATCAAATGGTGGATTATTAGTAGGAGCAACAATGACAATGAGGCCGGACCTTGCGAGAGTAGCCTTCCCTGGAGTTGGAGTTTTGGACATGTTGAGGTATAATAAATTTACTGCCGGAGCAGGATGGTCTTACGACTATGGGACTGCCGAAGACAGCAAAGAAATGTTCGAATATCTGAAATCCTATTCTCCTGTACATAATGTAAAAGCAGGAACTTGCTATCCATCCACAATGATCATTACCAGTGATCATGATGACAGAGTAGTTCCGGCACATTCATTCAAATTTGGAGCAGAGCTTCAGGAAAAACAAGCATGTAAAAATCCTATTCTTTTAAGAATTGAGAAGAATGCAGGTCACGGAGCTGGAAGATCAACAGATCAGGTGATCAGTGAGAATGCAGATCTTATATCATTTGCTTTATTTGAGATGGGAATAAAGAAATAATTTAAATTGATACCAATAAGAAAGGTCGGACATTTGTCCGGCCTTTTTCTTTTGCTAAAGTTTGTAAAAACAGAACGTTAACATAAGTTTCATGTTTCGCTCAAAAAAATTAACTTTACGGGGACAAAAATAATTGGAATGCGAAAGACAATTTCTGTGAAAAAACCGGATTTTAGTGTATCATCTCAGGAAAGAGAGATTTACAATTTTGAAAAAGACGGCCTTGAACTCAAATCATCCTATGAAAAAAAAGATGTAAAAGATGAATCATTAACGCAGACTTCTCCAGGAATTGCTCCCTATCTGAGAGGACCGTATTCCACCATGTATGTTCAGAAACCATGGACAATCCGCCAGTATGCGGGATTTTCTACCGCTGAAGAATCCAACGCTTTCTACAGAAGAAACCTTGCAGCAGGTCAGAAAGGACTTTCCGTAGCATTTGACCTTGCAACGCATAGAGGATATGATTCTGACCACTCAAGAGTGGTAGGAGATGTAGGAAAAGCAGGAGTTGCCATCGACTCTGTGGAAGATATGAAAATCCTTTTCAATGAAATTCCATTAGATCAGATTTCAGTTTCAATGACAATGAACGGAGCCGTACTTCCTATTTTGTCTTTCTACATCGTAGCGGCAGAAGAACAAGGGGTAAAACAGGAGTTGCTTTCAGGAACTATTCAGAATGATATTTTGAAAGAATTCATGGTAAGAAATACTTATATCTATCCGCCGGCACCTTCCATGAAGATCATCGCAGATATTTTTGAATACACTTCGCAAAATATTCCCAAATTCAATTCCATTTCCATTTCCGGGTACCATATGCAGGAAGCTGGTGCAACGCCTGTACTTGAAATGGCTTACACACTGGCAGATGGTCTTGAATACGTAAGAACAGGAATAAAAGCAGGAATGAATGTAGACGATTTCGCTCCAAGACTATCATTCTTCTGGGCAATCGGGATGAATCATTTCATGGAAATTGCAAAAATGCGTGCCGCAAGATATATCTGGGCAACCCTTTTGAAACAATTTAATCCTCAGAATCCAAAATCTCTGGCGTTAAGAACCCATTCACAAACTTCAGGATGGTCTTTAACAGAGCAGGAACCTTTCAATAATATTACAAGAACGGCTATTGAAGCGTTGTCTTCAGCATTAGGAGGAACGCAGTCTCTCCATACCAATGCACTGGATGAAGCTATCGCCCTTCCTACAGATTATTCCGCAAAAATTGCAAGAAATACACAGATCATTCTTCAGCAGGAAAGCGGAATATGTGATGTCGTAGATCCGATGGGAGGAAGTAACCTTGTAGAAAGCCTTACTCAGCAGATGATTGAGGAAGCGATGAGGTATATTGATGAGGTAGAGCAGGAAGGAGGAATGACCAAAGCCATCGAAGCCGGAATTCCAAAAATGAGAATTGAAGAAGCCGCAGCAAAAAAACAGGCTAAGATCGATAGTGGTGAGGAATTCATTATCGGAGTCAATTCATTCAAATCCTCATTGAAGCAGGATCAAATAGAAATCCTGGACATTGACAATACAGAAGTTCGTAGAAAACAGATTGAAAGGTTAAATACGATCAAAGCAGAAAGAAATACAGCTGCTGTCGAGCAAATCCTGAATGACATCCGCGAAAGCGCCAAAACAGGAAAAGGAAACCTTCTGGCATTATGCATCGAAGCCGCAAGAAGAAGAGTTACCCTTGGCGAAATGAGTGATGCTATGGAAGAAACCTTCGGAAGATATAAAGCAAACATTAAAACAATCTCTGGTGTATACGCAATGAATGCCGGTAAAAATGAATACTTTGAAAAAGCCCTTAATCTGACTCAGAAATTCGAAGAAGAAGAAGGACGCCGCCCAAGACTGATGGTCGCTAAAATGGGGCAGGATGGACACGACAGAGGTGCGAAAGTAGTAGCAACAGCATTTGCCGATATGGGATTTGACGTAGACGTTGCTCCATTGTTCCAGACACCGGAAGAAGTGGCTAAGCAAGCGGTAGAAAATGATATTCACATTTTAGGAGTGTCTTCATTGGCCGCAGGACACAAAACATTAGTTCCGCAGGTAGTGGAAGAACTGTCCAAACTGGGAGCAGACGATATCACCATTGTGGTAGGAGGAGTAATTCCGCAACAGGATTATGAATTCCTTTATGCCAACGGTGCTGACTTTATTTTCGGACCTGGAACCAACCTTCCGAAATGTGCCGTGGAAATTTTAGAAAGATTTTTAGAAAAATAAATAGAAAAGCTTTAATTTCAGTACAGAAATTAAAACATAGTCTATGAATCTGAAAAATATAATAAAGCCTACGAGGGAAAAACTATTTCTTCTCGTAGGCTTATTTATTATTGCTGGTGTTTTCCTGTTAGCTTCAGGGAATAAAAACGGAGCTATACAAAGCTCAAATGTCGTTGCAGATCCTTCTCTGGTTAAAAAACATTTGACAGTACTTACCCAAACCCCACAATTTAGAAATCATAAAAATATTGATCAGCTAAATGCTGTTGCAGATTATATTCATCAGACGTTTGCTACTTATGGAGACAGTACCACTTTTCAGGAATATAAAGTAGACGGTAAAGTGTATAAAAATGTAATTACTTCTTTTGGTCCGGAAAATGCCAAACGGATCATTATTGGAGCTCATTATGATGTTTGTGGCGATCAGCAGGGAGCAGACGACAACGCAACCGGCGTTACTGCCCTTCTGGAGCTTGCAAGAATGCTTAAAGGACAGAAGCTGAACTATAGAGTAGATTTAGTTGCTTATACGTTGGAAGAGCCTCCATATTTCAGAACAGAAAATATGGGAAGCTATATCCATGCAAAATATTTAAAAGACAGCAAAATTGATGTCTATGGAATGGCAAGCGTAGAAATGATAGGTTATTTCAGTGATGAAAAGAATTCACAAAGCTTTCCTGTTGGTATTCTTTCCTGGGTATATGGTGATCAGGGAGATTTTATTACTTTGGTGAAAAAAATGACCGGAGCAGGACCTTTTGTAAGAAATTTTATAGGAAACTTCAAAGATTCCAAACAGATCAAAACTGAAACTTTCTCCGCTCCCAAATTCGTAGCAGGAATAGACTATTCTGACCATCTGAATTATTGGAATTTCGATATCCCCGCCCTCATGATCACCGATACTTCTTTCTTCAGAAATAAAAATTATCACGAAACCACAGACACTTTGGAAACCTTGGATACAAAACGAATGACAAAGGTAATTGATGCTATTTTCCTCAGTATTATTCACCTTAAGTGAAAAAAAATATTTTGATTATCAGAAAAATGTATATATTTGCACCTGAAAATCAAGTTTAACCAATAAAAAAACGACGAAGCAATGTTCGAAACAAAACAGAATTCTACAGTTGGATTGCCACTTATGGTGGTAAGGCTTCGCGGTTTGGTACATTCTTAGAATAACAGTACAATGAAATATCAGAACCCGAAGTCGTAGAGATTTCGGGTTTTTTATTGCGCAATATTTCAAACTTCAAGTTTCCCCGAAATCTTTTTTAGTGTCATTAAAGACAAAAATAGGATGAGGTACATTCCTCAGAACTATTTCGTCTATTATTAATCTATTCAACTAGTGTTTTAGTTGATTAAAAGTTGTGTGAGAAAAAAGAACCTGGTTTCTATGATCTCACATCAGACTTCTGTTCACAATGGAAAATGATAACCTACTGCATTTCCGCCTGAGAAGCGTAAGAAGCAGAAAAAGAACAATTAGAAAAGATGTAGAAAAGCAGATAAGAACAAAATACAAACGTAGTAGAGAACTCTGGAAAATAAGAAGAAATCTTCCGTTGATACCATTGGATAAACCTTATCAAAAAGGATTTGTAAGATTCTTTGTTGTAAGAGAAGATGTAAAACAATCCAAAGACGGAGATTTTTTCGAAGGAATTTTAAAGAAGATAAATACCTATATGTATTCTGATAACCGAAAATTTTTAAAAAAGAAAAGAAAGTTCGGAAGAAAGATATATGTAGAAAGAGAGCAGAAGCTTAGGTATATTACTTCATATTCATGGAATTATCCAAAATGGGAACTTACTGACAGAGAAAGACAATACTTTGAAAAGAAAGAAGAATATTGTCCTGTCCGTAAGATATTCGGAACCTACTACAAATTTACCGAACCATGGCGATTTACTTTAAGGGTAAGACCCAACATGATTACCCATTACAAACCCCTTGATTTGGAGCTGGAAAAAGAATATGCAGCGCTGGATTCCTATTTGGGAGAGTATAAGGTGATAGGGATTATGAACAAGACTATTTTATGTAAATCGAATCCATGGAAAGAAACGTATCAAAGAAAACTTATCAAAAGCAGGAAATATGTTACCTGCACAATGTCTGCAACAGAGATTGCAGAAAGCTTACTGGACATATAAGTCCAACTGTTATTTAAAACAAAAACAATGGGAAATTTAAAACTAAAAGGAAAAGATATATTAAAATTGGGCTATCCCAATAACCAAAGCGTAAACGTAGCACTGGAAGTCATGAAAAGAAATTTTGCAACAAAGAATATTCACCACGTAAAATCTCTTTTAAAGGAAATTCTGCTGAATCCGGAAGAATTTGAGAAAGATCTCACCTTTGGACAAATTGCAGAAACCCTGCTTTCATCCAAAAAAACAGAAAAAAGAATGCTGAATTCACAGCGTGCTTCCTTTCAGATTTTTGGAAACAATATTTCAGAAGAGGCAAAAAATCAGTTATACACTGCTTTGAAACTGCCCATTTCTACTCAGGGAGCATTAATGCCGGATGCCCACAGCGGGTACGGACTTCCCATAGGAGGAGTTCTCGCAGTAGAAAATGCGGTAATTCCTTACGGAGTAGGAATGGATATTGGCTGCAGAATGAGCCTCAGTATTTTGGATACACCAGTTTCATATCTTGAAGGAGCAAGGGATAAATATGAAAAAGCCCTTGCTGAACATACAAAATTCGGAATGTATGAAACGCATAAATCTCACATAGATCATGAGATTTTTGACAGAGATACATTCGATATGATCCCGATCTTAAGAAGATTAAAGGGAAAAGCGATCAAACAGATGGGATCCTCAGGCGGAGGAAATCATTTTGTAGAATTCGGAGAAGTGGAAATCACTGAAGAAGACAAACAAATTGGCCTTCCAAAAGGAAAATATCTGGGAATACTTTCTCACAGTGGCTCGAGAGGTCTGGGAGCAGAAATCGCACAGTATTATTCAAGAATGGCCACAGAGCAGTGTCCATTACCGAAAGAAGCACAAAACTTCGCATGGCTGGATCTTAGTACCCACCTTGGACTGGAATACTGGACCGCAATGAATCTTGCCGGAGATTATGCTTCAGCCTGTCATGATGATATTCACAGAAGGCTTGTAAAAGCAGTCGGAGGAAGAGTAAAAGCCAGAATTGAAAACCATCACAATTTTGCATGGAAAGAAATTCATAACGGCAAAGAAGTGATTGTTCACCGAAAAGGAGCTACTCCTGCCAATGAAAATGAATTAGGAATGATTCCTGGATCGATGACTGCAAAAGGATTTATCGTTCGCGGAAAAGGAAATCCGGAATCTTTGAATTCAGCATCACATGGTGCGGGAAGAGCCCATTCACGAGGAGAGTGCAGAAGTCTTTTCACTCAGCATGATATCAAAAAAGAACTGAAACTGAAAAATGTCACATTGATGGGCGGAAATGCAGAAGAAGCACCAATGGCCTACAAAGACATCAATGAGGTGATGAATGCACAGAGTGAGCTAGTAGATATTCTGGGAACATTCCAGCCGAGAATTGTGAGAATGGATAAGTAATTAGCCTTATACTTTACAACCTTATAGGTTTCAAAAACCTATAAGGTTTAATAAAGAAATATTTTAAAGTCTATAAGGTTTTGAATATTCAATTTAAAAAACAAAAAAATGGGAGCACCACATAACATAAAAAGATACGGTGAAGTCTGGCCGGAATTCAGAATTCAGTCAGGACTCGAAATTTTAGATAAATTAAAAGATAAAGTCATTATATCAGGAGGCTGGGCATGGCATTTCATGTCAGAAAAAGGACATACAGAATACAAACATGCCCATGACCACAAGGATATTGATGTTTTTGTAAAAAAAGAAAATGTAGCAGAAGTAGTTATCATTCTTCAGCAGGAAGGATTCCAGAAAGTCTGGACCCGATATGACCATCTGCCGAGTGAAGAAAACTTTCGCAGGTATGAAAAGACTGTTGAGCTGGAAAATGAAAAACTTCACAGAATTACCATAGACTTCTTTGAAAGAGATGATCTAGAGATATTGGAAACCAATGGCTTTACCGTTGTGAGGCCTGATATTTTACTTTCTTTTTACAAGAATATTCACTCCAGTGACAAATGCTGGGCAGTGATGGCTGCAAAAGAATTATTACAAAAGGGAATAAATCCGGTAGGAAACCCTTTATTAAGCAAAATGCCAACATAAAAAATGGAAAAATTAATACAGATCACTTCGGGAAGAGGTCCTTTAGAATGCCAGTGGGTAGTAGCCAAGGTTTTGAAGGTCTTTCTTGAAGAGGCAAAACATAATACAATAGAATACGAAATCATTCATCGTGAAAATGGGGATGAAAACCTGACATTAAAATCAGTTACTGTTCTTTTAAAAGGAAAAGACATGACCTCGTTTTTAAAAAGCTGGCTGGGAAGCGTTTGCTGGATAGGAAAAAGTACATTCAGGAAGCTCCATAAAAGAAGCAATTGGTTCATCGGAATTTTCGAACTGGAAAATGTAAAAATGATTGATTTTCATGAAAAAGATATCCGGTTTCAGACTGCAAGAAGCCAGGGAAGTGGAGGACAAAACGTAAACAAGGTGAATACCGCTGTACGTGCTACCCATATTCCTACTAATGAAACTGTTTTTGTACAGGATTCCCGTTCACAGCTGGAGAATAAAAAACTGTCTGTTATCAGACTAAAAGAAAAGGTGATGGCAGTTTATATCCAACAACTGGAAAGAAAATTGAAAGAAACCTGGTCTCTCCAGATGCAGGTCGAGCGTGGGAATCCGGTTCGTACATTCTCGGGGACAGATTTTAAAAAGAATTACGAAGACAAGACATTCAAAAAACAAAGGAATGCCTTGAAAAATGAATTAAAAAACTACAGAAATGACCTTAACTAAGAGTAAATATTATTTTGAAGCATTAGACTACTTCCCATTCAATCTTTCTGAATGTATGGATGCGCTGAATTATGCTTTATCCTATGAACCGGAAGATGCAGACAGTCTTTGTCTCATGGGAAGAGTATATTCAGAAGAATTAAAGGATTATGAAACGGCCAAGAAATACTTTGATGAAGCCCTACAGAGTAATATCGGGAATATCAATACTCCTAAATATTATATTGAATGTCTTTTGAGTAATGAAGATTATAAAGAAGCAGAAAAACTGATTGAATTTGCTTTGAAACTAAAAGGAATTGATAAATCTGAAATCCTGACCTGTCTTTCTCTTCTTCAGGAGAGAAACTTTGAGTACAAACAGGCTTTGGCAACGCTTAAAGAAGCTAAAAAATTTGCTTACAACCGTGCAGCACTCGAAATTATTGAAGACCGAGAAAAACTGGTTAAAGGAAAAGTAACCAGAACAAGAACCGTAAAAAAGGCAGAATAATCTGTTTTTGAGTTACTTAATTAAATGAAATAAGCTTTCATTAGAAAGCTTATTTTTTATTCACAGAGATCAGATAATCATACACCATTTGATGCTGGTCATCAGTAAGCTTGGCCTTTGGAGCCATTCTGCTTAGAGTATTGATCCATCCCTGGTTGTCATGCTTGGTTGGCTCTGGAAGCTTATGGCATTTTGCACAGGAATTTTCAAAAATGGTTTTTCCTTGCGCCAACTGCTCAGATGAGGTGTACTTTGGCCCTGTAACAGCCACACTTTTCGGCCCGCAGGATACCAGAAATGCTGATGCTGCAATACCTGTTAAAATGAATTTTTTCATATCCTATTTTTGTTTGATGATTACTTCTTCACAGAAACAATATAATCATAAACCCATTGGTGCTGTTCATCCGTTAGTTTTGCTTTTGGAGCCATAGAATTCATAATTCCCACCCATTGTACAGGATTGTGTGAAGCAGGATCTGGCAATTTATGACATCTTCCGCAAGAGTTTTCAAAAATAGTTTTCCCCTGAGCAATCTGTTCTGCAGTAGAGGTAGAGGTTCCTGCAGTAGCAGCGGATGTAGAAGCTTTCGGCGTACAGGAAACCAGCAAAATAGCAGTAAACGAAGCCGCAGCGATGAGTTTTTTCATGTTTCTTCTTTTGATATATAACAAATGTAATAAATTCCTTAAGCCGTTGATACAGGGTGTTCTAGTTTTAATTTAGAAGAAATAAAAACTAAATTCGTGAAAAATTGATAATTCTAAATAAAGCCAATTTGGGTCTTTTGTGTGATCATTATGATCCAGGTATTGACCATTCCCATTTTAATTATTAATTTTGAATTAATGAAATTTTCTACAGAAGAGCTAATAGAGGGAATACAGTCAGGAAACAAACGCCTGATTGCAAAAGCTATTACATTGGTGGAAAGTAAGAAAGCAGAGCACAGAGTACAGGCAGAAGAACTTTTGAAGAAAATTATGCCTCTTACTGGGGACTCTGTGAGGGTAGGAGTAACGGGTGTTCCAGGAGCAGGAAAGTCTACTTTTATAGAAAACTTTGGTCGCCTGGTTATTGCTCAGGGAAAAAAGGTTGCCGTTTTGGCTATTGACCCAAGCTCGGCCATCAACAAAGGAAGTATTTTGGGGGATAAAACCAGAATGGAGGAATTGGCCAAAGAAGAAAATGCATTCATTCGTCCTTCTCCTAGCTCAGGATTTCTGGGAGGAGTTGCCAATACTACTTTTGAAACCATGATGATCTGTGAAGCTGCAGGCTATGACTATATTTTAATTGAAACTGTAGGGGTAGGGCAATCAGAAGTTCTGGTGGCTGATATTACCGATGTTTTTTTATTCCTTAAAATCATTGGAGGAGGAGATGAACTTCAGGGAATAAAACGAGGGATCATGGAAATGGTAGACCTTATCTTCATCAATAAAGTAGATCAGGACAATCTTCAGAAAGCGAAAAATACAAGGCTTGAATTAAAAAGAGCTTTGGACTTTATTCCGCCTAAAGAAAAAGGATGGAAGATTCCTGTTTTATTAGGTTCTGCGCTTCATAATCAAGGATTACAGGAAGTTTATGATACAATATTCGAATTTATTGATCTGAAAAAGAAGAGCGGTCGTTTTGAAGAAATCCGTGTTCAGCAGGCCGAAAAACGATTTGAATATTGGGTTCAGGAATATATTTTGTCCCTGATGAAAAAGAGCAATGCTGTAGAAGAAGCTTATCATATGCACAAAAAAAATGCTTCAGCCATGGTTTCCAATCCAAGTACTGAAGCAAAATTATTTGTTGAAAAATTTTTATCGAACGAAAACAGGGATTAAAGTTTCTCTTTTTCCTTTTTTACCTCAGTTTTAGAAATATATCCGTCATAAGTAATCGGTTGTCTGTCATTACTTCTCATAGAAACGAAAGCTTTTCCGTTTTTAAATACTTCAATATTGATTTCATCCACATTTTTAGCATCATTAGGCTTGAACTTTAAAGTCCAGGTTCCCTTTTTATTCTGAGTTTTAGTTACTGTAAAATCTTTTGAAGTAAATCTGTAGCTGTTATCAATTGCGCTTCCATAGGTTGGATTAAACAGCCTTCCAAAATAAGGCAACACTACATCCAGTGTATTTTTACTGACATCAATGGTATACTCTCCATTTAGGTTAAGTACCCTCGTTGCAGTAGAATTAGGCATTGAGTTTAAAACATTAATAACATCATAATTTGTAGGATTGGCTCTTTGTGCATAAAAAGTAAACTCCTGAGAATCTACCAAAGTATCCACTGTTTTCGGATCTAATGACCCCTGCGATGCGCAACTCTGAAAGAAGAACAGGAATCCAAAAATCATCAGTAAAGAAATATACTTTTTCATAATGAGATAATTATTAAATTTAGATAGCAAAATGTATGCAAATATATTCTTTCTGAAATATTTTGGAATAAAAATTGTTAAGGTTGAATTATTAACACTCAAACTATGAAAGTTACACATCTATTTGGAATGGGAGCTATTGCTCTGTCGGCTGTTGCCTGTACTACAAACCCGATTACGGGGAGGTCTTCTTTACAGCTGGCCAACAATTCGGAAATTTTAACAATGTCTTCACAGGAATATAGAACGACATTGTCTAAAGGTAAAGTGATTACCGGTACAGCAGATGCAAAGAGAGTGGTAAATGTAGGAAACAGAATCAAAAATGCAGCAGAAAGATATTATCAGAGTATTGGAAGATCAGCAGATCTTGCAAGCTACAGCTGGGAATTTAATCTTTTGCAGAGCAATGAGCTGAACGCCTGGTGTATGCCTGGTGGAAAAGTAGCAGTCTATACCGGAATATTACCGGTAACAAAAGACGATAACGGACTTGCAGTCGTAATGGGGCATGAAGTTTCGCACGCATTGGCAGGCCACGGAAATGAAAGAATTTCTCAGGCAATGGTAGCTCAGTATGGAGGGGCGATCCTGGGAGGAACAATCTCAAATTCACAATGGGCAAGTGTTTTCCAGAAGGTTTATCCTATCGGTTCACAGGTTGCTTTATTGAAATACGGAAGAGGTCAGGAATCTGAGGCAGATGAAATGGGACTTTACCTGATGTCTATGGCAGGATATGATCCAAGAGCAGCAATTCCTTTCTGGAACAGAATGGAAGCAGCATCTACAGGAGCAAGACAACCTGAATTCTTATCTACCCACCCGAATCCGGAAACAAGAATTTCAGATATCAATAAAGATCTTCCAAAAGCTTTGGAATACTATAAGGCTGCAGGAGGAAAAATATAATTAGAATTTTAATCTTGAGTAAGGCCTTATTAAATTTTTAGTAAATTTGGTAAGGCTTTTTTATGTAACCACCTAAACACAATATTATGAAGAGTTTATCAATTACCGGACTTATACTTTTGGCTGTTTCTGCATTACTTTTCTATTTAACAACTGACTTTACCGTTGAAAAAATTACGATGTCTCATATTATGGGCATCATGGCAGGAGTTGGAATAGGGCTTATCATTGGAGGAATGGTAGGCTATGTAAGTAAAGGAAGCGCTATAAAAGAAGAACAGAAGAAAAAAGAATTCAAGCAGTTACAAAAAGACAAAGAAGACCTTGAAAAACAGGCTGCAGAAATTGCAAAACGTCAGGCTGAACTTGAAGAACAAAATAAAAACCCTCAAATTTAAATTTGAGGGTTTAAAGTTGTTATTTTCGATAATTCATTAGAATTTATATCCTAAACCTACCATAAACAAGTTCGGTCTGTTATCATATCTGATTTCTGAACCGGAAACTTTGTTGATGAAGTTTCTTTCGTCTTTGCTGAAAGCACCTTCATATCTTGCATTTACAATAAGTTTTTTAATTTCAAGCTGTGCACCGAATTGGTATCCTACTGTAAAGTCATTTTTAGCATTTTCTTTGAAATCGTTGTAAGTATTGTCTTTGTTTAAGTTAAAACTTCCTACAGGTCCTACAAAAACTCCCAGCATATTTCCTAAAAGATTATATCCTAAAAGAACAGGAACATCAATACGGTTGCTTTTTACGTCAAAAGTAGTGTTCTCTGTCGTAAACTCATTTTTGAAATGAGTATAATAGATTTCCGGCATCACAAACAATGAAGTAGGAAGACCTACTTTTAATGAAAGCCCAACATTGAAACCTACATTATTTTTACCTGTTCCTGCAATAGCATCATTCACTGTTCCTTTAATATTGGACCATGAAGGTGAGCCTGTTGGAAAAATTAAGTTAGCTTTACCTGCCAGTGAAATCTGTGCAGAAGCCCACATTGAAAACCCTAATAACGCTATACTAAGTGCCTTTTTCATTATCGTCTATTTTTGTATTTGTCGTTTCAATCGTTTTATTATTCTCAAGTAAATATTCTCTCAGCTCTTTAAACAGTTCTGAAGAATAAACGAAATCAATCAGATTTTTATTGCCTGCTGTAATCAGAATGTCTTTGTTACCTTCCCATTCTTTAATTCCCAGTCTTAGGTATACAATTTTCTCGCCAATCGTCATTACAGAGTTCATATCGTGTGTATTGATGATGGTGGTAGTATTATATTCTTTTGTGATTTCGTAAAGAAGATCATCAATGATCTTAGAGGTATAGGGATCCAGTCCGGAATTGGGTTCATCACAGAACAGATATTTCGGATTGTTGACAATAGCTCTTGCAATAGCCACCCTTTTCTGCATACCTCCTGAAATTTCGGAAGGATATTTTTTTTCTGCTTTATCAAGATGTACTCTTCCTATTACTTCAAAAACTCTTTTCTTTTTTTCTCTGTAGGTAAGATTGGTAAACATGTCAAGAGGGAACATGATATTTTCTTCCACTGTTAGAGAATCAAATAAGGCACTTCCCTGGAAAACGGTTCCGATTTCTGAACGGAGATGCTGTTTTTCATCTCTGGTCATGGTATTGATATCTTTCCCATCAAACAGAATTTCTCCTGATGAAGGCATATAAACATTCAATAAACTTTTTAGAAAAACGGTTTTCCCGGAACCACTCTGCCCAATGATTAAGTTTACTTTTCCTTTATCAAATGAAGTTGAAATTCCCTTAAGCACTTCAACATCATCAAAACTTTTCTTAAGATCTTTTACCTCAATCATCAGCTTAATATTAATTGGGTTAAAATTAATTCAGAGATAATAATGAACACCATTGTCCATACTACGGCCTGAGTACTGGCTCTACCTACTTCCAAAGATCCTCCTTTTACATTGTATCCGAAATAAGAAGGTACTGTTGCAATGATAAAAGCGAAAACAGTTGTTTTGGTAAATGCATAATAAATGAATAAATTAGGCATATACATTTGAATACCAACAATATAGTCGTTTTCTGTCCAGTTTCCTGTTAAAATTCCGGCAATATATCCTCCGAGAATACCAAATACAATACTGATGGCGATAAGCAGAGGATTAAAAATCATACAAGCGATAATTTTCGGAAATATAAGGAAGTTAGGTGAGTTTACTCCCATAATGTCCAATGCATCAATTTGCTCTGACACCCTCATCGTTCCGATACTGGAAGCAATATATGATCCTACTTTACCCGCCAGAATAAGGCTGATGATGGTAGGGGCAAATTCCAATACTAATACCGCTTTTGTAGCGTATCCTACAAATGATGGAGGAATAGGAAAGGAAGAAGCGTCAAAGTTGTTGAACATCTGAATAGCAACTACAGCCCCCACGAAGATTGACGTGAAGACTACAAGCCCGAAAGAATTTACTCCCAAATCATTAATTTCTCTCATGAACAGCTTCCAGAATACTCTCATTTTCTGAGGTTTCTGCAGGGATTTTCCCAAGAGGATAATGTATTCCCCTATCGCTGTGAAAAACTTTTTTAACATACTGCTAAATTAGACTTTTTTATTTAATTGGGCTAGGGTCAAGAATAAGACCAAAGCTTGGTTTTGTGTTAAAATTATTTCAATATTTATGTTATTCCGTTCTTTATTTTGCATTTTTATCTCCTCCAATTACCAATAAAACGGTTTTTAAAATAATAACCAAATCAAGTACGAAACTCCAGTTTCTTACATAGAATGCATCAGCCAGAACTCTTTTTTTCATTTCTACTTCCACATCTCCGAAGTCACCACGCAGTCCATTCACCTGCGCCAGTCCGGTAATACCAGGATTAACCATACTTCTCAGGCTGTATCTTCCGATTTTGGGTTTATAATAATTGTCAACAGCCAGCATATGTGGGCGCGGCCCTACTACAGACATTTCACCTCTCAACACATTAATAAATTGAGGAAGTTCATCAAGACTGGTTTTCCTTAAAAATTTACCCACTTTGGTAATTCTGGAGTCATTGACGGAGGTGGTTTTGGTTGTAGATTCATCATTGACAAACATTGTTCTGAATTTAATACAATTAAAAACCTCTTCATGAAAACCATATCTCTTCTGAAGAAAGAAAACCGGTCCTTTGGAAGTTGTTTTGATTAAAATAGCAATGATTGGAAATACCCATGAGCAGATAAGAACCAATATAATAACAGAAAAGAAAATATCAAATGTCCTTTTCATCAGAAAATTAGAATAATAATCTAAGGGATATCTGGCCTGATTAAGCACCGGCTGAGTCTGGATATAGCCAAGATCATAAAGGAAAAAATCACTTTGGGTAATGCTTGGAATCAATGAAATATGAATCTTATGATCTTCGGCCAGACTGAAAATTTCATTTTTCATGGCCTCATCATAAGAGTTTTCCATCGATAAAAACAAGGTGTGGATTCCGTTTTTTTTCCAGAAAGCCACCAGTTCATTGATCTTTACTTCGGTATTTTCATATTCAAATATTCTGTATCCATAATCTTTACGTTCTGTAAAGATATTCTTAAGAATTTCTGTAGAATGAATGTCCCCCAAAAACATTACATTTCTGTAGTTGGCTCCAAGAGATCGCAAGTACTTGATCGCGAAATAGACTAATGATTTCGCCAGGAAAATGGCAATAAAAAGGTAAAGAGAAAGCCAGTAAATATCCGAATTGAAAAATACATTCTTACTTACCTTTCCTATAAGCAGTACTCCCAGTATAAAAAATAGAAAATGGATCAGAAGGCGTTCAAGAAACAAGGTATAGGTAAGGTTCCTCGGAATATTGTATATTTTTGTCCTACCACTTAATAGTACCCAGAACAAAAACAACAGAACCAGAGAAAAACTATTCTGATACCAGGTTTCTTTATTGTATTTTAAACTTTCGTTTCTGCTTATAAAAAAGAATATGAAGATAGATGCAATAACCATGAGGTCAAGCAACATAATGATTGATTTCAGGTATCTAGAGTATCGAATTCTCTGCATCTATCGGTATTATAGCGAATAAGCCCGGCTAATTTACACTTTTTTACGGGATATTCAGATATTTGTGCGTCTGAACAGAAGCCTGCCATTCAGGGTTTTCCAGAATGAAATCTGTAATCTTAGGATACATATCATCTCTTTTGCTCCATTCACTCTGAAGATAAAGCTTACAGTTTTCAGAAACTTTTGCTGCCTGTTCCTGAGCAAATGTAAAATCATGCTGGTTGAAGATAATGACTTTAAGCTCATTGGCCTTTTGATAAATCTCTTCTTTAGGAAGCCCTGTTTTCTTTGGTGAAAGGGTAATCCAGTCCAGTTGACCGCTCATAGGGTAAGCTCCGGAGGTTTCGATATGTACTGTACATCCTAGTTCTTTCAGTTTGGATGTCAGGATATCTAAATTCCACATTAAAGGTTCACCACCAGTCAGCACTATTGTTTTACAGTGTCTGGCTGCAGTTTCTGCAATTTCCTCTGCATTCATCAGGGGATGGAGTTCCGGATCCCAGCTTTCTTTTACATCACACCAGTGACATCCTACATCACACCCTCCCAGCCTGATAAAGTATGCGGCTTTTCCGGTGTGTGCTCCTTCTCCCTGTAAAGTGTAAAAATGCTCCATCACAGGGAGCATTTTACCTTCTTTTAATAAAATATCTTCTTCTTTATTCATTTTAAATTAGTCGTTATAGACCGAAGTTTTATAAGCAATGATGGTGTTTTTCATCAACATCGCTCTTGTCATTGGGCCTACTCCTCCAGGTACCGGAGTGATCCAGCTTGCTTTTGCAGCACAGCTGTCAAAATCTACATCACCTGCAAGGTAATATCCTTTTGGAGAGTCATTATCTACTCTTGTAATACCCACATCCACGATTACAGCTCCTTCTTTGATCATATCTCCTTTTAAGAAATGCGGATCTCCCAAAGCGGTAATGACGATGTCTGCTTTTCTTGTGTATTCTTCAATGTCTTTTGTGTATGAGTGCGTAAGGGTAACGGTAGAGTTTCCTGGGAAATCTTTTCTTCCCATCAGAATACTCATTGGTCTTCCTACAATTTTACTTCTTCCGATAATTACACAGTCTTTTCCTTTGGTTTCAATATTATATCTTTCCAATAATGTTAAAATTCCGAAAGGAGTTGCCGGTAAGAAAGTATCCATTTCAAGAGCCATTTTTCCGAAGTTTTCTGGGTGGAAACCATCCACGTCTTTTCTAGGGTCAATAGCATTGATGATCTTTTCCTGATCAATCTGATCTGGTAAAGGCAGCTGAACGATAAATCCGTCTACTGCTTTAGACTTATTAAGCTCGTCAATTTTTTCCAATAGTTCAGATTCAGAAACAGTGCTTGGAAACTTGATTAAGCTGGATTGAAATCCTACTTCCTCACAGTCTTTCACTTTAGAGTTTACGTAGGCCTTGCTAGCTCCATTATTTCCTACAAGAATAGCCACCAAGTGTGGAGCTCTTTTTTTGCTTGCGAGAATCTTTTCTACTTCAACCTTGATCTCTGCTTTAATTTCCTTGGATACTTTAAGTCCGTCAAGAATTTCTGCCATTTTTACTTTTTTACTTTATAGATTTACTTTTACTTTCTTTTTACTTACTATTTGTTTTCCTTATAGTAATTGATCAATCCGTTGGTAGAGCTGTCATGAGAGCTTATTGCTTCATTGTTTTCAAGCTCCGGAAGGATTTTATTGGCTAATACTTTTCCTAATTCCACTCCAAACTGGTCAAAACTGAAAATATTCCAGATTACTCCCTGAACGAAAATTTTGTGTTCGTAAAGAGCAATCAACTGACCTAGTGAAAAAGGAGTTAATTCTTTGAATAATATAGAGTTAGTTGGAGTGTTTCCATGGAAGACTTTGAAATTGATCAGTCTGTCTATTTCTTCATCAGATTTACCCGAATTTCTAAGCTCTTCTTCCACTTCTTCTTCCAGTTTTCCGAAGGCAAGAGCCTCAGTCTGAGCGAAAAAGTTAGCTAATAACTTGTCCTGGTGATCAGAAACATGGTTCGGGCTTTTTGCATAGGCAATAAAATCTGCCGGAATCAATTCTGTTCCTTGATGGATTAACTGGTAGAATGCATGTTGTCCATTGGTTCCAGGTTCTCCCCAGATGATCGGTCCCGTTTCATATTCTACGAATTCACCATTTCTGTCTACACACTTTCCGTTACTTTCCATATCTCCCTGCTGAAGATACGCTGCAAATCTGTCCAGATATTGAGAATAAGGTAAGATGGCATAAGTGGTTGCTGCATAAAAATTACGGTACCAGATTCCTAAAAGTCCCATTAATACGGGAACATTTTCAGAGAATTCTGCTGTCTGGAAGTGTTGGTCTGTATCAAAAGCACCTCTTAAAAGCTGCTCAAAGTTTTCATATCCTACAGAAAGTACAATGCTTAATCCGATAGCGCTCCAAAGAGAATATCTTCCGCCTACCCAGTCCCAGAACTCAAAAATATTTTCTTCTGCGATTCCGAACTTCTTAACTTCTTCAATATTAGTAGATAAAGCAACAAAATGCTTCGCTACATCTTCCTGTTTTCCTGCTTTCAGGAACCAGTCTTTAGCTGAATTGGCATTCGTCATTGTTTCCTGAGTTGTAAATGTTTTGGAAGCAATGATGAATAAAGTAGTTTCAGGATTTAAATCTTTTACTACTTCTGCAATATGATTTCCGTCCACGTTGGAAACAAAGTGAGCGTTTAATCTTGTTTTAAAATGCTTTAAAGCTGAACAAACCATTACAGGACCTAAGTCTGATCCTCCAATCCCGATGTTGAATACATCTGTGATCTCTTTTCCGCTGAAACCTTTATGTTCTCCTGAAATAATTTTCTCAGAAAAAGATTTCATATGCTCAAGAACCCTCTTGATCTGTGGTTTGATGTTTTCTCCATCTACGATAATTTCACGGTCGGAGAAATCTCTTAATGCGGTGTGAAGAACCGCTCTTCCTTCAGTTTCATTGATTTTATCCCCAGAGAACATTCTGGAAATAGCATCTTTTAACTGGCTTTCCTCAGCCAATTGCAATAAAAGATCCTTTGTTCTTGAATCAATCAGGTTTTTAGAATAATCAAAAAGATAGTTGTCCTTTTGTAGAGAAAACTCATTAAAACGATTCGGGTTATACTGGAAAAGAGTTCTAAGATCAAAGTCATTTCCACCGAAGTGTTCGTCAAGTGCTTTCCAGCTGCTAGTTTGTGTTGGATTTATTTTTGATAGCATATTACAGAATTTTTATCGCTCAGAAGATCATGTACTGGATGAGAATAGCTCATAATCCATAATGATTTATTTCTGATTTGCAAATTTACGGAAAAATAAAACCTCAGATAAATTTGAAGATAATAAATAACGATTTTTTAAAAAACAAAACCTCAGAGTTTATCTGAGGTTGTATGAAAAATGTTTTGTGACAGGAGTTTTCAAGGTTATTCTTCCATTTCGTTCAGAATTTTTTCCAGTTGTTTGGCACTCCTTCCATAGACGTATTTTGTCCATAGAACGATGCTTGTTATCAGTCCTAAAGTTCCGATAAGAACGGCGATGATTAAACCTTGTTGATGAGCAGTGGTAAGTTCGGTGAGAGATTTTCCATGTTCTTTCATCGTATTATAAATCACCATACCTATTGTTACAAGGAAATGAGGAAGTAACAGAAAGCCGAAAGACTGGTATCTTTCCATATTCAGGCGAAGTTCATGGTATATTTTCCAGAGGCTGTTTTTGGTGTTTCCGGTATAAAGTTCCGTCTGTTTGTAGAATTTATAAAATCCTAGCAGATAGTACGATGAGATAACGACCATCATTGTGTAGGATACATAATAAATAATGTACTGTGAAGATGGAAATTTAAACTGAAGAGGGAAAAAAGCGATCAGAATGATGGCCAGAATCTGCATAGGAAATTCTTTCTTCATGTTTTTCTGGATTTTTTCTATAGGGTGTTTGCTTTCCTTTAATTGTTCTATGGTATCAGGAATATGGACGTCGCTGTCTTCCTTATTCCACTGTTCTTTTAATTGATCAAAATTCATAACCTGATTTTTTTATGATTTGCTGTATTTTTTCTTTTGTTCTGTTGAGTTTTACGCGGGCGTTGCCTTCACTAAGTCCTAAATTGTTCCCTATTTCTTTGTGAGACATCCCTTCCATGAAATAAAATATGACGGCTTTTTCCAGAGAGTTTAGCTCCTGAACGGCACTGTAGAAAATTTCCAGCTGCCTGTCCTTTGTGGGATTATAATCTTCCTGCTGTACTTCAAAATGCGAAGGAGCATCTGTATGATTATTGGATCTTTGCTTTTCCTTTTTTAAATATGTAATTGCAGTATTGATCGCAACCCGATACATCCAGGTGGAAAACTCACTGTTCCCTTTGAAATTCTGGTAGGACTTCCAAAGTTGGATAAGAATTTCCTGCTGCAGGTCTTCGCGGTCTTCTACAGAATCTGCATAGATCCTTGAAGCTTTATATAAAATGCCCTTGTGCTGGTTGACGAGCTTTAAAAAAGCGGTTTCAGTTGGATTGCTCACAATCGTTTCATGGTTTGGTTATTATTATAAGCTTAATACAGGTTTTACCGTGTAGCCTTTTGCCTGTAGAAGAGGAATAATTCCGTTTTCACCCATAAGATGAGAGCCACCAACGGCAAAGAAAGAACTTTCTTTTTTCATCATGTCCGGCATTACTTTTACCCAGTTTTGATTTCTGTTGGTAAGCATAGCCTTTTCCTGCTGAGCATTCATGAATCTTTCATCCTTAAAAAGGCTGTATAAAGATTGTACATTTTCATTTTTAAAAGCTTCAATCATCTGTCTGAACAATATTTGATATTCCTTGTCCATTTTCAGTTGAGTAATAGTGCTTTTCAGGTCATACGCTTCATTGATTGATTTCATTTGATCTTCCACTTTTTCAAGTCCTTTGATGCTTTTTTTATCTTTCATTGCTTTCTGAAGAAGTTCCATTTCGTAAAGCTTTACTTCGGTCTGAGGGCAAGGGATTGCTTGGGTAGAAAGCAGTGCATACAGCGCCTGAGGGCTTGAAGAATCTATACTTTTCAGATCAGTTCCATAATTGGCAAGAACAGTATTCAGTTCTTTAGCTTCTTCGGGAGAAAGCTGATCCGATATTTTTTTATCTGCTTTAAACATTTTCTGTAATGACATCATTTCAGCGGGATCTGTATAATTGATTTCCATAACAAAGTTGTCAGATTTCTCAAGCGCTTTTAACACCTTAGGTTTGATCTCAAAATCTTTACTGCATAAGATATGAAAAGTTCCGGTAATATAAGAAGGCTTCGAAAGTCCATTTCCAGACACTTCCCATAGGAGACTGTTATCCTTACTGTTATTTTTATTTTGTGCGTTGGCTGTTATGGAGTTCAGTGATAATAATGCTGCGAACCCAAGTTTTATTAAATTTTTCATAGTATTAATTTTTTTGATTTTCTGTTCTTTTAAACAGTAGGTAAAGCAGGCATTACAATCGTTACAGTTTTTTTTTCAAAAAAAATAAAAACCTCCTGAAAACAGGAGGCTGTAAAATCTAAAATTATGATGATAACCAATTGGTTAGGATGGTTTTTTTATTCCTGATTTTTTGAATACTCAGGTTTTGAAATTTTTCTTCTTCTTAAAAAATAGAGGATTGCAGCAGCAATTAATACAAGAGGCCATACATTGATAAGACCAACGATAATTCTCTGAATCAGGTAGAATCCGTATACAAAGCCGTCTTTTGCGTCATAGATGAAATTGTATTTATACTTATTATCAATACTTGTAGTGTTGGTAACAGCAATTTCAGCAATGCGCAATTGAGGTTCTTTGATGTAAATGTCAATCGTGCTGTATTTTAAATCATCTGTCATGTTCATGCTAGACAGCTTTTGAAGATTTCCTTCAGACATATTTTCATCATCCAGCGTTACTTTATCTTTATTTGTTTTCAGCTTACTGATGTTCTCAGAAGTTTTTTGATTTCTTTTTCCTTCCAGTTCAGAATACTTGATGTTGGCTGTTACATCTTCTGCATTGATAGCTCTTGAATTAAGAAATAATTTGTTTGTATTGATAGCTGTCAACAGTTCACCCAGCTTTTCCGTAGGAATACGTACCTGCATTCTATTCTCAGTCTGGTATTTTTTTACCAGCATAGCCTCTTCATTGGATGTGTTGTAGGTATTTTCAGAAACAACGTTACTTTGAAGATTACTATTGGTAACAAAACCACCAAGCTCCTGTACAGATTTTTCAATAGCAATTGTTGCATTATACACATCTTTTACTTCCATATTCACATCTGCAGTCTTGATAAACTGCTTGTCTTTTACTTTCATATCTGCAACAGATGAAATACTGTCCGAAACCACAACAGCGGCTGAATCGGTAGTAGCATAGGCTTCAAGATCTTTAGAAGAAACTTCTCCTTTTTTACACGAATAAATTCCTAATAAAAGAACAGCAGCTAGTGATAATTTAATGTAAGTAGTTTTCATAACGTTGATTTTTAATGTTTTTGCTTGAGTCAAAGTTCAGTCAGGATCTTTTGTAACGCTTGAAAATCAAAAGTAAAAAGCTTGTAAACGAAATTTTCAGTTTTAATAAGTTGAATTTGAGTGTTTTGTAAAATACGCTTAAGCTACAGTCATAGCTTTCGGAGCAATTTTTGCTTATCTTTTACAAACCAAAACTACAATCTATCATTATGTCGAATACTTTTTCCAAAATCAGAAACGCAATAGAATTATTTAGATCCATAGATTTCGATCAGTTGAGCTCCATCTCTCAAAAAGTAGACTTGCCAAAACTGATGCGGAATTTCTCAAAACTGGATGATAAACAACTTTCCGGGCTTATGAAAATGCTCGATCCGGAAAAGAAAAAGAAAGAACTTCCACCCATTGATGGAGATTTTTATGATATCTACCATACTCTTACTCCGGAACAGCGTGAAATTCAGCTGAAGGTAAGAGCTTTCATGGAAAAAGAAGTAAAACCTCTGGTCAATCACTATTGGCTCAGAGATGAATTCCCTTTTGAACTGATCCCAAAATTCCAAAAACTGAATATCTGTGGGGTTACTTATGAAGGCTATGGCTGTCCGGGAATGCCTTTCCTGATGGAAGGTGTTATTGCGATGGAAATGGCAAGGGTAGATGCTTCCATTGCTACATTTTTCGGAGTGCAATCCGGACTGGCAATGGGTTCTATTTATATCTGCGGATCGGAAGAACAGAAGCAAAAATGGCTTCCGCAGATGCAGAAATTTGAAAAAATTGGTGCCTTTGGACTTACGGAGCCGGAAGTTGGATCCGGAGCAGCAGGCGGACTTACGGTAACCTGTAAAAAAACACCTGAAGGCTGGATTCTTAATGGCCAGAAAAAATGGATCGGCAATGCTACTTTTGCTGATCTGATCATTATCTGGGCAAGAGATCTTGACAGTGGAGAGGTGAAGGGATTTATTGTAGAAAAAGATAATCCGGGATATTCCGTAGAAAAAATCAAAGGAAAAATGGCGTTAAGAATTGTCCAGAACGGATTAATTACTTTAAAAGACTGTCTTGTAACCGAAGAAAATCGTCTGCAGAATGCCAATTCGTTTAAAGATACAGGAAAAGTACTGAGAATGACCAGAGCAGGAGTCGCATGGATGGCTACAGGTTGTGCACGCGGAGCTTACGAAAGTGCTTTGGATTATACCCGAAAAAGAGAACAGTTTGGAAGACCTATAGCCTCATTCCAAATGATTCAGGGACATCTGGTTGAAATGTTGTCTAACCTTACTGCCATGCAGACGATGGTTTTCAGACTGTCTGAAATGCAGGATGAAGGAATTTTAAAAGATGAACATGCTTCTTTAGCCAAAGTTTTCTGTACCCTCAGAACAAGAGACATTGTTTCCAGAGCAAGAGAAGTAATGGGAGGAAACGGAATTCTGCTCGAGTATGATGTAGCCCGGTTTGTTGCCGATGCAGAAGCCATTTATTCTTACGAAGGAACAAAAGAAATCAACTCGCTCATCGTAGGACGATCGATTACGGGTTTCAGTGCTTTTGTATAGGTAGGAGGTAGCAGATAATAGGTTATAGGTAGTAAAAAGCAGAACTAGACTACTGCAACCTGCAACCTATTATCTGCAATCTTATGAAACTAAATGTTTATATTTTTCTTTGTTGTCAATAATCATCCAAAGGTTGATCAAAAACATAACTCCGGCGATACCCATTCCCATAGGAGATTTATCCATTGTGAAAACATGGGTAACAATTCCTACCATGACAGGTAAAATAACAATCGCTCCCAATGCTCTTGTTTTTGGAAAAATAAATAATAATCCACCAATGACTTCTACAATGCCTACTAAAGGCATCAGCCAGCTGATTTCTCCAAAAGCAGCGAAAAGTTTCATCTGTTCAGGAGTAGGTTTTTCCATGGGCATATAATTAAAAAACTTGTTTAACCCGGCATTAATAAACATAAGCCCGAAAAGTAAACATAAAATGAATTTTACTATTTTCATGATTGATGATTTTATATCAAATGTAAAATAAAAATAGGATTCGTTGATTGTGTTTTTATAAAAAATATATAATTAATGTTAATGGTAGGTTAATGTTGTGTTTTGAATAATTTCATTGTTTATATTTGAAATTCAAACTAAACTAATAATATTATGTTGAAAAATCTTAAAAAATTAAACCGTACAAATTTGAGAGAAATCCAGGGAGGAATTGAGAAATGTGATATAGGACCCATAGATTGTCCATGTAAAATTCCTGCAGGTCATCCTTGTATTGGAGGTGGAGGAGGAACTCCGGAACCGGATAAAGGATACTGTCCGGATAGCCAAACTTATATCCTGTGCACAGATACATGTCCAAATGGAATGAGTCCTTGGTGCGCCGCGTCATAACAATAAAAAAAGACTGTCTCTAAAAAGGCAGTCTTTTTATTTAAAGTTTAATATGTAAGCATTCAAAGTTAAGAGTGGGTCAATTATTACTAATTACCCATCACTCAACACTCATATTCTAATCCATTTCCTTCAAAGTAATATTCTTGGAAATTTTGTAGCTTTTTTTCTTCTTGTGAGGTTTGGGCTCTTCTCCGAGTAGTCTTCCCCAAGGTTTTAGATCGTCTACTCTTTCACAGATAATTTTTATAATCGCAATCGCCGGAATGCACAGGAACATTCCTGCAATTCCCCAAAGATGTTCTCCTAAAAGGATACCAATAAAAGAAAATAAAGCGTTGATCTTAACTTTAGAGCCCACTACAAATGGCAGTACAATATTTCCGTCTACAGCATGGATGGCAATATACCCCAAAGCAACATAAATACACGTTGAAGGCGTAGAAGTGGCAAACGCTATAAAACAGGAAATGAGAAGAGACATAAAAATTCCCAGATACGGAATAACGTTTAATAATCCTGTGAGAACTCCTAAAAGGATAGCATATTTCACTCCCAGAATGGTAAGGAGCGTGGAAGTAAGAACAGATACGATAATCACCTGAAGGAAAAGCCCAAAGATGTATTTCTTAGTCATGATCCGAATCTCGTTCACAGCTTCCTGTACACTCGCTTTATGTCTTTCGTTAAAAACAGTAACGATAAAATTATTTAAAAGTCTTCTGTAATTTAAAATAAAGATAAAAAACAGGGTGAAAAATATAATGAAGCCAAATCCCGTTGAAAAAATTCCAAATGTAAATCCTAAAATGACTCCCGAAGAAGACAGAAGTTTAGTTAATCCTTGGTTAATGTAATCCACCTGTTCATCCACTTTCACATTAAATGTTTTGGAAACCCAATGCTGAAGGCTGTTAAAAACAGTGGTAAACTGCTCCTTGAGGTGTGGAAGATCCTTACTGAAATCAGACAGCTGATTGGTAAAGAAATAAATAATACCACCTAAAATCATCAGCATAATAAATACTGAAGTCATGGTAGACATAGACCTTGGAAATCTTAGCTTTCTTTCCATAAAAGTGGCTGCGGGCAAAAAAAGCATCGCCATCAGGAATGCCAGGAAAAACGGAGCTAAAATACTCTGTCCTAATGCCAGAAGGTAGCCAAGTCCAATGATGGAAACTACCACGAGGGTAAGCTTGACAAGGAAAGGAAGTCTAAGGAAATTCATAATTTAAAAATATGCAGTGTGGAATAAAAATAAGAAAACCCTTCTGAATTGAAAAATTTTTTATTCAATCCTTCAGGATTTTCTTGGATTGTATCAAATTTTATTCCACCTAGCCAGGTTGATTGTGATTTTTTACCTAAAACAGAAACACGCCCTGAATATCAGAACGTGTTTCTTTATTGAGAAGTTAATATGTTATAAGTTATTTTATTCTTCAATGGCGATGTCAATGACTTCTTCCATTCTGTTGACGTAGTGTACTCTCAGATTTTTCAGATAATCTTTTTTGATTTCCTCCACATCTTTTCTGTTAGCCTCACAAAGAATAACATCTTTGATTCCTGCTCTTATTGCTGCAAGAAGCTTTTCTTTGATTCCCCCTACAGGTAGTACTTTCCCTCTTAGTGTAATCTCTCCGGTCATTGCCAGGTGAGGTTTTATTTTCTTGTTTTTAAATGAAGAAACCATTGATGTCAGCATAGCAATACCTGCAGACGGTCCGTCTTTAGGCGTCGCTCCTTCAGGAACGTGTACGTGAATGTTTTTCTTATCCAGGTCTTCTTGCGGTATTCCCAGCTCATCATGTTTCGCTTTTATATATTCCAGCGCAATAGTAGCGGATTCTTTCATTACCGTTCCCAAGTTTCCAGTCATCGTTAGTGCACCTTTACCATTGCTTAAAATACTTTCAATATAAAGGATATCTCCACCTACGCTTGTCCATGCAAGACCGGTTACCACACCTGGAACTCCAGTGATTTCAGATAAGCTTTTAGGTCTTGGAACTCCAAGAATTTCATCTACTTTTTCCACTGAAATTTTTGGATCATATTCTTTTACCAAAGCAGTCTGTAGTGCTACCCATCTTCCAATGGCTGCAATCCTTTTCTCCAGAGTTCTTACACCGCTTTCAGAAGTATGTGCTTCTACGATATGCTTAAGTTCTGCATTTCCAAGTTTGAATGATTTTGCATCCAGACCATTTTCTTCCTGCTGCTTCTTGATTAAATGTCTTTTGGCAATCTCAATCTTTTCCTCCAAAGTATAACCGGCAATCTGAATGATTTCCGTTCTGTCTAAAAGAGGCGTCTGTATCGTTGAAAGTGAATTGGCTGTAGCAATGAACATTACTTTTGAAAGGTCATAGCCCATCTCCAGGAAATTGTCATAAAAAGACTTATTTTGTTCAGGATCAAGAACTTCTAAGAGTGCTGAGCTTGGATCCCCATGAAGACCTTGTCCGATTTTATCAATCTCATCAAGAACAATTACCGGATTTGAAGTACCTGATTTTTTGATGGACTGTAAAATTCTTCCCGCCATAGCACCGATATACGTTTTTCTATGTCCGCGGATTTCACTCTCGTCATGAAGTCCTCCCAATGATAATCTTACATATTTTCTCCCTAAGGCATCAGCAATAGATTTTCCTAAAGAGGTCTTACCCACACCCGGAGGCCCTACCAATAATAGGATAGGAGACTTCATGTTGTTTTTTAATTTTAAAACAGCCATGTGCTCAAGAATTCTTTTCTTGATATCTTCCAGTCCGAAGTGTGCTTTGTCAAGTACTTTTTCAGCCTTTGCAATATCAAAAATATCTTTTGTATAAGTTTCCCAAGGTAGATCCGTAAAGAAATCCAAATAGTTTCTCTGTACGTTATAGTCCGGAGAATTAGGATTCTGACGCTGAAGTCTGCTGATTTCCTTTTGGAAATGCTCTTCTACCTCCTTGCTCCATTTTTTCGTTTTAGCCTTAGCAATAAGATCTTCCACATCACTTTCAGGTCCGCCGCCCAGTTCTTCCTGGATTGTTCTGATTTGTTGATTCAGAAAATATTCTCTCTGCTGCTTATCAAGATCCTTTGAGGTTTTCTGATGAATCTGATTTCTCAGTTCCAGTTTTCTGAAATCTTCATGCATCATCTCATAGCACTGATTGGCTCTGATCATCAGGCTTTTTTCTTCAAGAAGTTTTTGTTTTGCAATGGAAGAGAAATTAGCATTCGTGCAGATGAAATTCAGAAGATCATCATTGTTGTTAATATTTTTGATTGCGAAATTTGCAGCATTAGGAATATTGGGATCAAGTTCAATGATCTTTAAAGCGAGATCTTTGATGTTCTCCAATAATGCTTCATACTCTTCCTGATCTTTAGGTCGGCTGTCTTTTAATTTTGATATTTCTGCTTTGAAGTAAGGCTGATTATCTATGATTTTTTTAATCTTAAATCTGTGGAAACCTTTAGTGATAGCAGTAATATTACCTTCCGGCAGCTTAATAATCTTAATGATCTTTGCCAAAGTTCCGGTAGAATAAATATCTTTTTCGGAAGGTTGTTCCAGATCCGAATTTTTCTGGCTTACAATTCCAATAAAATCTCCGTTCTTCTGTGCTTCTTCAAGAAGCTGTATAGAGGTCTTTCTCCCTGCAGTAATAGGAATTACCACATTGGGGAACATAACCATATTTCTTACGGGAAGTATAGGGAATATTTTCTGTTCGGAATTTTTATCAGTCTCTGCGAAGTCGGAAAGATTGATTTCTTCAGTTACGATATCAAATCCGTCACTGATCATTTCTTCTAAACTAATATCTTCAAATTCTGTCATAGTCAATCGAATGACAAATTGTCATTTTCGTTTTTTATCGTTAAAGGGATTTTTATATAATATACCCTGAAAACGTGCGGCATATTATAATGTTTTAAAAATGCACAATACTTATGCCATTTGTTTTTTACTTAAAAATACGGTCAAAATTTCCTTTTTTAGATAATCTTTGCATTAAAAATCAAAATTAAGCAGTTCTGTTTCTGTAATTTCTTAAAAATGTGTATTTTCGCAAACTGATAAAAAACTATAATTTATAAAATGGCAATTTTAGGACAGATTAGGAGTAAGCCTTGGCTTTTAATGGGAGTAATAGCCTTAGCGCTTTTGGCGTTCCTGGTGAACCCCGATAGTATCGACAAGGTTTTTGGTAAAAATCCTGATGTTTTAGGAAAAGTAAACGGTGAGAAAATCACCCGCGAAGAGTTCAATGATCAGCTTTTCGTGTTGCAGCAGCAGGCTGAACAGCAAGGTCGTCCGAAAAACGGTCTTGAAGAGCAGGCTTGGCAGTTACTTGTACAATCTAAACTTATCAAACAACAGTTTGAGAAATTGGGCTTTGAAATGACAGATGATTATTTCTGGAATCAAATCCAGTACGATCAGATGTTTGCTCAGAATCAACAGTTCTTTGATGAGAAAGGTAACTTTAAAACTCAAGAGCTTAAAAAAGAAATTGAAACATTACAAAACACCAATCCTCAAGGATATACTCAATGGTTGAAAACAAGAAAGACAATCGAGTACAGACTAATGGCAAGACAGGTGTTTACTAATCTTTCAGCAGGGATTACTACAGGTAAGAAAGAAGCTGAAGAATTCATGAAGCAGAGAGATCAGCTTGCAGATATCGACTTTGTAAAAGTAGATTACGCGGCTTATCTTCAAAAAACAAAGATCAATGTGACAACACAGGATCTTGCTGATTACATCAAGAAGCACCCTGTAATGTTCAAAGCTGAGCCAAGCAGAAATATCGGTATTGTATTTTTCCCATCTAAACCAAGTGCAGCAGATGATGCAGCAGCCTTGAAAGAAATTACAAAATTATATTCAGGAGGTACAGATGCAAGTGGAGGAGCTGAAAACTTCCAGAATACTAAAAATGATTCTATGTTTGTAGCGGCAAATTCTGATGCACCATTCAATCCTCAGTATTTGAATCCTGCTCAATTGCCTCCAACAATCAAAGATCAGATCACTGCAGCAGCGGTAGGTCAGACTTTTGGTCCTTATAAAGAACAAGATGTATATGTAGTCTCTAAATTGGTAGGTAAAAGACCTTCAGATTCTACTTTATCCAGACATATCCTAATTGCATTCAAAGGAAGCCCTGCAGGTGAAGGAGTAACAAGAACTAAAGAGCAGGCTAAGAAATTGGCAGACTCAATTGGTGCAATTGTAAAAGCAACTCCTGCTAAATTTACAGAATTCCTTAAGCTTTCAAGCGATCCAAATTCTGCAGCTCAGGGAGGTAGCCTTGGTTGGACAACACCAGAAACACCTTTCGTTCCGGAATTCCTTGCTTATCTTGCAAGCAATCCTAAAGGAGCTACAGGGGTAGTAGAAACACAGTTCGGTTACCATATCATCAATATTGAAGATAAAAAATCAGGATCAATGGGGTATAAAGTTGCTAACCTTGTGAAAGCAATCAAACCTTCAGATGCTACTGAGGCTGAAACAGACAAAAACTCAAGAAAATTCATTCAGCAGGTTCAAGGAAAATCTTTCAACGATTTCGTGAACATTGCTAAAAAAGGAAACTATCAGTTCTCTAATCCAAAAGCAGCGAAAAGATTTGAAGGTCAGCTTCAAGGCTTAGGTACTGAAAAAGATGCTGATATCTTTACATGGGCTTTTGATAAGAAAAGAGAAAAAGGAGATACTGAATTATTTACAGTAGACGGAACTGGTGATAAAATTGTAGTGTATCTGAACGGAAAACAGGAAGCAGGTCTTGCTGATCCGGAATCTGTAAGAGATCAGATCGAAGTTATCGTTAAAAATAAATTGGCAGCAAAACAAATCTCTGATAAAATTGCAGCAGCAAAAGCTTCAAGCTTAGATCAGATTGCTAAATTGTTTGCCGCTCCAAAACAATCTGCTCAGGTGAACCTATTGAATCCTTCAGTAGCAGGTGCTATGGAACCTAAAGTTGCCGGTGCAGCATTCGGTGTTGCAAAAGGTAAACTTTCTAACCCGGTTGAAGGTGGAACAGGAGTTTATGTTTTGATCAAAAAATCAGAAACCGTAAACAAACAGCCTGGAGATCTTAAGCAGTTTACAGAATCTCTTACACAGAGAAGTGCTGGAATGTTCGGACAGGCTTGGATGAAGAGTCTTCAGGACAACGCAGATATCGAAGATTACAGAATCGAGATCTGGAACAAGCTGGGAAATCAGCAACAATAAGAAAATCATTTCAATGATATAAAAAGCGACAAATTTTTTTGTCGCTTTTTTTGTATTTAACGCAGAACAATAAAGGAAAAGATTTATTTAAAATGTATTATATTTGCTTATTAGAAAAAAATTAGCAAGTGAAGTTCAGTAAAGAATTAAAAGCTGGTGTGATTGCACTTCTAGCTATCGTAGGCTTTGTGGTGTTGTTTCAGTTTATGAAAGGGAAAAGCCTTTTTACTACCGACAATATATTTTACGCAAAATATGACAATGTAGAAGGTCTGGCGCAGTCTTCGGCAGTTTCTATTAATGGGTTGAAAGTAGGACAGGTAGATAAGATTATTCCTATCACCTCAAAAGATGGAAAAATTAATTTCGTCGTAAAAATTACCGTTGACAACAAATTCGAATTTTCAAAAAACTCATCACTGGAGATCTTTGAACCGGGATTAATGTCCGGTAAAGAAATGAGAGTAAACCTTATGTATGGAGGACCGACTGCAAAAGACGGTGATACCTTAAAAGGAGCTTTCAAACTGGGAACATTGGGAAGTCTTTCTTCTCAGGTTGGTCCGGTAAAAGATCAGCTACAGGTGGTTTTACATAGAGTAGACTCTTTAATGACCAATGCGAATCAGGTTTTTGATGCTCAAAACAGAGCTGAAATTAAAGCTTTACTGGCTAACCTTAATAAAACAGTGGGAGCATTACAGACTACAGCAGGAAGTGTAAATACACTGGTAGGGCACAATGATCCAAAACTGCAAAAGGTGCTGGACGATGCAAGTCTTACCATGCAGAGTGGAAAAGTAACTTTAGATAAGTATGGAAATCTGGCTCAGAGCATTGACACGAAACAGTTGAATGCTACGATTGCCAATTTGGATGCTACCGTAGGAAAATTAAATCAGGTGATTGGTGGTATAGACAAAGGAGAGGGAAGTTTAGGTAAACTGATGAAGGATGAGCAGTTGTACAACAACCTGAATTCAGCATCTTCCAATTTGAATTCATTGATCGAAGATATGAAAGCGAATCCGAAGAGATATATCAACTTCTCGGTTTTCGGTAAAAATAACAAAGACTAATACGCCTTATGCAGTACATCGATAACATTATTTTCCTGATTTTATTAGTGGCGGGATTTGGGCTGTTTGCCAAAAGCCTCCAGAAGATCTATAGAAATATCAGGTTAGGTCACGAAATCAATAGAAACGACAGAAAAGGAGAACGCTGGGAAACAATGGCTCGTGTGGCCATGGGACAGAGTAAAATGACAGCACGTCCTGTTGCAGGAGTTTTACACCTTTTTGTATATGTAGGTTTTGTGATTATTAATATTGAATTAATAGAAATTGTTGTTGATGGAATATTTGGTACACACCGTTTTTTATCAATCATTTTCGGGCATACATTTTATAATTTCTTTACAGCAACATTAGAAGTGCTGGCATTGCTAGTAGTGGTTGGGGTTGTCCTTTTCTTTATTCGTAGAAATTTTTACGGAGTGAAGAGATTGACAATGAAAGAACTTTTCGGTTGGCCAAAAAATGATGCCAACTGGATTTTGATTATTGAGTTCGCCTTAATGATGGCTTTCTTTATGATGAATGCTTCAGATTTTATTTTACAATCGAGAGGAGTTTTACCGGAACACGGAAGCTTCCCGATCAGTGAGATGACATTTGTTCCGTTCTTGGAAATCTTCAGCTTTGATAGCGGATTTTTGATGTTCACGGAGAAAGCTGCGTGGTGGTTCCATTTTGTAGGGATTCTTTTCTTCATGAACTATCTTTATTACTCAAAACATTTACATATTATCCTTGCGTTTCCAAGTACATGGTATGCAAACCTTGATAAAAAAGGAAAGTTCAATAACCTGGAGTCTGTAACAAAGGAGATCAAATTAATGATGGACCCTAATGCAGATCCATATGCTGTTCCGGCTGAAGGAGCAGAAGCTGATGTCCCTTCTAAATTCGGTGCTGAAGATATCTTCGATCTGAATCAGGTACAATTGCTGAATGCTTATTCATGTACAGAATGCGGACGTTGTACTTCCGTTTGTCCGGCTAATATTACAGGTAAAAAACTTTCTCCGAGATTGATTCTGATGAAAACCAGAGACCGATTGGAAGAAGTAGGAAGAAATATTGATCAAAACGGAAAATTCGTTGATGACGGTAAAAAACTGTTGAACGATTATATCACGAAAGAAGAACTTTGGGCTTGTACCACATGTAATGCATGTACAGACGCTTGTCCGGTATTGCTTGATCCGCTTTCCATTATTTTTGAAATGAGAAGATTCCTGGTGATGGAACAGTCTGCTGCGCCACAGGAACTGAATCTGATGATGACCAATGTGGAAAACAACGCAGCCCCTTGGCAGTATAATCAGGCTGACCGTCTGAACTGGGCATCGGAAAACTAGATAATTAATCAATTTGAAAATTTGAAATTGATTACAGTCTACATCACTTTCAAATTTCCAAATTCTCACATTTTCAAATTGAAAAAGAAATGGATTTCACTATAAAAACAATGGCAGAGTATGCTGCCGAAGGAAAAGCACCAGAAGTTTTATTCTGGGTTGGATGTGCGGGAAGTTTTGATGACCGTGCTAAAAAAATTACAAAAGCATTTTGCAAGATATTAAATAAAATAGGAGTTGAATTTGCCGTTCTGGGACAGGAAGAAAGCTGTACCGGAGATCCTGCAAAAAGAGCAGGAAACGAATTCGTATTCCAGATGATGGCGCTTACCAATATTGAAGTATTGAATGCTTACGAAGTAAAGAAAATCGTAACGGCTTGTCCACACTGTTTTAATACCCTTAAAAATGAATATCCAAGCCTTGGCGGGCACTTTGATGTAGTACACCATACACAGTTCCTTAAAACCTTAATGGAAGAAGGAAGACTGAAGATTGAAGGAGGAGCATTCAGAGGGAAAAAAATTACTTTCCATGACCCATGTTATCTGGGACGTGCCAATGACGAATATGAAGCGCCAAGAATGCTTCTTGAAAAGCTGGATGCAGAGCTTGTAGAAATGAAGCGTTGCAAAACCAACGGTCTTTGCTGTGGAGCAGGAGGTGCACAGATGTTTAAAGAACCTGAAAAAGGAAAGAAAGACATCAATATTGAAAGAACTGAAGAAGCTTTATCTTTTGAACCTAAGGTAATTGCCACAGGATGCCCTTTCTGTAATACCATGATGACAGATGGTGTAAAACACTTTAACAAAAATACAGAAGTTGCCGTAAAAGATATCGTTGAACTTCTTGCTGAAGCAGAAGACTTATAATTGAAATCTTATACAGGCTTATGAAGCTGAAATGGAGACTCTCCTTTTTGTTTATCATTTCGATACTTGCTCTTCTTACATTCTGGAATTATCAAAACAGAGTATATGATTGGGACATGCCCGGGTATCTGGGATGTATGTATACCTCGGAATTTCCGGATTCTCCGGATAAAGTTCGAATCCTTACCTATGAGGAAATAAAAAAAGAAGCTCCTGCAGAACATTATACAGACATTATCGGAATAAAGCAATGGGACATTCCCAGGCAGTATTTCGTAAAAAATACACAATCTTTTACAGAACAATTACCCTATTTTCAGATCAAAGTAGGGTATATTCTTGTGATCACCCTTTTTTATAAGCTTGGATTATCATCGCCAATGGCCGTACTGTTTACCAGTCTTATTTCTTACTTTTTTTCAGGAGTATTATTATTTTTTATCCTAAAACTCCTGTTTCCAAAGAAATATTGGCTTGCCGTACTATTAACGATTGCCGCCATGCTTTTACCGCCAATGACTTACATGTCAAGGGTCTCTACGCCGGATATGTTCATCTTTCAGTTTATGCTGATCTTTATGATTGGCTTAATTAAAAAATGGAGCAAATGGGCCATGTTTGTGCTTCTGTTTGGGATTACCTTTATACGGCCGGATTATATTACATTCACCCTGACTTATATTATTGCAGTTTTCTTTTTCCATTATTTTCAGGAAAAGAAAATTGATGGTTCTTTTATTCTACAGGGAACAGTTCTTCTGGTCATGTATCTGGCCATCATTAAGTTTTATCACTATCCGGGATGGAAAGACCTCTTCTATGATACCTTTATCGATAGAAGACCGATTATTTCCACACACCCGATAGACGTTAGTTTAATGGACTATCTGAGTATCATTTACATCAAGATTATTTATTTCAAAAAGGTCACTTTATCGGTAGCTATTATGATGGGAGTAATTTTCTGGCGTTCCAAAGATGTATGGGTAAGAATGATTTCCGTTCTTTTCGTGGTGAATCTTTATATCAAATTTTTCTTCTTTCCGCAGTCGGCTGCATTAAGGTTTTTCTTCCCTTTTATCTTCCCACTTTTCATTATGATGCTCTATGTGCTGAGCAAAAAATACAATGATCTTAAACTCGAGAAAATTGCGTAATTTTGTATTTAAGATGATAAGGATATTCAATCAGCGTTAAATTGATATTCTGGTCACTGGCCAGAATTTATTTTACCTGATAAATCCTTGAAAAATAAATATTTACATTATGAAAATCGAAGAATCTAATATTGTAGAAACCAACGACTACAGAGTCATTATATACCCGGCTTCAAGACCTTTCGAAACAAAAGAAGCAAAAGCCATTACCGAGAAACTATTTGATTTCCTTGCAACGTGGGCAGCTCATGGAAAACCTCTTTCTTCTTCCTTTAAAATTGAGAAGAATCAGTTTATCATCGTTTGTGTAGACGAAGAAAAAGAAATGGCTTCAGGATGCAGCATTGATGCGTTAGGAAAGGTAATGAGAGAAATTGATGAAGAATACCAATTAGGCCTTTTTGATAGAATGAAAGCTAGTTTTGTGGAGAATGGTGAAGTAAAAACTTTAAAATTAATTGATTTTAAAACGAAGCTGAGAAACGGAGAACTTGCAGAAGATATTCAGGTTTTTGACTTCTCTAAAAATACTTATCTTGACTTTTTAAGCCACTTCCTTCTTCCTTTGGAGAAGAGCTGGGCGGCTTCTATAAAATAATCGCTGTTAAGCTGATACAAAAGAATAATCATAAAGTGGAAAATATATTTCCACTTTTTTGTTTTAATGTATATTTGTATAGATTCGAGCAGTGACTAATGCCTAAAGTACTTTTTTTAACGACTTCCCACAGCTATAATGATGACCGCATTTTTTATCATCAGGCGAAAGCTCTTAGAGATAATGGGTATGAAGTGAAAATATGCAGTTTATATGCAGAGTATAAGGGTTTTATTGATGGGATTGAAATAGAATCTTATGCCGTTCTTGAAGAAAGTATAGAAAAGAAAATGGAAACTTTCCAGAAAGTTTGCAGAACTTTTCATCCCGAATGTATCATTTGTTCTGAACCATTGGCTGTTGTAGCAGTAAAGAAATTTGTAAAAGAGCATAAGATAAGTTGTATCTATGACGTTACAGAATGGTATCCTTCCATGTCAATGCTTCAAAAGTACAGGTTTCCGGCTACCATTTTTCAGGCCCTAAAGTTTTCTCTTATTCAGCTGTATGCCGGATTTTTAAGTACTCATTTCATTTTTGGTGAAACCACTAAAAAGTTTCCTTTAGCGTATTTTTTTGGATTTAAAAAACAGATCGTTGTTCCTTATTATCCAGATTCTCTTTACATCAAGGAAAGTATAAAGCAACTCAATCCGAAAGGTATTACACTTTGTTACACAGGTCAGATTTCTAAAGATAAAGGAATTGAAAACTTTTTCAATGCAATAGATAGGCTTCGTCAAAAACTGCCTGCACTCCATATCAGGATTCTGATTATCGGTTCAACGGTACAGGAAAGCGATGAGCTCTATTTTTCATCATTATTGAAGACCTATTCTTTTGATGATATTGAGATCAGAAAACCCACAAGTTTTGAAACATTTACAGAAGCATTTGCAGATGCGGATCTATGTTTTGATCTTCGGGAAATTAACTTTGAAAATAACCATTCTCTGCCTATAAAGCTGTTCTATTTTATGGGAGCAGGAAAACCTGTTATTTATTCAAATTTGAAAGGAATAAGGAAGCACATGGGAGAGCTTTCATTTGGAAGTCTGGTAGAGCCTCATCATGCTGAAGCGATCTCAGAAGTGATCATTAACTATATCAGGAATCCTGAATTGTATCATTCTCATGCGCTCAATGCCCGAAAAGAATGTAAAGAAAAATATAATTGGGAACTCATAAAAGATTCCTTCGTTGATTTTGTAAAAAAATCTATTGATAAATAATCACCATGCAGCTTACTATTATTAAAACATTTGTCTCACGCTTTCTTATCCTGATCCTGAGTTTCGGACTGGTGATCTATTCTACGAATATGTGGGGAAGTGAGGGTAAGGGAACTATTTCCATTGTGGTTGCCAATGCTGCAGCAGTAAGCTTTTTCAGCAGTATCTTTTCCGGAAGCAGTGCTTCTTATTTTGCCTCAAGGTTTAAAATAGAAAAGGTTTTATTGTATGCCTATCTGTGGTCTCTCCTTACAGGACTTTTAATCCCTTTTTTATTCAGTATAGCTTCTATTCAGGGTGAATATCTATTGTATCTGATCGGAATATCTGTTTTTTCTTCACTCTTATCTACCAATATCAGCTTGTTTATTGGAACACAGAATATTAGAAAGTTTAATGTGTATACTGTTTTACAGCAGTTGGTCCATATTATCTTTATAGGAATATTGGTATATGTGTTTGGAAAGAAAGATGTTACTGTGTATTTTCTTGCTCAGATTGGATGTCTGGCGCTTCTTTTCCTCACTAGCTTTTTTCAGATTATCAAAAAATGCAATATTTCTGAAATATCATTCTGTAAAGAGGTGGGTAGAAATATGTTTGAATATGGCTGGAAAACTCAATTGAGTGCTTTTGTCCAGTTTTTGAATTACAGGCTTTCGTTTTATTTCTTAGAATATTTTGAAGGCATCGCCAGTGTAGGAATATTTTCTATCGGAGTTACTTTCTCGGAAGCTATATGGACCATTACCCGCAGTATTGCAGTGATTTTATACTCGGATGTTGTCAATAGTAAAAGTAGGGAAGAATCTATAGAGAAAACCAAAGAATCTTTAAAGCTGACTTTTTTTCTGATGATAGGTTTTGTGCTGGGAATCATTATTATTCCAGCTCAGGTTTACGAGATGATCTTCGGGAAAGAGTTCAGAGATACCAAAGAAATAATGCTCCTTTTATCACCGGGAATTTTTGCCATTGCAGTAAGTGACATGGTGGGACATTACTTTTCAGGAATGAGAGATTTAAAAATTCTCAATATAAAATCCATTGTAGGACTGATCGTTACAGTCGGATTTTCTTTCTTTGCAATACCAAAATGGGGAATTATAGGCGCTTGTGTTGCCACTACATCGTCCTATTTTGTTTCAGCTTTTCTGTTGTTCAGGAAATTTTACGCTTCTACTCCCTTTAGTTTCAAAGACTATATGGTTACAAAAGAAGAAATACAGCTTTTAAAGCAAAAATTTGTAAAGAAATAATTACTTCAGAGCTCCCCCTTAAAATAAAGTCAATTTTCCTATTTTTACATATCTATTAATCCTTTACTATGTGCGGAATCACCGGTTATTATTCATTTCATAAAAGTATTTCCTCTACAAATATTCTGGAAATGAATCAGGCGATCAGACATCGCGGACCGGATGATGAAGGGTTTTGGCTATACAATGCTGACCAGGGAATTTCTTTTTCAGGAAATGATTCCACCCAAAAAATTAAAGAACAGTTTCCGGTTTTACAGGATAAGAATTCAGAGATTGCCTTAGGTTTCCGCAGATTGTCCATTATTGATCTTTCTGAAAAAGGACATCAGCCCATGCTCTCAGAAAATGAGCAGATCATCATTACTTTTAACGGAGAGATTTATAATTTTAAAAAATTAAGGAAAGAACTTGAATCTTTAGGGTACTCTTTCCACAGTACTTCAGATACTGAAGTTATTCTCAAAGCTTACCAGGAGTGGGGAAATTCCACCTTTGCAAAACTGGATGGGATGTTTGCCATCTGTATCGTAGATCTTATCTCACAAAAGCTTGTGCTGGCAAGAGACAGGGTAGGGATGAAACCTTTATTTTATCATCAAAACGGAGATGGGTTGGTCTGGGCATCAGAAATAAAAGCATTACTGAAAAATGAACTGGTAAAGCCTGAAATCAACTGGAATGGAGTCTATACGAATTTTCTTTTTCAGACAACACTGGCTCCACAAACCTGTTTTCAGCATATTTTTTCTCTGGAACCCGCTTCTTTTATGACTATTGATTTGAAAGATCAGAAAATCACAACAGAAAAATTCTGGAAGCTGCCTTCTCCGTCTGAAAAAAATATTTCCGAAGAAGAAGCGGTAAAAAAAATTGATGAACTCCTTTCTGAAAGTATTTCTGAACAATTATATGCGGATGTTCCTGTAGCAGTGATGATGAGTGGTGGAATTGATTCAACGTTAATTGCTTCAAAATCAAAACCTTTCAATGCACGTATTAATACATACACCATAAGCTATCCGTTTTCGGAAGAAGAAGTGAGCAATGCATCTCTGGCAGCCAGACATTTTGGAGTTCTGCATGAGATAAAGAAAGTAAATGATGAAGAGGCACTGGAGCACCTTAAGGAAAATATCCAGCATTTTGAAGAGCCTTACAGCAGTTTTGAAGTCTTGATTAATGCAGCAAAATACGCTCATGATAAAAACTTTAAAGTTGTATTAAGCGGAAACGGTGCCGATGAACTTTTTGCCGGCTATTCCCATACGCTGAAACTGAATAAATGGCTTCTGATGAGGAATTTTAATTTTATAATCCCCTTGATCTTTACAAAAGATAAATTTTCACAGCGAGTTAAAAACTACTTTTCCCAGGATCATATGTTTGATTTTTTCAGACAAAGCCAGATCAGTATGAGACCTTGGGAGGTAAAGAGTCTTCTACAAAAAGATATTTACAGTAAAATTGATTCGGACCTTTCAAAATATCATCTTTCAGAAGCAAAAAACTATGCCGGGTATTTTGAATATGATATGAAATATTCACTCTCTTCCCATCATGTTTTCCGGGATGATCTGAGTGCGATGAAGTATAGCGTGGAATTCCGTTATCCTTATCTGAGTAACAGCCTGATAGATTATGTATCAGCACTTCCGCAGAATATGAGGTTTAATGGAGTTCAAAACAAACCCTTATTGCGTAAAACAGCTGAAAAATATCTTCCTCAGGAAGTTTTGAATATGCCCAAAAAAGGATTTTCATTTCCGGTTAATTATTTCATTAAAAATGAACAAAAAGTAAGAGACTTTATTACTGAAAATCTTGAAAACTTAAAAAGACGGAATTTCTTCAATGCTGCAGTGATTGATGAATGGTGGAATCATCAGGAACATGAGTATGATTGGGTGAAAATATGGCAGCTGGTTACCTTTGAACTGTGGTATCAGAAATATTTTGAAAAATAAAGAAGCAGTCTAAAGATTAATATTTTACCTTTGTATTTATGATGAAATATTTTTGGGGCATTTTTGTTGCGGTTTTTGCACTCATCAGTTGTAAAAATGATGATGATTCTTTGCAGAGAATAGATCAGGTACTTAATATCTATATGAAAAACAGTGCGGGTCAGGATCTTCTGAACAGTAAACTTACAGGATCTTATACGGGATATTCAGTGAATGATATTTTTGGAACGAAAGATATTGCTCCGGTAAGTATTTCGTTAAAAACATCACCCGAGTCATTATACTATATGGAATACCTTGCAGGAGCAAAAAGAAGAAGACTGGATTCTATCAGCCCGGATCAACCAGGTACAGGAACTTCTTATCATTCCAAAATGTTGATTACCTTTACAAAAAGTACCAATGTCAATGACAATGTTACCGGGACATTGGAAGTTCAATATCGTAATACCCCTACTGCATTTCAGGTTTCAAAGGTATTGTATGACGGAAATGAAGTGTTTTCAAAAGAGGCTGATGCACCTACTTCAATAAATACCGTTACGATCACAAAATAATTTTTAAATTTGTACAATTGTTAGCTTATTATGAGCTAAACATCTAATATTTAACATCTAAATAAAATGTTACAAGTCAATTTTTTGCGCGACAATAAAGAACGCGTTTTAGAAGGTCTTAAGAAAAGACAATTCAAAAATCTTGAGTTGGTAGACGAGGCTATCGCTGCCGACGAAGAAAGAAAAAGAATCCAGTTTGAACTAGATTCCCAGCTTTCCGAAATCAATAAAATTTCGAAAGAGATCGGACTTTTGATGAAAGAAGGGAAAAAAGAAGAAGCGGAATCTGCAAAGTCTAAAACAGCACAATACAAAGAGTCGAGCTCAGAATTGAAATCCCAGCTAGAAGTTAAAGAAAATGACTTACTGAATATTCTGTATCAGCTTCCTAATATCCCAAATGAATTGGTAAAGAGTGGAGCTTCTGCGGATGATAACGAAATCATTTTCCAGTCTCATCCTGTAGAAGGTCTTGGTGAAGGAGCAATCCCTCACTGGGAACTGGCAAAAAAATACAACCTGATTGATTTTGAATTAGGGGTAAAAATTGCCGGAGCAGGTTTCCCGGTTTATTTAGGAAAAGGAGCGAGATTGCAGAGAGCTTTGGTTCAGTATTTCTTAGATAAAAACGTAGAAAAAGGATATACAGAAGTGAATCCTCCTCACGTTGTGAATGAGGCTTCAGGTTTTGGTACCGGGCAGCTGCCGGATAAAGAAGGACAGATGTATTATATCAACGAAGATAGATTATATCTTATTCCTACGGCAGAAGTTCCTGTAACGAATCTTTACCGTGATGTATTGCTTGAGGAAAAAGATCTTCCGATTAAAAATACAGCATTCTCTCAGTGCTACAGAAGAGAAGCAGGAAGCTACGGAGCTCACGTAAGAGGATTGAACCGTCTTCACCAGTTCGAAAAAGTAGAAATCGTAAGAATTGAAAAACCGGAAAATTCTTATGCTGTTCTGGAAGAAATGGTAGAGCACATCAAAGAAATCCTTACCGATCTTGAGCTTCCTTTCAGAGTATTAAGACTTTGTGGAGGTGATACTGGTTTTGCATCTGCAATGACGTATGATTTCGAGGTATGGAGTGCTGCTCAGGAAATGTGGTTAGAAGTAAGCTCTGTGTCTAACTTTGAAACATTCCAGGCTAACAGATTGAAATGCCGTTACAAAGGAGATGGTAAATCTCAGCTGGTTCATACCTTAAACGGATCAGCAATGGCATTACCAAGAATTATGGCTGCGTTGCTGGAGAATAACCAGACAGCTGAAGGAATTAAGCTTCCTAAGAAGGTTGCAGAATATGCGAGATTTGATGTTATCAACTAATTGATCAAAATTTAAAATAGTAAAAACCACCGTTAAGGTGGTTTTTTTGTTTTAATATCCTTGATAGTAGCTTTTTGTTATATCGAGTTGCTAATTCTTACATGGGGTATTCTTTTTAGTTTTTTATTCTAAACTTTTAGGTATACTCTTTATTTTATTAGTTCATTTATGGTTTATATAATGGATTTGAGTAACTATTCTATTTAATGGGATTTAAACTATGTTTTTTTTATTTGGTTATTTATTTTTGCTAAAGCATTTTACAGTATTTGCATAATAAACACATTCAAATGAAGAAAAATTTAATTTTCGGGGCATTTTTGCTTTCAGTAATGATATTTGGGCAGGTTGGTATTAAAACGGAAACACCGCAAAAATCACTCCATGTTAATGGGTCATTACAGGTTACCAATGAATTCAACGTAGGAGGAAATGCCACAACGGCAGGTTCTGCAGGATCAGCGGGACAGGTTTTGGTCTCTCAAGGGGCAGGAACGCCACCCATCTGGAATTCTTTGCAGGGGCTTAGTGGCCAAAGCTCGATAGCTTTCAATGTTTTTAGTACGGGAAAGAGCGTAAATGGTTCTACCTCGTTTAATGCGATTCCAGGATTGAATTATACCTATACAGCGCCTGCTGATGGAGTTTTACTGATCCAGGCTAATGTTTATACGGCATTGGGTGAATTGTCTGGGTCGGGAAGCCTTGTTTTTACCAATACTCAGATTGCTATAAAGGTTAATGGTATTGAAACTTTTTATGGGATGTCAACACCAATTGGAAGTCCCCAAGCAGCTTTTAATCCGGAAACGACACTTATTATTGGTAAAATAAATGTAACAAAGGGAACTGCTTATGCTTTAGATGTGGTAGTAAAAGATGTTTATAAGTATAATGGTACTACCGGTGCCTATGCAGGTACTTTTCAGTGGAATGGATTTTCTTCACAGTCTTCTATTATTGCAACACTAATTACCAATTAAACAGATTATGTAATGAAAAAAATAAAGTCCTAGATCTGTGGTCTGGGACTTATTATTTTATAATTATTATTCGGTAATGATGATGATCTTTTTATCTGCGTTTTTGAGTTTTGTATCCTGGTCATAAATGGCTTTCAGATCATAATCTATTCTTATGGAATGGTCGTCAATCTGTTTTACCCAATCATGTTTCCCTGAAATTGATTCTATTTTATTTTCAAATTTTAAGGTTGTACCAATCTTTTTGAAAAACATTACCATCATACCGGCTACTTTCTCCGCTTCTTCCTTTGAACTTTTGGTTTTGACAGCCTCTTCAATACTTTTAAGATTAAAATTTTCTGTATCGATAGTGAGGGTTTTTCCATCCCAGTTATTGTATATATTTTGATCTAAAGGGATTTTTTCAGTCTTTGTAAAACTTTTCAAAACCAAATAATCTTCTGGAGTAAAATGTTCCATTTTAAAAGAAAATCCTGCCAGCTTGTTGTCTTCTTTTGTGGATTTCATGAAAACTTTTTTCATGATTCTGATGGAGTCCGGATTTTCAGTTTTTAATTTTCCTTCTTTTTTAGAAAGATCATACATACTTGTCCAGGTAGTCGGAAGTCTGTCCATTTCTCCAAATTCTTTCTGCTTTAACGAATCTGGTGTCATAGCCATCATCTCAGCCATAAACTCTCTTGTATCAATATCTGTGATAGAAGAGGAGGCAGCATCTTTATGATAGACAATTTCAGAATTGATACTGCAGGATTGCAGTATAAAAAGACTTATCAGAAATAAGATGATGGTTTTCTTCATGGTAGATTTAAATACGAATTAATGGCAGTTAACGGCTCCGTTCGGATCTTTAATAATTGTCATGGCTTCCGCCTTAGGAGAAACATACGGTATTCCCAGCTCAAGACCTCTCAGTATGAATAATCCTCCTAAAATGATCATAATCACAGGAACAGCTTTTAAAACTTTCACCCTGAAGGCCTGATTCATGAGATTTCCGGCCAGAACGATAGCAAACATGAACGGAAGGGTTCCCAAACCAAATAAAGCCATATATAAAGCTCCCTGCCATATTCCTCCTCCTGCGAGGCTGGCGGTAAGTGCCATATACACCATTCCACACGGTAGAAAGCCATTTAATAAACCTGTTGTAAATCTTGAACGGTAATCTGCTTTCTGAAGTAATTTTCCCAGATTCATTTTTACGCTGTACAGAAACTTGGATAGGAAAGGAATTTTTGAAGCAAAATCTTTTCCGCCAAATGAAAATACAGCCATAATGATCAGAAGAACTCCTGCCGTAATAGTGAGGTATTTCTGAAATCCGGCCATTTCAAATCCTTGCCCGATAATTCCGAGAAGTGCACCCAATAAGGAATAGGTGAAAATTCTTCCGAATTGATAAGTAAGGTTCTGAAGATAGAAATTGGCTGCCTGTTTTTTGGTTAATCCCATCGATAAAGCAATAGGTCCGCACATTCCGATACAGTGAAAACCGGAAGCAAAGCCTAAAGCAATAGCCGATACAATAAGTCCTATTTCCATATCACATCATAATCCATTCGGTAGTCTGTTTTATCTTTTGTCCAACTTAATCTTAAGGTGTAGTTTCCTACTTTCAATACCTGTGCAGGAATTGTAAAAGACTGGCTGGCATCAAGCTGTACAGATTTTTTGATATCTAAATTCTGGTCGTCGGTTCTGTTTAAAACAAATTTTACCGTAGTATTTGAGTTATTATATTCTTTTGGAAAAGTAATTTTTATTCCTTGAGTATCCTGGCTGTATACAGGTTTTTCCTGAAGATCATCTGCTTTTTTCTTAGCATCAATCACATCCTGGTACTTCAACTCTTCTTCGTAATAATTATCGGTTACCATTTCAGAATTCTTCTGCCCGTTCGGGAAAAGAAACATCATGGATAATATAAAAACTATGAATGCTAATAGTGCAATTACAACACCATGTCCCCAACTAAAGTTCTTCATCTTTTTCTAATTAAAATTGCAGTTTAAATGGTCCTTCAAAATAGGTCTGATATGAGTCTACCAATTTACCTTTCATATCGTAAACACCAATGGTAATATTCTGTTTAGAGAGTTTCATATCATTTTCCGGGAAGCTGATGTTGATCGTTCCTTTGGAAATTTTATCTCTGTCTACCTGAATCTTACTTGATGCACTGTATGTAATTTCACCGTGTGCAGGATCTATCACTTTGATGGTAACGATTTTTTTCTCGTTCGTTTTATTAAGGAAAGTATAATTATAGGTATTGGTAATTTTACCGTCTCTTACAAAGAATGTACTCCCTGCCGGTTTGATGAATTTTGCCTCCATCTCACCACGGCTGTAAAGAAGATATCCTAAAAATCCTACAAGAAGGAATAAGAATACTGAGAAACCTTTCATTCTTCCTGTAAACTTGAATTGAGTTTCTTTTTCGATTTCGTTTTCAGAAGCATATCGGATCAATCCTTTTGGAAGGCCTACTTTTTCCATTACTTCATCGCAGGCATCAATACAAGCGGTACAGTTGATACACTCCAGCTGCTGTCCGTCTCTGATATCAATTCCTGTAGGGCATACTACCACACATTGATGGCAGTCGATACAGTCACCTTTCCCTGCAGCTTTTCTGTCTTCTCCTTTTCTCCATTTTGATCTTCCTTCTCCTCTTTTGAAATCATAAAATACGTTGATGGTATCTTTATCAATCAATACCCCCTGAAGTCTTCCATATGGGCAAACCAATGTACAAACCTGCTCTCTGAACCATGCAAATACAAAGTAAAATGCAGCGGTAAGAAGAATCATCACAATAAAATTGGTAGGGTGGGCAAATGGTCCTTCACCAACAATTTTAAATACTTCTTCATATCCTACAATATACATGAACATGAAGTGAGTGATGATCAATGAAATGATAATATAAACAGACCATTTTAAACTTCTCTTCCAGATCTTTTCACTGTTCCACTCCTGTCTGTCCAGCTTCATCTGCTTATTTCGGTCTCCTTCAATCAGATATTCGATTTTACGGAAGATCGATTCCATAAAAATTGTCTGAGGGCAAATCCACCCGCAGAAAATTCTTCCGAATGCAATCGTAAAAACAATAATAAAGATTAAAGAGGCGATAGCACCTAAAGTAAGGATAAAGAAGTCCTGTGGATAGAAAGGCTGTCCAAAGATGAAAAACTCCCTGTCTATTACATTAAACATCAACAATGGGTTGCCATTGATTTTGATGAATGGTAATGTAAAATAAATAATTAATAAAAGGTAACTTACAATGTTTCTGTAGTTGGTATATTTCCCTTTTGGTTTTCTTGGAAATACCCATCTTCTTTTTCCGGATTGCTCCATTGTCCCTATAGAATCTCTGTAAGTCTCAGGGTCCAGAACCTGTCCCTGTCCGCCGCGTACTTCTATTTCTTCTATGTCTGACATATGTAATAGGTTTTAAAAAAGAAAAAACATAATTCGTTACTATTTTAATCTAATAACAAATTATGTTTTTTTCATATGTTTTCTAATTTTTTAAATTATTCTTTTTCCCAATGTGCTTCAGTTCCTTGAGGAGCTGCTCCTCCCTGAGCCTGAGTCACTGGTGGTTGTTCCTGGTTGATGTGATATACATATGCTGCAATCTTCTCAATCTCTGCACCTGAAACTTCTCCGTTTTTACCGAATGCTCTCATGGCAGGGTTAGTAGGAGAACCATTCCAGTCCATATGGAATACGTTTTTGAATAACGTTTTCTCAGGCTGGTTGATCCAGTAGTTATCAGTAAGGTTTGGTCCGATACCTCCACTACCGTCTTCTTTGTGACAAGATGCACAGTTTGTTTTGAATAATTCTTTACCTTCTGCAATGTTATCAGCTGAATATTTAGCTGTTTCAATGGTTACAGGAGGCTGAGTTTTTTGGTATTCTTCAATACTTGCTAACTGCTCTTTATATTCTTTTTCATATTCGCTTAACGGGTGAGCGAAGTCTGTGAAAGAGTATGCTGCAATATATACAATACAAAAAGCGGTCCCAAAATAGAATAAACCTACCCACCATTTCGGTAATTGGTTATCCAACTCCATGATTCCGTCGAAACCGTGGTCGATAAGGATATCCTTTTCTTCAGAAGCAGATTGCTTTTTGAATGCACTTTGGTACAATCTTTTGAAATAAGGAACTTTCTTTTCAGCTAAATAAGCTGCCTTTTCTTCAGGAGATAATTTCTTGAATTTGTTGTTCTCAATAAGGTCTCCGATTGCTCCATGAATGTAAGCAAGGATCCCAGCGATAACAACAGTTCCCCAGAAGTAAGGTGAAGAAAGGAACGCGTAGCTCTGTACAAATAAATAATAAAAAACTATTAAAAGTCCGATTATTATTAAGATGTTTATAACAACAGGTGTTCTTTGTTTCATAAAAAATAGTTTAATTTTTTAAATTAAAATCGTCATCTTCATCATCCCCAAGAGGTGCCTCTTCTTCTTCTTTGTAATATTTTTTAGGTCTGCTAAAAACATAGATTACCAAAGCGATGAAGAACAGCATAAAGAAAATCAGAGCCAGCGTCTGGTAGAAACCAGCATTTTCTGTATTGGATAATATATCTTTAAAATTCTGAGGAATCATAGTATGAACCTTTTAATGTTTTTTAGTTATTACTTGCTGTTTTGATTTCAGTTGTTTTGATATCAGTTCCTAATCTCTGAAGATAAGAAATAAGAGCTACAATTTCTTTTTTCTCTAATTCTCCCTGAGGTCTCTTCGCATAAGCCTGCTTAAGGTCATTTGCTTCAGAGAAGATATCTTTCACAATTTTTGCCGATTGGTTGTTTGCCCATGTGTCTGCAGAATCGATTTCAGCCTTAGTATAAGGTACATCAAATACATTCTTCATCAGCTTCATTTTGTCTACCATCTTAGTTCTGTCTAAGTCAGTAGCAATTAACCAAGGGTAACGAGGCATGATAGAACCTGCAGAAGTTGATCTTGGGTTATACATGTGCTTGTAGTGCCAAGAACTTGGGTTTTTACCACCTTCTCTATGTAAATCCGGTCCTGTTCTCTTAGAACCCCATAGGAATGGTCTGTCGTATACGAATTCTCCAGCTTTGGAGTATTGTCCGTTTTTACCGTTGAATCTTGTAATCTCATCTCTGAACGGTCTGATCATCTGAGAGTGACAAGCGTTACATCCTTCACGGATATAGATATCTCTACCTTCAAGTTCCAATGGTGAATAAGGCTTCACTGCAGAAATTGTAGGTACACTTTTCTTAAGAGATAGTGTAGGGATAATTTCAATTGAACTACCGATAGATATTGTAAAGAAAGATAGAATACCTAATAATACCGGAGTTCTTTCCAGCCAAAGGTGAGTACCTTCTCCTTCTTTTCTGTTTTTACTGATGTTTGCCAACGCAGGAGCTTCAGCAGGAACTTCTTTCTGGAATGATCCTTTTCTTACTGTAGCGATTACGTTTACAATCATTAGGATAGATCCTGAGATATAGAATAAACCTCCTACGAATCTCATTTTGAAGTAAGGAATAATTGCTGTTACCGTATCCAACCAGTTTTTCCATAATAATGTTCCATCCGGGTTGAATTGCTTCCACATTAATCCTTGTGTAAATCCTGAAATATACATTGGAACTGCATAGAAAATGATTCCTAAAGTACCTAACCAGAAATGCCAGTTAGCTAATTTTACAGACCAAAGTTTTGTTCTCCACATGATTGGTACCAAATAATAGATAACCCCGAATGCCATGAAACCATTCCATCCAAGAGCTCCTAAGTGTACGTGACCGATAACCCAGTCTGTAAAGTGACCAATTTTGTTGATGTTTTTAGTTGCCAAAAGCGGTCCTTCAAACGTTGCCATACCATAACAGGTAACAGCTACTACGAAGAACTTAAGGATAGGATTTTCTCTTACTTTATCCCAAGCTCCTCTCAGCGTAAGAAGACCATTTAACATACCTCCCCAAGATGGTGCAATAAGCATGATAGAGAACCCTGTTCCTACCGCCTGAGCCCAAGCTGGAAGAGCTGTATACTGAAGGTGGTGAGGACCAGCCCAGATATATACGAAAATTAATGACCAGAAGTGAATAATAGACAGCTTATAAGAGAATACCGGTCTGTCTGCAGCCTTCGGAAGGAAGTAATACATTAAACCTAGAACCGGAGTTGTCAATACGAATGCAACCGCATTGTGTCCATACCACCACTGTACAATAGCATCTTTTACCCCTGCATATGCTGAATAAGATTTCCAGCCTGTGAAAGATAAAGGTACTTCAAGGTTGTTGAAGATGTGAAGCATTGCTACTGCAATCCAGGTACCAATGTAGAACCAGATGGCTACATAAAGGTGTCTCACTCTTCTCTTAGAAATAGTCAGGAACATATTGATACCAAAAATGATCCATGAGAATGCGATCAATATGTCGATCGGCCACTCGTGTTCAGCATATTCTTTAGAGGTGTTGATCCCCATAAAGAAGGTAACGAACGTAGCAACGATCATAAACTGCCAAGTCCAGAAATGTAACCAAGACAATGTGTCACTGTACATTCTTGTTTTTAATAATCTCTGTAATGAGTAATAAATACCCGTGTAAACGATGTTACAAACGAATGCAAAGATTACGGTATTGGTGTGCAACATTCTGATTCTACCAAAACCAAATGCACCATGAGTGTTTATTAACCCCTCAATATTACCAGATGCCAAACTTTTAATGGTTGTGTCATCCGTCCCGAAAAAGAATTCAGGTAATTCCGGGTAGAAAAGCATTAATGCCGCCGTAAGCCCGAACGTAAATCCAATGAGACCGAAAACTAAGGTCGCATAAAGGAACGCACGGACAATACTATTGTCATAACTAAACTTCTGTGTTTCCATATCAACTATTCACTATTTTTCTCAATTTTTATTATTTTCTCCTATTTCTTTCTCGTCTTTATTTTTGTCGCCAGTTTCATCATTTTCTTTGACTTTTTCGTCATCGAAAAGAATTCTGACAGCAGGAGACTCATCATCTTCAAACTGTCCTTTTCGGGCATACACTATAAATACGACCAAGAAAATCGCAGCTAAAGAAACACTGCAGAGGATCATTAAATATAGAATATCCATTGGACAACAAAATTAACCTATTTTCGGGGTTCAAATTTAGTGAAAAATAATGACATTCATCACGAAATGCCGATTTCAGCTAATTTAAAATCAGTCTAAATAAGGGCTTTTACGCCTGTTTTTTGAAATGTTTACGACCTAATATCCAGGTTGAAAGTGTAGTAAAGGTAACCACCGTAATGGAACTGATTGGCATGATGATTGCAGCGAAGAGCGGATGCATATGCCCTGTAACAGCGTAACTTAAACCAACAATATTGTACAGAAAACTGATTATAAATGTCATTTTCACAATGGTGATAGAACCCTTACAAACGTTCAGGTAATTGTCCAGAGTAACTACTTTATCTCCATTCATAATCACATCAGAAGATGGGGTAAAACTGTTCGTATCATCAGCAATAGCAATTCCCACATTACTTTGTTTTAAAGCACCTGCATCATTAAGGCCGTCTCCAAGCATTGCGACTTTTAAGTGCTGATCCTGAAGGGATTTGATGTAGTTTAACTTGTCTTCCGGGCTTTGATTAAAGGCCATTCCTTTGTAATTAGGAATAAGCTCTTTAAGCTGATTTTCTTCTGAGGAATTGTCTCCGCTCAGGATAAATATTTTGTAGTGGGTAAGTTTTGTGAAAAGTTCTTTCAGCTTCGGACGGTATTCATTCTTAAAGATGAATTTTCCTAAATATTCTCCATTTTTGCTGATATAAACTGCTGTTTCAAGGTTTTTAGGTTCCTGATTATTATAACGTGCAGATCCTATTTTATAAATGTTTCCTCTTACACTGGCTTCATATCCTTTTCCAGAGATTTCAACGAAATTTTCTACAGGGAAATAATCATCATTGACTTCAATGAATTCATACAATGATTTTGAAAGCGGGTGGTTGGAATTTTTTAATAAAGTCTTAATATTCAGAGAATCAAACTCGTTGATCTCAGAACCTTCGTATTTGATATTTGATTTTTTTCTGTGGGTAATGGTTCCTGTTTTATCAAAAACAATGGTATCAAGCTTCGCGATTTTTTCAATCGTTAAAGTATCTTTTACATAGAACTTATTTCGGCCTAAAATCCTCATAATGTGACCGAAAGTGAACGGTGCAGACAAGGCAAGCGCACAAGGACAAGCAATAATCAGAATGGCTGAAATAACCTGGAACATAATTTTTAAATCAATAAAATACCAATACGTTCCTGCAACTAAAGCAATACCTAAAATAATGAATGTGAAATATTTACTGACGTTATTTGTCAGGGTGTCAAGACCAGTTTCGTGTTTTTTAAATGCTTCTTTATTCCAAAGCTGAGTTAAATAACTTTGATCCACATTTTTAATCACTTCAAGTTCTAAAGAAGATCCTATCTGTTTTCCGCCGGCGAAAATTTTATCTCCAGGTTGTTTGCTGATACTTTCACTTTCTCCTGTGATAAAACTGTTGTCTATATTTCCTTCTCCGTTGATCAGGATAGCGTCTACCGGAATGATTTCTTGGTTTCTAACCAAAATTCGGTCTCCTACTTTTACCTCTGAAAGAAGAATGTTCTCCTGTTTACCTTCGAAATCTACTTTCGTTACGGCAATCGGGTAGAAAGATTTGTAATCTCTGTCGTAGGAAAGAGCACTGTATGTTCTTTTTTGGAAAATTTTTCCGAGAAGCATGAAGAATAAAAGACCACAAAGAGTGTCGAAATATCCTGGGCCATAATCTGTTACCACTTCGTAAATACTTCTTCCGTAGAGAACAAAAATTCCTAAGACAATCGGAACATCAATATTGACAATCTTATTTTTTAAACCATACCATGCGGATTTATAATAGTCTGAAGCTGAGTAAAATACAACAGGCGTTGCCAAAAGGAATATCAAGGTTCTGAAGAGGCCTCTATAGTGTTCCATCCAATAATCTTCCCCTCCAATATATTCAGGAAAGGCAAGGAACATTCCGTTACCAAATGCAAAAGCAGCGATGGCAAATTTCACCAATAAAGATTTGTCAAGATGATCTTCGTTTTTGTCAGCAGTTTCAAGGCTGATGACCGGTTTGTATCCAAGATTAGTTAAAAACTTAGCGAGTTCGCTTAATTTCAGATCGTTATGGTTGAAGGAGATCTGTAAGGTCTTTCTTGTAAAATTAACCTGCGAATATTTAATGTGCTTATTTAATGTATGAAGGCTTTCCAATAGCCAGATACAGGATGAACAGTGAATTACAGGGATTTTGAAAGTAACAAGACTGGTGCTTCCTTCAGAGAAATCAGTAACTTTTTCAAAGATTTCCGGCGTGTCTAAGTAATCAAATTGAGAAGAATTTTCATCATTCGGACGAATTCCTGCTCCTTTATTAAGCTCATAGAAATTGCCTAAATGATTTAAATTTAGAATTTCGTAAACAGACTTACATCCGTTACAACAGAAAGTCTTTTCATCAAATAAAATTCTCTCTTTTTCTATCCCTTGACCACAATGAAAACAGTTCTCGCTCACCCCATAAAATATTGAACTACAAAATTATAACAAATTTTTTTGTTTATCGCGTTAAAAAGTTCTATTTTTGTGATAAATATCATATAAAATGCCGCAGGAACAACAGATAGCAATTGAAGAGAGGTTCGCCAGAGTTTTTAATGATAAATCATTTAAAGAAAGACTTTCTAGCGCAGATTTTGAAAAATACATTAATGGCAAAAAGAAACTGAGTTTTCAGAAACATGATACCATTTTCGAGGATGGCGAAACTCCAAAAGGAGTGTTTGTCCTGGAAAAAGGTGCTGCCAAACTTTCGAAATCAGGAGCGTTCGGTAAAGATCAGATTTTAAGATTTATCAAAGAAGGAGATATCATCGGCTATCGTTCTTTGCTTTGCGGGGAAAATTTCCAGGCCAAAGCAGAAGCAATGACAGATATTGAATGTGTGTTCTTACCCGCAGATATTTTCATGTATCTTTTGGAGGTAGATCCACAGCTGTCTTTCGTAATGCTTCAGAAAATCTCATACGAATTAGGAGAATCTTCCAACACCATTACTTTCCTTGCACAGAAAACGGTAAGAGAAAGACTGGCAGAAATTCTTTTGCTACTGGAACAGAAGCTGGGAGTTGATCCTGAAGGCTTTATCAAGATCTCATTAACGAGAGAAGAAATTGCCAATATTATCGGTACTGCTACAGAAAGTGCCATTCGTCTGATCTCGGAATTCAAACAGGATAGCCTGATTGAAGTAGACGGAAGAAATATCAAGATTTTAAATCACGACAAACTCATGAAACTCGGTCACGTAGTTTTATAAATCATACAAAAACTTAAGTCGGCTCAAGGCCGACTTTTTAACTTTTAAAAATAGATAAATTATGTCTGTTCACTCTGAAATTAAAAAAGTTACAACTGAAACCTTGCGTAAAATGAAATTCGACAAGGAGAAAATAACAATGCTTACAGCCTATGATTTTACCACAGCAAAAATGGTAGACGCAGGGGGAGTAGATGCTATTTTGATTGGAGACTCTGCAGCGAATGTAATGGCTGGTTTTGAAACTACATTACCTATTACGCTGGATCAAATGATCTATCATGCTCAAAGTGTGGTAAGAGGAACCGACAGAGCTTTGGTGGTAGCAGATTTACCTTTCGGAACTTATCAGAGTAATCCTGAAAAAGCATTGGAGTCTGCGGTAAGAATGATGAAGGAAGGTGGGGCACATGCTGTGAAAATTGAAGGCGGAAAAGAAATTTCCAAGTCTATCAAAAAGATCATCAATGCCGGAATTCCGGTAATGGGACATTTGGGTTTAACACCACAGTCTATCTATAAATTCGGAACATATAAAGTAAGAGCTAAAGAAGAAGCAGAAGCTGAAAAACTAATTGCTGATGCACAACTTCTGGAAGAACTAGGATGTTTCTCCATCGTATTGGAAAAAATTCCTGCGGATTTAGCGAAGAAAGTTACCGAGAGTATTTCTATTCCTACCATCGGAATCGGTGCCGGAGCACATTGTGACGGACAGGTTTTGGTGTATCATGATATGGTAGGAATGAACAAAGGTTTCAGCCCGAAATTCCTAAGAAGGTACCTTGACCTTTACACAGAAATTACAGGAGCTGTTGCTCAATATGTAAAAGATGTAAAAGATGTTGAGTTTCCCAACGAAAACGAAAGCTATTAATCTATGCAGAATCAACAATCTATTCAGGGAATATTATCTATCGCAGCATTGATTTGTCTTGCTGTGGGATGGTTTAATCTGTTCTCTCCGGAAATTAATCATTTACTTTCTAGAAAAGTATTTTATGTGCTGATAGGAGCGAGCTTCTTTATTCAGGCACCATTGCTTACGAATAAAAACTTTGTGTATGCAATGTATGCTGCTGCAGCGATCTGTGTATTCGGAGCATTTATTCCGGAAGGGTCAAAACTTTCAGCTGTTAAAACGGTGGGCCTTCTGGCAGGGATTATCCTGTCTTTATCCAATAGAAGAAGATAGACGGAAGAAGTATGAAGGAGCAGATTATATATGAAGACAACCATCTTCTGGTGATTAATAAAAAGGTGGGTCAGCTTGTACAAGGTGACAAAACCGGAGATGAATCACTATTAGAATCCATCAAGAATTTTATAAAAATAAGAGATGCTAAGCCGGGCAATGTTTTTCTCGGCTTGGTTCATCGTATAGACCGTCCTACATCAGGGCTGGTGATCTATGCAAAGACTTCCAAAGCGCTTTCCCGTTTGACGCAAATGGTGAAAAACCGTGAAGTAAAAAAAACATATTGGGCAGTTGTTGAAAAAGAAATGATCCCGCAAAGTCAGAGATTGGTCCATTATTTAAAGAAAAACGAGAAAAATAATAAAGCCATTGTTTTTCCAAAAGCTACAGAAGGAGCAAAAGAAGCGATTTTGACTTATAACGTGATCAAGACTCTGGATAATTATCTTCTTCTTGAGATTGATCTTGAAACCGGAAGACATCACCAGATCAGAGCACAACTATCTAAAACGGGAGTTCCCATTAAAGGAGATCTGAAATATGGAGCACCACGTTCCAATCCTGATGGCGGAATCAATCTTCATGCAAGGAAACTGGAATTTATTCATCCGGTTACCAAAGAAAAAATTGAAATCATAGCTCCTGTTCCGCAGAATGATGCGATCTGGAGGGCTTGTGAAGAATAAAACTAAAAACTAAATACTATGAAACTTAAATTAATTTTTGTGATGACCATGTTATTGGTTATTGCGTCTTGCTCTAGAGATCATGAAATTGAAACTCCCCAGGAGATTATAAATGATAAACCTAATGAAATTTCATTTATTTTTCCTACATTGACACCCTCTGGAAGTGACTATAATTATAATTTTGAATATGATCCATTGGGAAGAATAAGTAAAAGAATTGGGATTTACATTGAGTGGGATATGCAGTGGCCTGAACATCTTTCAAAGTATGGATATACCAAAATAACGTACACAGGTAATACTGCTGTCATGAAAAATTACAATGCCAGTAAACCAGATGAAAGAAAATTTGAGTTTGATAATCAAGGAAGAGCGATTAAATTAATAATTCCTTCTCCTACTAATGAAGCAGCAAAAGAAAAGCGCATTACATATAGTTATAATAATTCCGGAAAACTTGCGGAAGCTTTGACGGAATTTCCTAATGCACTTTATGACCCAACCAATCCTAATGATTATGTTTTAGCATATGTAGAAAAGTTTATCTATAATAATAAAGGTAATTTAGAGAAAGCGATTACTACAGAAAAGCATAATAATATAGAGGTATACATTACAAAAGAAATTGAATTTGAATTTTTTGATCTTGTCTCTAATCCTTTTCGTAAACTAGGTATTTTTGAAGACTATTTTTACTTTTCACTTTCCACAAATAATTATAATAAAATGACGACCAAGTTTTATAAGTTGGGAAAGCTTGATAAAACAGAGCCCAGAGTATGGGCCCATTCTTATAATTCAGATGGAACTCTAAAGCTTTTTAAATAAGAATTTAGGATTAGATATCAATAATACCCGTTTCTGAAATTGAAGCGGGTTTTTTGTTTAAAATCATTTCAGATTTTGCCCATTCTGAAAAAATGTCTAACTTCGTCCCAAACTTTAGGGGTGTCTGTTACCAACAGACTGAGACTTTACCCTTTGAACCTGATCTGGATCATACCAGCGTAGGGAAAAGTAGATGACTTTTGCTGTACATTCTATTGTACAATAATGGCCATTCCTAAAGTATATATAAAATATTAGGAATGGAACTTATAATCAACCACACCCGAAAAACATTTGATGTACTTCCTGAAAATCTGGAAGAATTACTGGCTATTGAGCTGCCTGGAAAAAAGAAAGGTATTGCTGTAGCCCTCAACAATCGCATTATTCCCCTGTCAATCTGGGCGGAAACCATCCTTAACAACAACGATTCTATTTTAATCATTACTGCCACTCAAGGCGGTTAATTCTCATATTTAATACCAATACTTATGGCTCACTCCATTACATGTTCGCCATTTCCGAACTCAAAGAAAATCTATGTTGAAGGAACATTACACCCTATCAATGTAGCAATGCGTGAAATACAGCTTAGCCCGACCAAATTAACCAATGGCGGCTTTGAACATAATGCTCCGGTAACGATTTATGACACTTCTGGTCCTTATACCGATGAAAATGCGGTTATTGACATTCAGAAAGGGCTTCCAAGAATCAGAGAACAATGGATTCTGGATAGAAATGATGTGAATATCCTGGACGGAATTACTTCTGAATACGGAAAAGCCCGTTTAGCAGATCCACGTCTTGATGAACTGAGATTCTCTTATGATCATAAACCTAAAGTAGCACAGGAAGGAAAAGAAGTTACCCAGCTTTACTATGCGAAGCAGGGAATCATTACTCCGGAAATGGAATATGTGGCGATCCGGGAAAACCAAAGAATAGAACAGCTTGATTCTGTATCTAAAGAAATGGCTTTTCAACATCCCGGACACAGTTTTGGTGCCAATACTCCAAAAAGTAAGATCACTCCGGAATTTGTAAGAGACGAAATTGCTGCCGGAAGAGCCATCATTCCCAATAACATCAACCACCCGGAAAGTGAACCGATGATCATCGGAAGAAATTTCTTAGTGAAAATCAATGCTAATATCGGAAATAGTGCCGTTTCATCCAGTATTGAAGAAGAAGTAGAAAAAGCGGTATGGGCTTGCCGATGGGGAGGCGATACCATTATGGATCTTTCCACCGGGAAAAATATTCACGAAACAAGAGAATGGATCATCAGAAACAGTCCGGTTCCGATTGGTACCGTTCCTATTTATCAGGCATTGGAAAAAGTAAAAGGAGTTCCTGAAGATCTGACATGGGAAATTTTCAGAGATACACTGATTGAACAGGCAGAACAGGGAGTTTCCTATTTCACCATTCATGCAGGAGTTTTGCTGAGATACATTCATTTAACAGCGAAAAGAGTTACCGGAATTGTTTCCAGAGGAGGATCTATCATGGCAAAATGGTGTTTATTCCATCATAAAGAAAGCTTTCTGTACACTCATTTTGAGGAGATCTGTGAGATCATGAAGAAATATGACGTAGCTTTCTCTCTGGGAGACGGTCTTCGTCCGGGATCTATTGCAGATGCCAATGATGCCGCTCAGTTTGCAGAACTGGAAACTTTAGGTGAACTGACAAAAATTGCATGGAAACATAATGTACAGGTAATGATTGAAGGACCTGGACACGTTCCGATGCATATGATCAAAGAAAACATGGAAAAGCAACTGGAAGAATGCCATGAAGCTCCGTTCTATACTTTAGGTCCTTTAACAACGGATATTGCACCAGGTTATGATCACATTACTTCCGGAATCGGGGCTGCCATGATCGGATGGTTTGGATGTGCAATGCTTTGCTATGTAACGCCGAAGGAACATTTAGGTCTTCCGAATAAAGATGATGTAAAAGTTGGGGTAATTACTTATAAGCTGGCAGCTCACGCAGCAGATTTGGCAAAAGGTCATCCGGGAGCGCAATACAGAGACAATGCATTAAGTAAAGCAAGATTTGAATTCCGATGGGAAGATCAGTTCAATCTTTCATTAGATCCTGAAACGGCGAGAGCTTATCACGATGAAACACTTCCTGCAGAAGGAGCAAAAATTGCCCATTTCTGTTCCATGTGCGGACCGAAATTCTGTTCCATGAAAATTACACAGGAAATTCGTGAATCTGCAGAACAGGGAATGCTGGATAAATCACAGGAATTCATAGAAAAAGGAAAAGAAATCTATATATGATCCTCGTTATCACTCCTGAATTGATTGTCCCGAACGAAACAGATCTTATTAATCAAATGTTTCAGGAAGGTCTTGATCTGCTTCACATCCGTAAACCGTGGCTCAGCCATAATGAAATGAGGGAATTCATCACGCAGATTGATGAAGTTTTCTATCCACAACTGGTGCTGCATACGCATTACGATCTTGGGAAGGAATTTACTATTTCAAGGTTTCATTTCAGGGAGATTGATCGGCAGGAAGAAATGTATAAGTCTTTTGTGAAAGACAATACCATTTCAACTTCGGTACATGATATTAAAACATACAATACTTTGGAAAAAGAATGGGAATATGCTTTCATAAGCCCGTTCTTTCCAAGTATCTCCAAAAAAGGATATGGACTGGATTCTACCATAAAGGAAGAAATAAAACATCGGAATAATCCGGATGTCAAATTGATTGGCCTTGGAGGAATTAATCAGGATAATATTCGTGAAGTTTTCGAATCAGAATCAGATGGAGCAGCCTTATTAGGAGCTATCTGGGAAAGTGAAGAACCCTTAAATGTATTCAAAAAATGCAGGAACGTCCTTATGTCATAAGCATCGCAGGCTTCGACCCCAGTGGCGGAGCAGGCTTATTATCAGATAGTAAAACTTTTGAGCAATCGAAAGTGATGGGACTTGGAGTATGTACAGCATTAACATTGCAAATCGCTTCGAAATGCCTGAGTTTAGAATGGCGACCTATAGATGAAGTAACTGAAGCGATTCAGGTGCTGATGGAAAGTTATCCCGTTTCAGCAGTGAAAATCGGGATCGTGAAGGATGCCCAATTTCTGGGTAAGATTGTAGAAACAGTTCAAAAAGGAAACCCTGAAGCGAAAATCGTTTGGGACCCTGTTCTGAAAAGTACTTCTGAATTCACATTTTTTGACCTTGAAACACTTCCTCAATTAAAAGATGTGGTTAATAAACTCAGTTTAATAACTCCTAATTATAACGAATACAGTGTTTTAAGAGGAGGTGATCTTTTGCCGGATACAAATGAATGCTCATTACTGATCAAAGGAGGACACCGGAAAGATCATTTAGGAACGGATATTTTAGTTGAAAATGAAAAAGAAACGCTTTTAATTCCGGCCGAAGGTAGTACAACTTATTTTCCTAAACATGGTTCCGGCTGTGTTTTATCTTCAGCAATTACTGCAGAACTGGCGAAAGGAGAAAACATGGAAGTTGCCTGTAAAAATGGGAAATTATACATCGAAAAATTTTTAAAAAGCAATCCCTCTTTACTGGGAACGCATTCATAGAAAACATGGAAAAATTACAATACATATCACAAGGAAACACCCAGAAGGAACAGGAACTTTGTATCCGAAAAGCCTTAGACAACGGAATTCAATGGGTGCAGGTTCGATGGAAAAATGCTCCTGAAAACGAATTAATCAATCTTTGTGAAATTTCAAAACAACTTTCTTCAGAATATCAGGCGGTTTGTATCATCAATGACCATGTACAAATAGCCAAAGAAATAGATGCAGATGGGGTTCATTTAGGATTGAACGACAGTACCATTGAAGAAGCAAGACTGATCTTAGGTGAAAATAAAATTATTGGCGGAACAGCGAATACCCTTTCAGATGTCATCCAGAGAATCAAAGAATCTTGTGATTATATCGGTTTAGGACCATTGAGATTTACCACAACCAAAGAAAAGCTGAGTCCTGTTCTTGGATTTGAAGGCTACCAGAATATCATTGATGGGTTAAGAGAAAAATCAATAGACATTCCCAAAATATTTGCAATAGGAAGCGTTACCCTTGAAGATGTTTTGCCGTTACAGGAAATCGGAATTTATGGTGTTGCTGTATCTGGGCTCATTACAAAGCAACCGACCTTAATTAATGAACTAAAAAAAGTAATGATATGAACAATCAGAAATTAGAAATAGCAGGAAGAATTTTTGAATCAAGACTGTTTTTAGGAACAGGAAAATTCGGAAGTATGAGAGATATGGTACAATCTGTCATCGCATCAGAAAGCAATATGGTGACAATGGCGCTCAAAAGAATTGATGCCCAATCCAGTGAAGATGATCTGCTTGATTCATTAAAAGAAACCAACGTTCATCTTCTACCCAATACTTCCGGAGCAAGAACGGCCAAAGAAGCTGTATTGGCAGCCCAATTAGCCAGAGAAGCACTGGAAACGAACTGGGTAAAACTGGAAATTCATCCGGATCCGAAATATTTACTTCCCGATCCTATTGAAACCTTATATGCTACGGAAGAATTGGCCAAATTAGGATTTATTGTCATGCCTTACATTCATGCAGATCCTGTTTTATGTAAACGTCTTGAAGATGCCGGAACAGCTGTAGTAATGCCTTTGGGAGCACCCATTGGAACAAATAAAGGATTAAGAACACAGGATTTCCTGGAAATAATCATCAGCCAGAGTAATGTTCCCGTAGTGGTGGATGCAGGAATCGGGGCACCTTCAGATGCTGCAAAAGCAATGGAAATGGGAGCAGATGCTGTTTTGGTGAATACTGCCATTGCTGTAGCCAGAAATCCACTGAATATGGCTGTTGCTTTTAAAGAAGGTGTGATTGCCGGAAGAAGAGCATTCGAATCTGGATTGGGAGCGATTGCCAACCATGCTGAAGCTTCAAGTCCGCTTACTTCGTTTTTATTTGAATAAATCAGACTCATGAAAAGCTTTAAAGATGTTTTTGAAAACTACCAGTGGGATGAGGTAAAGAATAAGCTTGGAAAAGTGAGTCTGGCCGATGTAAGATGCAGTCTTCAGAAAAAGAATAAAACCCTTGATGATTTTCTGAATCTCCTGTCACCAGCCGCTTCTCAGGAACTGGAACTGATGGCAAGAATGACACAGATGCTCACCCAAAAACGATTTGGAAAAACCATTCAGTTGTATGCACCGCTGTATCTCAGCAATGAATGTCAGAATATCTGTACCTATTGCGGATTCAGTCTCGATAATAACCTGAAAAGGAAAACGCTTTCCGATATGGAACTGATGATCGAAGCCTCAGTCCTGAAATCAATGGGAGTGAATCATGTATTGCTGGTAAGCGGTGAAGCTAATAAAATAGTAGGAGTTCCTTATTTTCAGAATGCTGTCCGTAAGTTAAAGTCTCATTTTTCCAATATTTCTATCGAAGTTCAGCCCTTATTGGAAGATGAATATAAACTGCTTCATGATGAAGGAGTACATTCCGTTTTGGTATATCAGGAAACTTATCATCAGGATGTGTACAGAGAATATCACCCGAAGGGTAAAAAATCTAACTTCCATTTCCGTCTCGAAACTCCAGACAGGATAGGGAAAGCAGGAATTCATAAAATAGGGCTCGGAGTTCTCCTTGGACTTGAAGACTGGAGAGTGGATAGTTTTTTCAATGCGTTACACATTGATTATCTTCAGAAACAATACTGGAAAAGTAAGTTTTCAGTTTCGTTTCCAAGGCTCAGACCGGCAGAAGGAATCATTGAACCTAATTTCATTATGGAAGATAAAGATCTTCTTCAACTGATCTGTGCCTACAGAATCTGGAATGAAGACCTTGAAATCTCCATTTCTACCAGGGAAAATGAAGTCTTCAGAAATAATATTGTCTCTCTGGGAGCAACCGCTATGAGTGCTGGTTCAAAAACCAATCCGGGAGGATATGCGGTGGATAAAGAATCTCTGGAACAGTTTGAAACCAGTGACGAGAGAAGTATGGATGAAATCAGAGTCATGATCAAAAAAGCAGGCTATGATCCTGTAATGAAAGACTGGGATTCCGTATACAGTGGATTTTAATTTTTTAAAACCATTAAGAACTTGGAAGAGGTGAAGTTTAATTAAAAAAAATCGAAGATTTTTAACACAGTATCTTTTTCAAGCGAAGCTCACCTTAACTATTCTTAAAAGCTTTAAAAATCTTAATGGTTCAATTATCATAAAGCATGAAAAAAGAAGATCATTTTTCACGGTACAGCCGACAGATATTTATTGAAGAAATAGGATTGGAAGGACAAAAGAAAATAAAGTCTTCCAAAGTTCTTGTCATCGGGGCCGGAGGTTTGGGGAGTCCAATTATACAGTATTTAGCTGCTGCAGGAGTAGGAACTTTGGGCGTTGCAGATTTTGATCATGTAGAACTTCACAACCTGAACCGGCAGATTATTCATACTGAAAACAGAGTAGGAGTATCCAAAGTGAAGAGCGCTGAAACATTCGTGAAAGAACTCAATCATCAGATTACATTCATAGGAATTGAAGAAAAAATCAATGATGAAAATGTTGAAGAAATTATTTCCCAATACGATATTATTATTGACGGTTCAGATAACTTTTCAACAAGATATCTGGTGAATGATTCCTGTGTGAAATTAAAAAAGGCCTTGGTTTATGGAAGTATCTTAGGATTTTCAGGACAGGTTTCCGTGTTTAATCATAATGGAAGCAAAAGCTTAAGGGATATTTTCCCTGAACCACCTTTCGATGAAGACGTACCGGATTGTGACAGTCTTGGCGTCCTGGGAGCTCTTCCAGGAATGATAGGTAGCATGATGGCTCTTCAGGCATTAAAAATTATTACGGATCTTCCGGTGAGTGTTAATCAGCTAACTTTGGTGGATACACTGGACTGGAGGTTTCAGACGATAGATTTCTGATGTAAATGTAAACACAAATGTCACTAATATTTTCACCAATAACACCATTTTACTATCAATAGGAACGGGCTTTAGCCCGTTTTACTTTTATAAAACCATCCATTGGCTTTAGCCAAAACCTATTCTGTACAAAAAAAATAGGTGGTAAAATAATTACCACCTATTTTATTCTATTACAAAGAAGAATTACTGTGCCTGCTGCATTACGCCTCCGTTATCCTCTTTTTTAGTCTGGTTCAGGATATTTGGATCCTCTTTTGCCAGTTTATTTCTTGTCGGAATTTTATAGTTGATGGAAAATCCGAAATTTCTCGTATCATATTTACTGCTGATCATCACAGGAGTTCCTGATGGTGGATTAGAACGTACCTGCATCATCTGTCCGTTGAAAATATCATTCGCAAAAACAGAAAGCGTCAGACGATTGTTCATAAACTTTTTCGTCAACGTAATATCAAGCGAGTTGTTGAATGGTTTTTCTGCGGTGAAGTAGAAATACCCTGCCTTGGGAGTCAGATAGCTGTAATTGGCTGTCATCTTGATGTCTTTAGGCAAAAGAATCTGAGTCATAATATTGAAAATCCAGAACCCTTTATTATTCAGATTGTCGATATCATGTTTCTGATAACCAGCATATAAGTACATGAAATTAATTTTATCGGGATTGAAATCAAACTTCATAATTTCGCTCAAAGGCTTGCTGAAAATCATAAAAGGAACTGGTAATCCCACATTAAAGTTGTGAATTTTCATATTCGAAATGTTCACCTGCTCGTTGTAAAGTTTTCTTCCGTCTTTTCGGATGATCTGTGCTACCTGATTACTTGCCGAACTTACACTATATCCGATAAATGCATAATCAAAAGCTGAAATTTTCAACTCATAATTATCAAAAATAGTAGGCTGTAGATTCGGGTTACCATTTACTTCTGTACTTGGTCCTGAGAATGTTACGTTATTCGGGTTCAAAGCAGAAATACTTGGTAAGCTGATTTTTCTGTTGTAATTCGCAGCAACATACACCTGATTCATCATGTTGTACTGTATACTCGCGTTCGGGAAAAGTTTAAACTTATTGAAAGGAATCAAATTAGCCTCCACCAATTTTGCATCTTTATCGAAATACCTCGTTACTCCTGAAATATCATAATTTTCAGCGCGGGAACCCAATGTGAAGTCAAACTTTTTCAATTTAGCCTGAAATTCTAAATAAGTTGAAGCTGTTTGTCTTTGATATTCAAGATTGGTTAAGCCAAAACTTTCCGTATCATAATCCTGTTTCTCATACAAACCTCCGAAGCTTACTTTTCCGCCATCAAGAAGTTTGATCGGCTGGGCATAATCTACTTTGAAGTTGGCAATATTCATCACCGATTTATTGTTCAGAATATCTTTTAAACCATTTGTAGGGCTGTTAATAGGTAAATAAGGTGCGGCTGCAAAATTACCGTTCTGGAAGAAATTATCCTGTGCAAATTTACTGTCCGATCTTGTATAACCCAATTGAAAGTCCAGTTTCTGAGATTTGTCTGCAAAACGTTTCTGGTACGTTACTACAGCTTCCTGTCTCAAACTATTGGTGTGAGCAACATCTGAAGACGTATAAAAAGCTTCTCTCAAATCCTTTGGATTATTCTGAAAAGGTAAATCTCCATGACCATCACTTAGAGTATAGTTGTCATTATTGTTGTGATAAATATCGTAGTTCAATAATAATCTGTCCTGCCCTAAATCAAAAGTCAATCCGGATTTGGCAAAATATCCACGTGCATATCTGTCAGTGTGACTCGTTAAAAGTTCATCCTGCTGGCCATTCAGCATACTTTCGCGGTAATTTTGACCAACGTTCAGCTGCCATCCGAAATATTTATTTCTTGCATTTAAGTTAACAGAGTTTGTGGTTCTGTTTCTGAATTTATCATAATTCGTGAAAGAATAATTTCCAGAATACGTAGCGGTTAAATATTTATTAGCATTTTTGTTGGTGATGATATTCATAATGGCACCTCCGGAAGTAGCCGGAAACTCTGCTCCTGGTTGGGTGATTACCTCAATTCTTTCTACAGAATTGGCAGGCATCCCTTCCAGAAAGGAGTTCAATTCATTGGAGGTAATATTCAGAGGTCTTCCGTTAAGATATACTTCCAGCATTTTTCCCTGATACATCATCCCTGCGATATCAGTGGATACCAGTCCCGGAAGTTTTTTTATTCCTTCCAGAACATTTCCGTTATTTAGCTGAGGTTGCTCGGAAAAGTCAAAAATAGTACGGTCTGCCTTTTGTTCAACGGCTTTTTTAGTTTTGGTGATGACTACCCCTTCAATTTGTTTTTCCTGTGGTTTATTATTTTTTTCTTGTGAAAAAACAAAAACAGAGCTTAATAAAGATAAAGCGAAAATCGTTTTTTTCATAATGTTTTTTACTGATATCCGGTTAGACGCTGAAAAACAGAATTTGTTACGGTAAAATTGTGAAAATCGAAAAATTAAGCTGAAATTTTTTTTATTTCCGAAATAATTATATCTTTGCCGGGTAATTATCAAGAATCTCTAGATGGGATAGCAACCTGCAAAAACAAGCAAGGTGCTGCAATCGATAAGCCGGATCTTCCGGAAAAAATGTTTATCATTCTATCATTATCCCATCTTGAATTTTTGTTTTAAAGTTAAAATCAATGTTTAAAGACAAGGGAAATCACATTCCATCAGTAATTTTTTATTCTTCAGATCATGAAGTGAGTCTTCATTATTCTGATATGTTTTCATGCCATTTCTATATGCGCATGTGTTGTTGCTGCTAGCACTTTCTATTTCTAAAAAATAATACAAACATTCCGGACGTCACTGGTAACCTTACATTTTAGGGTTACAGGATTTATATTGCTTAAAAACAATTTTTAACAACAAAAAGTAAACAACAATCAACATGCATAATTTCAAAAAAAGAATATTTGTCCCTTCTATCGCGCTTATTTCAACATTTTATTACGCCCAGACGGACACTTTACAATCTAAAAAAATAGATGATGTGGTCATCCTTGGATCAAGAGGTTCCGGAAGATCATTAACGGATACGCCCGTTCCGGTAGATATCATCAACATATCAAAAATTTTAAAACAAAGTCCGACTAACAATATCAGCCAGGCTTTAAATTATATTGTCCCTTCATTTTCATCCACCTCACACACCGTTAACGATGGAACTGACTTTGTAGATCCTGCTCTTTTAAGAGGATTAGGCCCGGATCAGGTCTTGGTTTTACTCAATGGGAAAAGAAGATATCAGTCTTCATTGATTAATGTTACGCTTACACCGGGAAGAGGCTCTGTAGGAACTGATCTTAACGCGATTCCGGCCTTTGCTTTAGAAAAAATTGAGGTTTTAAGAGACGGTGCTTCTGCTCAATATGGTTCTGATGCCATCGCAGGAGTTGTTAACCTCGGACTGAAAAAGAGATTAGGACTTTCCGGACAAGTGTTTCTGGGAGGATACGCATCGCCTGTTGCCAATAATTTCTCAGGAGGAGTGGATGGACAGACGATTTCTGTAGACCTTAATTATGGAGCGAAAATAGGAAAATCCGGATTTATTAATGTTACGGGTTCTGCTCAGTACCGCGATCCCTATTCCAGAGCCGGAGTGAGGGAAGGAGATATTTACAATGCTTATAATGCTATTAATTACAGAGCATTGCAGGATGGAGTTAATATTGATGGCTTGTATAAAAATATTACGAATACTTCCAATACTCAGCAGATTATCAATACAGTAAAACAATATGCAACTAAGGTGGGTTATTTTGGATCTGATTTCCAGTCTCAGATCTCAGGGGCAAACAGTATTTCTGACCTTCAAAATATATTAGGTAAAGATTTTACGTCTCAGGAGCTTAATTACCGAGGATTGGAGAGAAAAGATTTCAGTTTGAGAGCGGGACAGTCTAAATTACAATCCGGGCAGCTTTTCTTCAACTCTGAAATTCCTGTAAATGATGATTGGAAAGTGTACTCATTTGGTGGGTATAGCTACCGCCTTGGAAATGCCGGAGGATTTTACAGACTTCCGAATACGGAAAGAAATATCAATGCAGTGACTCCCAACGGATATCTTCCCCAGATTGAAGCAGCGGTAAATGATTATTCTCTTGCTGCAGGAATCAAAGGGAAATGGAATGGCTGGAATGTAGATTTCAGTAATACATTCGGGAAAAATACCTTTGGCTTTGGAGTTGTCAATACATTTAATGCTTCTTTGACGGACAGCTCTCCAAGAACCTTTGATGCCGGAGGATCTGAGTTTTCACAAAATACCGTCAATCTGGACTTCTCCAAAAAATATGATGTGCTGAAAGGATTGAACCTTGCGTTCGGTGCTGAGTACCGACATGAAAACTATAAAGTAAATGCCGGAAAAGAAAATTCTTATGCTTCTTATGATATTTATGGACGTGTGGTAACGGCTAAAACTCCTGAAAATGAGAAAGTAACCGATTTCTTCGGAAATATAAGACCGGCTGGAGCGCAGGTTTTCCCAGGATTCAGTCCGGAAAATGCCGTTTCCGGAAACAGAAACAGTGTTGCTGCTTATGCTGATGCAGAGTTGGAAGTCACTGACGGATGGCTGTTGGAAGGTGCTTTACGATATGAGAATTATTCAGACTTCGGATCTACATTCAATTATAAACTTGCAACCAATGTAAAACTGGCTCCCAATCTTAACTGGAGAGGTGCTGTTTCTACAGGATTCAGAGCACCTTCATTAGCTCAAATCTATTATAGCTCTACTTCTACACTGATTCAGCAGGGAAAAACTACACAGGTTGGTACTTTCAGGAATAATTCTGAAGCAGCACAGGCACTGGGTATTCCTAAATTAAAACAGGAAACTTCACAATCCTATAGCACAGGAATTACTTGGAAGATACCATCGTTAAGCCTGACGTTCACAGCAGATGCTTATTTAATAAAGATTAAGGATAGAGTAGTGCTTACGGATCTGTTTTCCCGTCCGGATAAGGTCATAACTTCTGATGATCAAGTGCTGCAAAATGCTTTTGATCTTGCACGAGCCAGTTCTGCAAATTTCTTTGCCAATGCTGTAGACTCTCAGACAAAAGGGTTGGATATTACCATCTCTCAGAATTCAAAAATATCATCAGGGGTTTCCTTGGAGAATAATCTGGGAATCAACTTTAATCAGACCAAAAGAATCGGAGATATTCATGCTTCCCCTAAATTGGTAAGCCAGATTGATAATTATTTCTCAGAACCCAATAGAGTGTATTTTGAAGAGGCTGTCCCCCGCGTAAAAGCTACCCTGTCCAATACTTTGAGGGTTTCCGGATTTACTTTCCTATTACGTAATTCTTTCTTTGGTAAAGTGACCGATGCAGATGTTTTGGATGCTAATTTTGACGGAGTAACAGGAAGTACAGAGCATTTTGTTCTTAATAACCGCTTTGTGACAGATTTATCTGTAGGATATGATTTCAATAAAAATATTTCGGCCACGATCGGGAGCAATAACATCTTGAATATTCTGCCTTCTAAAAGCCCCAATATAAGCTCGTTAACTGCTGATAATCAGTTTGTGTATTCCAGACAGGTTTCCCAGTACGGTATAGGAGGAAGGTTTTTATTTGCCAGAATTGAATTCAGGTTCTAAATATTAGCGTGATTTATAAATTATTTAAACAAAAAAACAGAGCAGTACACTCTGTTTTTTTTATATATATGATCATGGTTATCTCAGGGAAAATTCCCTGTGCTTAGCTTTTTGCAGTTATTGGGCACGGTTTTTTTCTTCAAAATTGACTGCTCTGTTATTTGATTTTACTTTCTGATTCCCAAAATTATAAGTGATGCTGAGTGTCATTCTTCTGGCATCCCAATAGTTGTTGAATGACTGTGTGTTATCAGTAAAATACATATCAGCCCTCAATCCGGACTGTCTGAAAATATCGCTTACGGAAAGATTGACCTGAAGAGCCTTTTCTGCAAAGCTCATTTTGATTCCTGCATCCAGACTTGCTGTGTTTTTCACAGAAAAATATCCATCTCTGGAAGGAAGATTATTCCAGTAGTTGACAAATAGCATGAATGTCTTAGCTTTATTCAGCTGGAAGGTATTGTTCAAAGAAAAATAAAATGACTGTCCATTTTTAGCAACCAGATTGAATCTTGTAATCTGAGTTTCATTATAGCTGAAGGAGGTAGAGATATTACTTTCCCAGATTTTGAAATAGGTGTCCGTATAATTGAGGTTGATTCCGTAAACATTCTGATTATAATAGTTTTCATAGGTGCTCACAAGGTTAATCCCATTCAGAAGGGAAATTTGGTCAAAATTATTCGTTGTTCTCTGATAGTAAAGATTAGTAGAAAATTTACTTTTGAAAATATAATTGAATTCAATATTATGATTGAAAGATGGCTGCAGAATTGGATTTCCTGTATAATACGTATTGGGATTAGAATACCATCGGAACGGATCTAAAGCCCGGAAGTAAGGACGGTTGATTCTTCTTGAATAATTAATACTGAACTGATTGTTTTCATTGGCTTTATAAGATACATAAGCTGTAGGGAAAAACTTTCCGTAATTATTTTCTGATTTTGATTGGGTAGTAGGAGAGAAGCCGCTGGTTTGGGTATATTCATAGCGGAGTCCTGCCTTCACAGACCATTTTTCACCAAGGTCCTTACTGGCACTGATATAACCTGCATAATTCTTTTCATGATAATCAAAAAGATTACTCTTTGCTGGATCTATGATATAATCTCCATTAGTGAAATTAAAATATCCAATATCCGAATTATTAGAAAACTGGCTGTATTTCGCACCTGTTTCCAACTGGATTTTTTTGAAATTTAGAGTTAAGTCTGCCTGTCCGGAGTATATTTTGTAATCTACAGAAGAGAGATTTCTAACGATCTGAGTGGCATTACTGGCAACATTTTTTGTTGTAAAATTAACTTCAGTATCGGGTAAATTGCCATAATAATTAGCTCCGAAACTAAGTTTATGCTCACCCAGTTTTTGATCAAAATAGAGATTAAGCATTTGGGTGGTAAAAGGAGAGCGATGCTTTGAATCTGTCTCTGTTTGTAAAGTAGACGTACCATCTGTAAAGTAACTTTGTGCTGAATTGATATCCATATCGGTATGTCCCTTTGTAATATCATATACCAATCCTATATTGGAATTTTTAGAAAGAGAATAGTCAAAATTGGCATTCAGCCCCAGTCCGTCATTCATATCCCTTCTGTCATTTTTGCTGACAGAAGAACTTTGACCTGTTATTTTATAATTTTCTACTGATCTTTTATCTCCGTCATAGCCCATCACCTTTACAGAAGCTTTTATCTTTTCGTTTTGGTAATTTACTCCTGCCACACTGCTGAAACCAGCATAGGTTCTCTGCGTATAATTGGTATTGAGATAACCGCTCCATCCCAGATTCTGATTCTTTTTAAGAACAATATTGATAATTCCGCTGTTTCCCTGAGCTTCATATTTGGCAGGTGGAGTCGTGATCACTTCTATTTTCAAAATATTTTCAGAACGAATATTTCTCAGATAATTGATGAGTTCTGATCCGGAAAGATTGAGCATCCGGTCGTTCACCATTACAGAAACTCCATTTTTTCCGGCAATAGAAAGAAGTCCTTTATTTTCATCCACCTGCAATAAAGGAGTTCCCGCCAGAACTTCAGTCCCTGAACTGCCCTGTGAAAGCATAGAATTCTGGACATTATAAACAAGACGGTCCACTTTACGTTCTACCAGAGCTTTTTTACCATTCACCGTTACGGCCTCAATTTTATTGACATTGGCGGTAGTATCTTTGGTTTGTGCTGCCACAAAAGAAAAAGTAAGGATCGCTATAAATAAGATATGTTTTTTCATGGGATATTAATGACAGATTAAATAATAGTTGTGTTAAATTTCTCTGACAAAAGTATTGGAAGGGCTTTTGAATGGAAAGAGCATTTAGATGAAGGGCAACATTATGCGTGTCAAAAAATTTTCATCGGGAAAAAACAGGTTTTTATCGAAAACAGTAGATGAAGTATCCCCACAGTGATTTATATTTGAATATGACTAAAAAGCAAATTATCTGGCTTCAAATTATTTATTGGGGATTCAATTTTTTTGGAACCGTCATTACCCCTAATTTTTTTGTTCCGGAGACCAACCGTACTGAATTGCATATTCTGAGAATTACCTATTTTATTGTAAAAATTACCACGTTCTATATTTCCTATCTGATTATATTTCCAAAGTTTTTTAAGCTTGAAAAACTGTATTCTGCTGTTTTTGTGTTTATTCTGACACTTGTATGTTTTGCCTCTATGAGATATGCTTTGGAAGAAATGATTCTGCCTTCTACTCTTGGTTTCCGGAATTATGATGAAAAAACAGGGCTTCTTTACTATTTCTTTGATAACATTTATAACAGTTCTCTGACTACTTTTATAGCCGGTATTTTATGGATTCTGGAAAAATATGGAGTAGCGGAAAATGACAAGAAGCAGCTCCTGATTGAAAAGAAGCAGGCAGAACTGCAAGCGTTAAAAACTCAGATCAATCCTCATTTTATTTTTAATTCATTAAATAATATCTATTCTCTTGTCTATCAAAAGTCAGATAAAGCACTTCCTGCCATTGAAGAACTTGGGCAATTGCTGAGGTACAGCACAAAAGATCTTGAAAAAGACTCCATTTCTCTGGATAAGGAAATTGGTTATATTGACAGTCTGATTGCGCTGGAAAAACTTAGGATCAGAAATCCTGAATTATTGCTGATAGAAAAAGATATTCAGCATCCTCAGCTGAAGATCTCACCCATGTTATTGGTTCCTTTCGTTGAGAATGCTTTTAAGCATGGTGATTTCCGTGATAAAGGTTTTGAAATGAAAATTTCTGATCACGATAAGATTCTGCATTTTCATCTTTTGAATTTTAAAACAAAGAAAATGAAAGATACCGTTTCAGGAATAGGAATTCAGAATGTGAAAAAAAGACTGGAAATATTATACCCTAAACATCAGCTTGAGATCCGGGACTTGGAAACAGAATTTATTGTAGATTTAAAAATTGATTTAAGGGATGAATAAGATAAAATGCATTATTGTGGATGATGAGCCGCTGGCCATCTCTCTTCTTGAACATTATGTAGAGAAGATTCCCTTTCTTGAATTGGTATTTTCAACCGAGAATCCTATTCTGGCCTTGGAGTATCTGCAAAAAAATGATTCTGACCTCATCTTTCTGGATATTCAGATGCCTGAGCTTACAGGAATCAATTTTATGAAAATTGTAGGACCTGATCAGAAATATATTCTGACAACGGCCTATTCAGAGTATGCCCTGGAAGGCTATGAGCATAATGTCGTGGATTATTTATTGAAGCCTATTTCATTTGAAAGATTTCAAAAGAGTGTATTAAAGGCTCAGGAGCGGTTTTCTTTTCCACAGGAAGAAAATACCCATTTCTTTGTAAAATCTTCAGGGCAGAGGCATCGTATTGGCTTTCATGAGATTCTTTATATTGAAAGTATCAAAGACTATGTTAATATCAGGACAGCAACTGATGAATTTATTGTTCTGGATACTCTTAAATCTATGGAAAATCAGCTTTCTGAAAAGTTTGTGCGGATTCATAAATCTTTCATTGTCAATCTGGATAAAATAAAAAGTGTTGGAGCTAAAAAGGTGATTCTTTCTGAATATGAGATTCCTATTGGAGAAAGCTATAGAGCGGCGCTTTTGGATAGATTAAAGTGATGGAATATCATGATATTCATTTGAGAGTTAAAGCTTACAGGTTTCTAAAACCTAAGGTTTGGAATATTCACCAAAGTTCAGTTCAAGAAAGTTGAAATAAAAAAGACGACTTCAATTGAAGCCGCCTTTCTATTAATTAATCTAACAATTAATCTTATTTTTCCTGTTGTTTGATCAGATTTAGCGCTGAACCAGCTTTAAACCAATCAATTTGCTGATCGTTGTAAGTATGGTTGGCCATAATGATGTCTTTAGTTCCGTCAGCATGCACGAATTCTAAAGTCAGTTGTTTTCCTGGAGCAAACTGGTCAAGATCTAAGAAGTTAACCGTGTCATCTTCCAGGATTTTATCATAGTCAGCTTCATTAGCGAAAGTGATTCCCAACATCCCTTGTTTTTTAAGGTTCGTTTCGTGGATTCTCGCGAATGATTTTACCAATACTGCTTTTACACCAAGGTGTCTAGGTTCCATGGCAGCGTGCTCTCTGGAAGAACCTTCACCATAGTTCTGGTCTCCCACAACAATTGTTGGAACACCTGCAGCTTTGTAAGCTCTTTGTACAGCCGGAACTTCACCGTATTCACCGGTTAATTCGTTTTTAACTTTATTGGTTTCCATGTTGTAGGCATTCACCGCTCCAATCAACATGTTGTTTGAAATATTATCAAGGTGACCTCTGTATTTCAACCAAGGTCCAGCCATAGAAATGTGGTCGGTAGTACATTTTCCGAAAGCTTTGATCAATACTTTAGCGCCTTCAATGTTTTTACCGTCCCAAGCCGGGAATTCTTCCAATAACTGAAGTCTGTCTGAAGTTGGGCTTACGTTGACAACAACACTGGAACCGTCTTCTGATGGCGCCTGATATCCGTTGTCATCTACCGCAAATCCTTTTGCAGGAAGTTCGAAACCTTTAGGCTCGTTAAGTTTTACCTGTTCACCTGCTTCATTTGTTAAAGTATCCGTAATAGGGTTGAAGTCCAGTCTACCAGAAATTGCTACAGCAGCTACCATTTCCGGAGAAGCTACGAATGCGTGGGTATTCGGGTTACCATCTGCTCTTTTCGCGAAGTTTCTGTTGAAAGAGTGGATGATTGAGTTTTTCTCTCCTTTTTCTGCCCCTTCTCTGTCCCACTGTCCGATACATGGTCCACAAGCGTTGGTAAAGATTCTTGCATTCTCAAATTTTCTGAAAGAATCTAAGAAACCGTCTCTTTCTGCTGTGAATTTCACCTGCTCAGAACCAGGGTTGATTCCAAGGATTGCTTTAGGTTTTACCCCTTTTGATACCGCATCCTCTACAATGGAAGCTGCTCTTGATAAATCTTCATAAGAAGAGTTGGTACAAGAACCGATAAGCGCCCATTCAACTTCTAAAGGCCATCCGTTAGCTTCAGCTTTAGCTCTGAATTCAGCAACTGGTGTCGCTAAATCCGGAGTGAAAGGTCCGTTTAAGTGAGGAGTCAGTTCAGAAAGGTTGATTTCTATTAATTGATCGAAATATTGTTCAGGGTTAGCATATACTTCAGCATCACCTGTTAAGTGTTCTGCAATTGTATCAGCAGCATCCACTACATCCTGTCTTCCTGTAGCGGAAAGATATCTTCTCATTGAATCATCATACCCGAAAGTAGAAGTTGTAGCTCCTATTTCAGCACCCATATTACAGATGGTACCTTTACCTGTTGCGGAAAGAGATTCTGCACCTTCACCGAAATATTCTACGATACATCCTGTACCTCCTTTTACCGTAAGGATTCCTGCTACTTTTAAGATAACATCTTTTGCAGAGGTCCATCCATTCATTTTACCGGTTAATTTTACCCCGATAAGTTTTGGCATTTTAAGCTCCCAGGCCATTCCTGCCATTACATCTACTGCATCAGCACCTCCAACACCGATTGCTACCATTCCTAATCCTCCTGCGTTTACTGTGTGAGAGTCAGTACCAATCATCATTCCTCCAGGGAAAGCATAATTTTCTAGTACAACCTGGTGAATGATACCTGCTCCCGGTTTCCAGAATCCGATTCCGTATTTATCACATACAGAACTCAGGAAGTTAAATACCTCAGAGTTTTTGTTGATCCCTTCCTGTAAATCTTTGTCTGCACCTACTTTCGCCTGGATCAGGTGATCCGCATGAGCAGTAGAAGGAACCGCTACTTTAGGTTTTCCTGCCTGCATGAATTGTAAAAGAGCCATCTGTGCTGTGGCATCCTGCATTGCTACTCTGTCTGGTGCAAAGTCTACATAAGAGTTTCCTCGTTCATATGCTTGTGTAGCATTTCCTTCCCAAAGGTGGGTGTAAAGAATTTTTTCTGAAAGGGTAAGAGGTTTTCCCACGATTTGTCTTGCCGCAGCAATTCTTTCCGGGTAACGCTCGTACACCTTTTTGATCATATCAATATCAAAAGTCATATCGTATTTTAGTTTTGTTCTTTTTTCCGTTAAAGCTTCTTTTTCTATTGGATGAAAAAGAAAAATCACTCTTTTGTACATCAAAAAACGTTCCTATAATCCATAAATAGGGTGTTTTTGACTTTAAAATCAATAGATTTTATAACTTTCAATTTAAGAAAAATTAGAATTTATTTTCCCGATTTTATCGAAAAAAAAACGCAACTATATTAAAATAGAAACGTTCTAAACAAAAAAATGGAAGATTTTAAATCCTAAAAGGACCAAAATCTTCCATTTCTATAGTTTTTAATAGGTCTTTCGACGTATTTATAATCTCTTAGTGAGCGCTTGTACTTGTTAATTCTTTAATAGAAGGAACAAAAGTAGTAAGGTCAATTCCCTCAACAGCAGCTTTATACTCATCAATGCTAGGGATTCTTCCGATAATCGCAGAAAGAACAACAACCGGAGTTGAAGCCAATAGAGATTCTCCTTTTTTACGTTCAGAATCTTCTACTACTCTTCCCTGGAAAAGACGGGTAGAAGTCGCTAAAACAGTATCTCCTTTCGCTGCTTTTTCCTGGTTACCCATACAAAGGTTACATCCAGGACGCTCAAGGTACATTACGTTTTTGTATTCAACACGAGCTTCTCCTTTTGGAGCGTTATCATCAAATTCAAAAGCTGAATATTTTTCTAATAATTCCCAGTCTCCTTCTGCCTTTAACTCATCAATAATGTTGTAAGTAGGAGCTGCTACTACAAGAGGAGCACTGAATTCTACTTTACCTTGTTGTTTTTCAATGTTTCTAAGCATTTGAGAAACGATCTTAAGGTCTCCTTTGTGAACCATACAAGATCCTACGAAACCAAGATCTACTTTTTTCTCACCACCATAGTAAGAAAGATCTCTGATGGTATCGTGAGTATATCTCTTGGAAACATCATCATTGTTTACATCCGGGTCAGCAATCATTGGCTCAACAATTACGTCAAGATCTACAACTACTTCAGCGTAATATTTAGCGTTTGAATCCGGAGTCAAAGCAGGTTTTTCACCTGATCTGATCTCTTCAATTCTCTTGTTTGCTTTGTCAATTAGTCCCTGAAGAACTTTATTGTGGTTATCCATACCCTTGTCGATCATGATCTGGATTCTGCCTTTTGCAATTTCCAGTGATTCGATCAAAGTATTATCTTCAGAAATGTTGATAGAAGCTTTTGCCTTCATCTCAGCAGTCCAGTCTGTAAATGTAAATGCCTGGTCAGCAGGAAGTGTTCCGATGTGAACCTCGATGATTCTACCCTGGAATACGTTTTCTCCTCCAAACTGCTTCAACATCTGAGCCTGTGTAGCATGAACCACATCACGGAAATCCATGTGTTCTTTCATGTTTCCTTTGAAGGTTACTTTTACAGATTCAGGAATTGGCATAGATGCTTCACCAGTAGCTAATGCAAGAGCCACAGTTCCTGAGTCAGCTCCGAAAGCTACCCCTTTAGACATTCTTGTGTGAGAGTCACCTCCGATGATGATGGCCCATTCGTCTACAGTGATGTCGTTAAGAACTTTGTGGATAACGTCAGTCATCGCGTGGTATTCACCTTTCGGATCACGGGCTGTAATCAGACCGAACTCGTTCATGAACTTCATTAGTTTCGGAATGTTAGCCTGAGCTTTTTTATCCCAAACAGAAGCAGTGTGACATCCTGACTGGTAAGCACCGTCAACAATTGGAGAAATCACAGTTGCTGCCATAGATTCAAGCTCCTGAGAAGTCATAAGACCTGTTGTGTCCTGAGATCCAACGATATTTACCTGTACACGAACGTCTGAACCAGCGTGTAAAACTTTTCCTGGTGTAGTTCCCACAGCATTTCTGTTGAAAATCTTTTCTACAGCAGTAAGTCCTTGTCCTTCGTGAGAAATTTCTTTTGATGGAGCAAAAACAACTGGAGCTTCAACTCCTAAAAGCTGAGCGGCAAATGTCTGTAACTTCTTACCAAATACGATAGCATAAGATCCACCTGCTTTGATGAATTCCATCTTTTGAGGAGTGAAAGATTTGGTAAGGTCGATCAATTCCTGATCACCGTTATATAATTTCTTTTCTTTTGTATTGATTGTTAAAACAGTTCCTGTTGCTACTGAATACGCTTCTTCAAGAACGATGTCTCCATTTTCGTTACGAACAGGGTTTCCGTTTTCGTCAACTTTCTTCACCCAGTTTTTAAGGTCGATACCGATACCTCCGGTAACGTCTACTGTGGTAAGGAAAATTGGAGAAATCCCGTTGGTTCCTCCTACAATAGGAGCAATGTTTACGAATGGTACATATGGGCTTGCCTGTTTTCCAGTCCAAAGAGCAACATTGTTTACTCCGGACATTCTTGATGAACCTACACCCATTGTTCCTTTTTCAGCAATAAGCATCACACTTGCATCAGGATGTTGTGCCTGTAAAGCTTTGATTTCTTCCTGAGCTTCAGGAGTGATCATACATTTTCCGTGAAGTTCACGGTCTGATCTTGAGTGCGCCTGGTTACCCGGAGAAAGTAAATCTGTAGAGATGTCTCCTTCACCAGCGATAAATGTTACTACTTTGATTTCTTCTGCAACTTCAGGAAGTTTAGTGAAGAATTCAGCTTTTGCGTAGCTTTCAAGAATTTCTTTTGCAATTTCGTTTCCGCTGTTGAATGCTTCTTTCAGACGGTTTGTATCCGCTTCATAAAGGAAAACCTGAGTTTTAAGAACGTTGGCTGCTTCTTTAGCTGTTGCAGGATCGTTACCTAGAGCAAGATCCAGCAATACTTCAATAGAAGGTCCACCTTTCATGTGAGATAACAATTCAAAGGCATATGCAGGGGAAATTTCTTCTACTACGGATTCACCTAGAATAATTTCTTTTAAAAATTTTGCTTTCACTCCCGCTGCACTTGTCGTTCCGGGTAGTGTGTTATAAATGAAAAATTTAAGAGAATCTGATCGGTCAGCATTACCTGAATCTTTAATTTGTGTAATGATTTCGCTTAGTAATTCAGCCCCATCAATTGGCTTTGGATGAAGCCCTTGGGTTTTTCTTTCTTCAATCTCTTTGATGTAATCCTTATAAATACTCATAATAGAAGGTCTTTCAAAATTAAAGGTAGGCCTGCTTTTTCTTTACCGGTCTGTACAAATACAGTTAATGACATTTTGAGTTCTCGCATTTTGATGCAACATTAACCGAATAAAGTCAGCATAATCTACACTTTTTCAAAAGTTTTTTAAAATTATCAAACAATTCAAAATGTTCCCAAAATTACGAAATTTTACTATTTTATAAGAATGAAATTATTTAGATTCTTTATAAATATGAATTTTATAATATCTATTTTTGGTCGTATTTTTGTAAACAAATGGAGAATATGAAAAATATCCTGAATGTTTTATGTGTTTTTATTTCGATTTTCGTTTTCTCGCAGACCAAATCTGTGAAGAAAGTTCCCGTGAAGAAAGGAACAAAAAGCACGGTTAAAAAAGCAGTTGCAGCTAATAAACCTAATGCTGATCTGGTGGTGATCAACAAAGATCTTCCTGTTTTGATTCCTAAGAAAAAAGGAGATCAGTTCGGGTATGTCAATCAGAATGGGAAATTTATTATCCAGCCGGAATATCATATTGCCGTATTTTTTTATGAAGACTGTAACCTTCTGAATTCTCCTAATGAAAAAGTCAGAAAATTTGGAACAAAAGAATATGCTACTGTAGAAAAAAATATGATTTCTTACCGTATAGATCAGTCTGGAAAGAGAGTATATCAGTTCAAAGAAGCAGATTTTGGAAAGTGTAAGTTTGAAGAATATAAACAACAGCTATTTCAGGCCTATATCCTGAATGGTTTTTACGGAATCATTGAAAAATCAAAGTTTGTGAATGCAGCCGATTACAGACAATATCAGATCTATCCTCAATATCAGTATCTGTTCATTCTGGAAGGGGATGATGTGGCTAATCCTATGATTGTTGCTTCCAATAATGATAAATTTGGAATCATTGATGTTAATAATAAGATTATCATTCCTTTTGAATATTCCAATATTAAACGAAACTTCAGCTGGAAACTGGGCAAGATGTTTGAAGTGACAAAAGACGGCTCGAATTACTACTATATCGATGCGAACAACAAAACGTACTAAATAATTATAAATTATAAATGATGAATGATGAATGATGAATGATGAATGATTCATTTGATAACTCCTATTTTTCATTCCATAACCATCCATGTATCCCGAAACCCAATACCCCGAATCTCGCACCTCGTAACCCACTATCCCGCATCTCGAAACCCTAATTCCAATTCATATATTTTTTGTAATTTTGCGGCTGAAATAAAGGGGTGCTTTAACAGGCTGAGATTATACCCAATGAACCTGGAACAGGTAATGCTGTTTAGGGAACCATTTAAATAATTGATGGATGATTAGCGATAAATGATCGATAAACATCACGTATCATTTACTATTTGTCAATTATCTCATAATCACCCCTTTTATTCATTAAATGTCAAAGATTTATAGAATGAAAGGATTATTTTTTTTAGGGCTTAGTGTAGGCTCTGTAGCTTTTATCCAGGCTCAAAATAAGGATTCCCTAAAGGTCAGGGAAATTGAAGCCGTTAACTTTACCAAAAGACTGCCGGTAGCAAAGGAAATCATCAATGTACAGAAAGATCTGGACAGTAAGAATCTGGGACAGGATCTTCCTATTCTTTTGAAAAATCAAACCTCCATTATTTCTACTTCAGATGCTGGAAACGGTGTAGGATATACCGGTTTCAGAATTCGTGGAGTTTCAGGAAGTGCTATCAATGTCATGATGAATGGTGTTCCATACAACGATTCTGAAAGCCAGGGTACATTTTTTGTCAATGTTCCGGATTTAACAAGTTCTGCCTCACAGATTGTCATTCAGAGAGGAGTAGGAACTTCCAATAACGGGGTTTCTGCCTTTGGAGCAAGTATTAACGTACTTTCTAAAGATCCGGAAGAGAAGTTTTATTTTAAAACAGACGACAGCTACGGATCATTTAATACCTATAAATATTCAGCTGAAATAGGTTCCGGGAAATTCTGGAAAAACCGTCTTTCCGTGATGGGAAGATATACCCATATTCATTCTGACGGATATATAGACAGAGCTTCATCGAACTTACATTCTTATAACTTTACTGCTTTATTTGAAGAAGGGAATACAAAATTGCGTTTAATGGCTTTTGGAGGTAAAGAGAAAACCTATCAGGCCTGGAATGGTATTGACCGAAAGACCTGGGAAACGGATCCGAAATTCAATATTTCAGGAGCCATCTACGATGCCAATTGGGAGAATATTGTAAGTTTCTATGATAATGAAACAGATAACTACAGACAGAATCATTATCAGTTGCTTTGGGAACAGAAATTCAGCGACCGCTGGAATCTTGAAACCACGTTCCACTATACAAAAGGAAAAGGATATTATGAAAATTATAAGCAGGGAAATCTTTTCTCCAGGTACAATCTGCCTAATATCATTGAAGGTGGGCAAACGATAAAATACTCAGATTTTATCAGAAAAAAATGGCTGAATAATGATTTCTACGGAATGGTTTCTACATTGTACGGGAAGTTTGACAATCTGGATCTGAACTTTGGTGCCGTTGTGAATCAGTATTACGGAAGGCATTATGGAAATGTGACGGGAGTATTTTTCCCTCAGATTGATGAAAGCGAATATTACAGAAACCGCTCTGTGAAGAATGAAGTCTCAGGTTTTGCAAAAGCTTTATTAAGAGTAGATAATTTTGAATTCTTTGGTGATTTACAGCTTAGAAAAATTAATTATAATACTAAAATCCTGATGGCAGGTGATGGAGAAGGTGCAGATTTAAGTAAAAACTGGTTGTTCTTTAATCCAAAAGCCGGAGTGAATTACAGAATTGACGGAGGTAAAATTTTCCTTTCATACGCTCACGCTCATCGTGAACCGAACAGAGATGATTTGATGGCGAATAATGATGTGAAAGCAGAAAAACTTCACGACATTGAGGCTGGTTTTGAAAAACAGTTCGGAATTGTTTCGTTGACGGCCAATGTTTATTATATGTATTATGTGAACCAGTTGGTGTTGAATGGAGAACTGAATAACGTAGGAGCATTTATCAGAACAAATTCAGGGAAGAGTTACAGAAGAGGTATTGAAGTTGGTGCTTTGGCCAAATTATCCAAGCAATGGGAGGTTTCAGGAAATGTAACGTTAAGCCAGAACAGAAACCAGGATTTCAATATTCAAAATGGAGATGTTCCTAAGAGCCTTGGAAATACCCAGATTTCATTCTCGCCGAATGTAATTGCCAATCTAAGCCTGAAATTCAATCCTACAAAGAATTTCCAGTTTGCTTTAATGAATCAGTATGTTGGAAAACAATATCTGGACAATACCGAAGATGAAAATCTTCAGCTTAAAGATTATTTCCTGACAGATTTCAATGCTCAGTATCAGTTTAAAATTGCTAATAACGAAATTGCATTAAAGCTATTGGTGAATAACCTGTTCAACAGGAAATATGTGAACAACGGATCTGTTTATGAAGGTCAACCGTATTATTTTTCACAGGCAGGAACGAACTTTATGTTTGGAATAAGCTGGAAAATACAATAGCAAAAGATCAGGAACACGGATATTTAAATTTATAAATTAGTTTTAGCAGTTTTGTCCTTTTTAAGCTTAAAAAAAGGAGTTTAAATAGTCGTATTCCTTTTTTTGTACAAAATAATCAAAAGGCTGCTTCGGCAGTCTTTTTTATATCCATTAAATATTACAAAAAGTCCCGAAAAAGTTATAAATTTGCTGCCAAATGAATATTTCAGCATATATTTTAGAATACTTAAAACAATTTGGAACTGCCACAGTTCCAGGCTTTGGGGTGTTTTCACTGAAAAATTCTAAGGCAATTATTAATTCTGAAAACGGGAGCATTCTGCCTCCGGCCAGTCAGATTGAATTTACAATAGATTACGAAGTACAGACTGAAGATCTTGCTGCTTTTATTGCAGAACAAAAACAGATGTCTTTGGAAGCTTCGAAAAGTGATCTTAAAATTCAGACTGATTTTTGGAAGAAAAAACTTCAGGCCGAACAGGTTCTTGAAATTCAAAACCTTGGAACAGTCTTCATTGAAGAAGGGCACACTCATTTCAAGGGGAAAAGAATAGAATCCGGACGCCCGGACTTTTACGGATTGGAAGAAATCAGATTCTCAGATATCAATAACGGGGAAAAAGTGAATGCCACAGTGAATCGCGAAAAGGATTTTAAATTCAAAAAAACAATTCTTTGGATTTTCCTTCTGGTTATTCCGGTTCTTGGAATTTTATACCTGGCGTTTACCCAACAGGAACTTCTTTTTGGAAAAAAATCTTTCAATAATGTTTCTGTACAAACCTCTACCCATAGAATTGTAAAAGATACGGTGAAAGTGATGGTACATACCCCGGAAACACCTGTTTCAGATTCTTTGAAAAAAGATTCATTAGTAAAACCTGTCGGAAAAGGAATGAAATCTACTCCGGCTGTCCCAAACAACACTAAGACTAGATGGCAAAAATAAAAAAAGCGTCAGAATCTCTGACCATTATGACCAATATCGTTCTTCCGAACGAAACCAACTCTTTAAGAAACCTTTTCGGTGGTGAACTTCTGGCAAAAATGGACCGTTGTGCGTCTATTTCTGCAGCAAGACACTGTGAAAGAAGAGTAGTAACAGCTTCTGTAAACCACGTATCTTTCAACCATCCGATTCCGGAAGGAGGTGTAGTGGTATTGGAATCTAAAGTTTCCAGAGCATTCTCTACTTCCATGGAAGTGTATGTAGATGTGTGGTTGGATGACCCAATTAATCAGAAGAAAATTCATACCAATGCAGGGATTTATACTTTCGTTGCGGTGGATGAATTCAACCGTCCGATTCCTATTCCGGAAATGATTCCTGAAACAGAGGAAGAAAAAGAAAGATTTGCAGCAGCATTCCGTAGAAAAGAACTTTCATTAATTCTTTCCGGAAGAATGAAACCTTTGGAATCTGTAGAGCTTAAGAAATTATTCCAGGAACCGCAGGAGTCTAAGAAAGACAAGAAATAAAACACAAAAAACACAAATGACGGGCACAAATTTTCACAAATGGTTTGTGCTTAGTCAGATGAAAAAAAATAAGCAAAATGGGTATTTCAGAAAATGATATATCAAAAATTGTTTATGAAGCAGGGTATATAGTTCATAAGTCGCTGGGACCAGGACTTTTGGAAAGCGCTTATGAAGAATGCCTGTTTTATGAATTAAGTAAACATGATATTCTTGTAGAAAGACAAAAACCTATGCCATTAATTTATGATGAGGTTAAAATGGATGTTGGTTATAGGCTTGATTTTTTGATCGAGAAAAAATTTGTGTTGGAAATAAAATCCATAGAATCATTACAGGATATTCATTTAGCGCAAATACTTACCTACCTTCGCCTAAGTAATTGTAAACTTGGGATGTTGATCAACTTCAATACACTTCAGTTTAAAAATGGTGTTAAGAGAGTAATTAACGGTACTTTATAATTTGTGCTATTTGTGAAATAAATTAGTGTCATTTGTGTTTAAACTATGAAAATACTTCTTTTAGATAAAAACCATCCTCTTATTACTGAACAGCTTTTGGCTCAGAATTTTATTTTAGAAGAGGATTTTACATCGTCTTATGATGAGGTTTGTGATAAAATTGAGAATTACGACGGAATTATTATCAGAAGCCGTATTCCACTAGACAAAAACTTTCTGGAAAAAGGAAAGAACCTGAAATTCATCGCAAGAGTAGGAGCCGGAATGGAAAATATTGATATTCCTGTTGCTGAAAAACTGGGAATTCAGCTAATCAATTCTCCGGAGGGAAACAGAGATTCTGTGGCGGAGCATGTAGTGGGAATGCTATTGGTGATCATGAACAGACTTTTTATTGCTTCTCAGGAAGTGAAAAACGGGATCTGGAAACGTGAAGAAAACAGAGGAGATGAGCTATTAGGAAAAACTGTAGGGCTTATCGGATATGGAAATATGGGAAAAGCTACTGCGAAAAGACTTTCAGGATTCGGATGTAAGGTGATTTTCCATGATATTCTTCCTGATCTTTCTGATGAATATGCCACACAGGTTTCATTAGAAGAATTAAAACAATCTGCAGAGGTTGTAAGTTTACATATTCCTTTAACTTCAGAAACCCATTATCTTATTGATCAAACATTCATTGCAGAAATGAAAAATGATTTCTATTTCGTGAATACGGCAAGAGGAAAGAATGTTGAAACTAAAAGTTTAGTAGAAGGGTTGAAATCAGGAAAAGTAAAAGGTACTTGTCTTGATGTATTGGAATATGAAAAGTCTTCTTTCGAGAGCATTGAATCAGAAAATGAAGATTTAAAATATCTTCTGGAATCAGAAAAAGCGATTGTCACGCCTCATATTGCCGGCTGGACGCATCAGAGCAAAGAAAAACTGGCCCAGTTTATTGTAGATAAAATAGTAGCTTCACATTGTTAAGCTAAGCAATATATAAAAGATAAAAAGACGAGTTTACAAAAAGTGAATTCGTCTTTTTTTATTAATTTCGGATTAATAACTTTTATATAATCATGATCTGGACACCAATATCCATTGAAGAAATTTTTGAAAAAATTTACTCGACAGAAAAAGATTTAAATGGACATCTTTTAAACTTCTGGGATTTACTCAGAATATACCCTGAAAAATGGTACGAAGAAGAGTATGGACAAGAAGGAGGAGGGTTTTGGGTAGTAGGATTAATAGGCAGAAGAGTAATTTATTATAATGACATTGAAGAAGGATTTAATATTTCAGAGTATTCAGCATATGGGACCATTGATAATTATTATTGTAACCAGGATGATTTGAATATTGCAATTTTAAATCTGTATAGTCTTATTACATTTGGCGGAAGAATAATAGGGCAAGCAGGTCCTCCTATTTGATAAGCTTTAGATTCTCAGGAAGTCAATTTAACTTTCTCTTCTTTTTATTTCTTCACTTTCCCGATTTTGCCTTTTCACATTTTTAATTCTCTATTCATTTATGTTAAATAATTCATAATATCCATCTCATATTTATTATTTATTTTGAGTTTTATTAAATTGCCGCTCATTTTTGAATCTCATGAAGACGCGTAATTTTGTACTTATCCTAACTGTTTTATTATCGATATTTTCCTGTAAAAAAAAGTCTGAAGCCAAAGAAGCTTCGGCTGAAAATACAACCAATCTGCCCAACTATGGAAATGTAGATCTGGGTGATGTTTTTACAAAAGGGGACGGACAACTTCTGAACAGACAGACTACTGTAAGTTATATCGATCAGTATTACAAAAAGATATGGGAAGGAGGAGACCTTAGCGGTGGGATTCTTGTTGCCAAAGGTGATGAAATCCTGTATGAAAATTACAGAGGTTTCGGAAGAGAAGGAAACCAGATGCCAATCGATAAAAATACACCTTTGCACGTTGCTTCAGTTTCGAAAACTTTAACGGCAATGGCCATGATGAAGTTGATAGAGGCAGGCAAAATAAAATTTACAGATCACCTTACTCAGTTTTTCCCAGGATTTCCCTATCCTAATGTTACCGTTCAGACTTTATTGGATCAAAGAAGTGGTCTTCCGAAATATGAATATTTTATTACCAAGATACAGCCAGCTCCGGCAGAACTTTCCAAACCATTTATTACGAATGAAGATGTATTGAACATGATCATCAAATACAAACCTGATCTGGCGAGAGATACAGATACAGGATTCATGTATTGCAATACGAACTTTGCTTTATTGGCTTTATTAATTGAAAAAGTGACCAAAACTCCTTTTCCACAGGCGATGAAAGAAATGGTTTTCACACCATTGAAAATGAATAATACGTATATCTTTCAGGAAAAAGATATTCCAACAGCAGCACAGTCTTTTTATTATGGAGGAAATAAGCTGTATCCTTTAGACAGACTTGATCTGATTTATGGAGATAAAAATGTGTACACTACGCCAAGAGATCTGTACAATTTCTCAAAAGCCATGTTTTCGAAAAATTTCCTGAAGCCTGAACTGATGCAGATGGTATTCACTCCTTACAGCAATGAAAAAGCAGGAATGAATAATTATGGATTAGGTTTCAGAATGAAAATATTTGATAACGGTGAGAAGCTTACTTATCATAACGGATGGTGGCATGGAACCAACTCTGTATTTGCCCATCTTTTAAAATCTAAGGTTACCATCGTAGCTATTGGAAACAAATATTCAAACAAAGTATATACAGCTCTTGCATTATCCGGATTATTTGAAGATTTCCCTCTACAGAAAGAGAAGCTTCATACAGTGATGCATGACAATAAAGATACTTTGAATTCCGGACAGGAAGTTTTTGGAGAATAATGTTTACTTTTGCCTAAACATTTTCATGAAAAGGTTTCTTTTATTATTCGTTATCTGTTTTCTTGTACATTCATGTGCAAGAGTAGGATCTCCTGTTGGAGGGCCTAAGGATACTCTGGCACCGAAGTTTTTAAGTTCAAACATTGATACAACAAGAATTAATGTCAAAAGAGATATTCACCAGCTCCGTCTGGACTTTGATGAATATGTGACATTGAAGGATATCAATAAAAACCTGATTATTTCACCTCCTATCAAAGGGATAACGAGGATTCTTCCGTCCAATATTGCCAACAAATTTGTTCTGATTCAATGGTCAGATACTCTTCAGGCTAATACAACCTACAACTTCAATTTTGGGAATTCAATTGTTGATAATAACGAATCCAATATACTGAGATATTTCAATTTTGCTTTTTCTACAGGCGATAAATTGGATGACCTTTATATCAGTGGTGAAATAAAAGATGCCCTGGATACTAAAAAGAAAACAGGAACTACAACAGCTGAAAATAAACTTGTAGTAGGATTGTATCAGGTAAAAGATACAATGGATTACAAGAAAAAGCCTTACTATATCACAAAGGTAGATGAAGACGGATATTACGAGTTAAACTATCTGACTCCTGGAAAATATAAAATTATTGCTTTTGAAGATGAGAACGGAAATTCTATGTATGATCCGGGAAAAGAAAAAGTAGGATTCCAGAAAGATCCGATCAATTTTGAGAAATCTATTTCAGGATTAAACTTAAAAGTATATCCTTCTAAAAAGGCTGTAAAGTATGTAGAAATGAAAGAAATCTCAGGAGGTGTTCTGATGACTTTTGAAGGAAACCCTGATGAAGTAAAAGTTCAGTCTCTGAATGAGAAACTGAAAGATGTAAAAATAACCCATACTCCGAAATCAGACTCTGTAAGAATCTGGTTTGATGCAGCAAAAGATAATGTAGGGCAGGACGCCAACGAAAAACTGATATTTACCCATAATAAAGGTCCGAAAAAAGACAGTGCCTACAGTGTATCTTTATTTTACAGATACAATAAAAAGAATGTCATGGATCTCAACAGTGATAATGGAGGTGAATCATTAGCTCCAAAGTCAGATTTTAAGATATCTTCCAATTATATAGTTGATAAAATTGATCCTTCAAAATGGACATTGAGAGTAAAAGGAGACAGTTTAACAACGTTACCGTTTACTGCTAAAATTTCAGAAACAAATCCTTATCAGATTCAGGTACAGTCAGATTTTGTGATGGGAAAAAGTTATGAGCTTACTGTTCCTAAGGAAACCGTATCCTCATTCTATGCAAAAAATACTCAGTCTAAGCGTTTCGATTTTGATGTTGACAAGATAGACCAGTTTGGAAGTGTTGAATTCTCCATTTCTAATGCACCTACGACAAATTATTGGATTCAGCTGCTGGATTCTTCAGACAAAATAGCCTATCAGAGGTATATAAAAGGAGATAAAGTGAAATTTGATATCCTGAAACCTGGAGAATATGTTGTGAGAATTCTGGTGGATAATAACGGGAATAAATATTGGGATGAGGCAGATTTTGCGAATGATGTTTTTGCTGAAGATGCTTATATTTTCTATAAAAAAGTGATCATTAGAGGTCTATGGGAAACAAGAGAAGAGTGGGATCTGAAGGATACCAAAACACTTGATAATCCTAAAGGAGCTACACCCGCTGTAGCAACTCCTGCTGTGGAAACACCACCTGCTCCGACTGAAGTGAAACAGGAAGCTAAAAAAGAATTAAAATCTCAAAATGCTGTTTTAACGCCAGTAAAGTAAGCTGATGAAGATTGCTAAGAAAATAATATTCTGGACATTGGTGGCATTTGCCCTGATTCAGTTCTTTCCTATCGACAGAACCAATCAGCCTGTGGATACGAAGGTAAACTTTGTTGATGCAAGGAAATCACCGGAAAAGATCAGAACATTGCTTAAAAATGCCTGTTACGACTGTCATTCCAATGAAACAGTCTACCCGAAATATGCTTTTATTGCGCCCGTTTCCTGGTCTGTAAAAAGCCATGTGAATGAAGGTAGGGAACATCTTAATTTTTCTGCCTGGCAAACTTATAATAAGGATTTAAAGGAGAACATGCTTACTAAATCTATTCAGACCATTCAGAATAAAACAATGCCGATGCCTGGCTATATTGTGTACCATAAAGAGGCTAATCTTTCAGAAGCAGAAAGAGCATTACTGATTCAGTATTTTGAAGAAATGCTGAAGACTAAAACTTATTAATTTTCTACCATAAAAAAACTCCCGCAGATTTCGCAAATCCAGCAGATGATTGTGTTATACAATCTGCTTAACTTGCAAAATCTGCGGGAGAATATTTACAAAAATTATTTCTTTAAATAGCTCTCAAAAAATCTCTTCTGAGAATCGAAAGCAAGATCTTCAAGATCCAGATCCTGTAAAGGAATCCAGACGGCTTCCGAAATCTCAGAGAGCTCAAGATTTACCTCAAACTTTTCTGAAACATTGTATTCATAAAAGAGATCGATCGTATTATAATCAATTTCCTTGTATTGATAGATGTTCGGAAGACTGGTGAGGTATTTCAGGTTAGAAATATCGATATCAAGCTGAAGTTCTTCAAAAAGTTCTCTTTTACAGGTTTCCTCTGCACTTTCTTTAGGGTCGACAAATCCTCCTGCAAGATCGAGTTTCCCTTTTTTAGGATCTCTGTTTCTTCTGGTAAGATAAATTTCGTCTCCACATCTGATGACAACCGCTACAGCACCTGCCACATTATTATACAAAGTAAAACCACATTCCGGACAGCTCCATTTCTTTTCACCATCCCAGTGTAAGGACTCTTTGCCACAGCTTGGACAATATTTCAATAGTTTCATTGAGCAATATTAATATTTCTCGGGTGATAACTCAAAATAACATCCCTTAATTCTTCCGTTTTCAGGTGCGTATAGATTTCAGTTGTTGTAATACTGGAGTGTCCCAGCATTTCCTGAATATAACGCAAATCTGCTCCATTCTGTAATAAATGGGTCGCAAATGAATGTCTGAATGTGTGTGGTGATATTTTTTTGTTAACCCCTGCTTTATCTGTAAGTTCTTTAATAATAAGAAATACGATTACTCTGGACATAGAAGTCCCACGGCTGTTTAAAAACAGAGTATCTTCATATTTCTTATTGACTTTTCCTTTAGAACGTACCTCTTTGATATAACTTTCAAGCAAATCTGCGGTATAATCAGCTAAAGGGACAAAACGGGTTTTGTTTCCTTTTCCGTGTACCTTAATGTATTGCTCTTTGAAGTTGATATTGGAGATCTTCAGATCGATCAGTTCAGAAACACGAAGTCCGCATCCATATAGTACCTCTATGATGCAGTGGTTTCTTTTTCCAAGATCTGTATTGACCTCAATAGCAGCAATAATTTTGTTGATATCAGGCAGGCTTAAAGTATCAGGTAGATATAATCCCAGTTTAGGGCCTTCAAGTAACGCCGCAGGATTGTCTTCACGATATTCATCCTCCAGCAGAAATTTAAAGAAAGCTTTGATGGAAGATATCCATCTTGCTTGTGATCTCTCACTGAATTTCTGTTTGGAAAGATTGAAAATGTATTCCTGCAGGTTTTCGTAACCGATGGAGTCTGGACCGACGTTTTCCAGATCCTCTTCTGCGTAATCTTTTAATTTCTTAATGTCCCGAACGTAAGCGTCGAGCGTGTTTTCTGAAAAATTTCTTTCGAAACGAAGAAATATTTCAAAATCTTTGATCTTTTCATCCCAAGTCATTTGTGCTTATTTTTTTAGTTCACAGTCCGATATTTGTTCTATTTCAATGTTATGGTTCCTCAGGAACGATATTCCATCGTCATCCGAATACTCATTAATGTACACCAGTCTCGTAATCCCTGCCTGCAGAATCAGCTTGCTGCATTCTTTACATGGAGACAGCGTTAAATATAACGTTGCTCCTTTTGCAGATTGGGTAGAGGCAGCCAGCTTTAATATAGCGTTGGCTTCCGCATGCAATACGTACCAGTGTGTTTTTCCATCTTCATCTTCACAGCAGTTTTCGAATCCCGAAGGAGTCCCGTTGTAACCATCTGAAATAATCATCCTATCTTTTACGATAAGAGCTCCCACCTGTTTTCTCTTACAGTAGGAGAGTTTTGCCCATTCCTGAGCCATTTTTAGATAAGCTTTATCAAACTTATTCATACCGCAGCATTGTTTTTTTTCGAAATAATTTGGATTAAAATCTTTTAGAAAGATTTAGAAGTTAGGCTTTCTCTTCTCTAGAAACGCAGTAACTCCTTCTTTCTTATCTTCCATTTCAAAAAGTTCTCCGAAATATTTGATTTCAGTTTCAAAACCTTTCTCCGTATCCGATAAATTCACGGCATTTATAGCCTTTGATATTGCCATTGGTGAATTGTAGGCAATCGTGTTTGCTAATTCTTTCGTTTTGGTTAATAATTCTTCAATAGGGTATACTTCATTCACCAATCCGATCTCTTTTGCTTTTTGAGCAGGGATCATTTTGGCTGAGAAGATCATTTCATTGGCAATACCTTTTCCTACAAGCTTTGGAAGCCTCTGAGTTCCTCCATATCCTGGAATTAATCCAAGAGTTACCTCAGGAAGCCCTAATCTGGCGTTTTCCGATGCGTATCTGATGTGGCATGCCATGGCAAGCTCCAAACCTCCTCCTAATGCAAAACCGTTTACGGCTGCAATGACAGGTTTAGACATATTTTCAATTTTGTTGAACAATGTATTTTGTCCGTTTCTTGCAAGTTCTTCAGCTCTTTCCTGTCCGAAGTCACTGAATTCCTTGATGTCAGCTCCCGCTACAAAAGATTTTTCTCCACTTCCGGTAAGGATAATTACTCTACATGAAGTGTCAGCATTAAGCTCATCCAGTGCGGTACTGATTTCCTGAATTGTTTTGGCATTTAAAGCATTTAAACTCTCAGGTCTGTTTATGGTAATGATAGATAATTTATCTTCTTTTTTTAATAATATGTTCTCGTAACTCATTTTTCCACTTTAAAATATCATCCTTTGCAAATTATGAATTTTTTACAAAAAAAAGGAAAAAATATTATTTTTTTTTCCTTTTTTTTAATTTATCATTCAATATGATTATTTGGAATGATTCATCATATTTGCATCAATATTGACGTTTAGTTGAGAAGCCACTTTCATGCCAAGCTCAATGTTAGCACGGAAAAAGTGACATAGTTGTCTGTTGATAATCTCATCTTTCTTCGGCCCGGTAATGCCATTCATACTGCCTACGATATTTTTAATCAAATGATCTCTGTCTTCAGCATTCATTGCTTTTGAATACAAAAGTCCCGGTTGGGTATAGTGATCACTGTCGTTGTCATTTCTGTTGTAGCTGGCAACATGAGCACTGTCTAACTCATATTCATAGTTTTTATAAGATGAATCTGCTTTGATGTCATCAAAACTGTTCGGGTGGTAATTAGGTTTGTCCTGATACTGGCTTGAATCTGCCATATAACCATCTCTTTGGTAGTTGTTGACTTCAAATGGGCATCTGTTCACTTCCAGCTGATGAGCGTTGACACCTACTCTGTAACGGTGAGCGTCAGGATATGAGAATAATCTTCCCTGAAGCATTTTGTCCGGTGAGAAACTGATTCCGTTAATTAAGTTACTTGGTGAAAAAGTAGACTGCTCTACATGAGCGAAATAATTGACAGGTACTTCGTTCAGTTCCATTTCTCCTACTTCAATCAAAGGGAAATCATCATGGAACCATACTTTGGTTACATCAAAAGGATTCCATCTGAAATCTTTTGCCTGCTCCTCAGTCATTACCTGTATAAATAAAGTCCATTTCGGGAAATCTCCGTTTTCAATAGCGTTGCAAAGATCTTCCTGTGCAAAGTCCGGGTTTTCTCCTGCCATTTTTACGGCTTCTTCCTCCGTGAAGTTTTTTACGCCTTGTTTTGTTTTAAAATGGAATTTCACCCATACTCTTTCGTTCTGATCATTAATCATAGAGAAAGTATGAGATCCGAAACCGTGCATATGTCTGTAGCCGTGAGGCGTTCCTCTGTCTGACATTAAGATAAGAACCTGATGAAGTGATTCCGGGTTTAAACTCCAGAAATCCCACATCATGGTGGCGCTTTTTAAGTTGGTTTTTGGTACTCTTTTCTGAGTATGAATAAAATCCGGGAATTTTTTTGCATCCTTAATAAAGAATACAGGAGTATTATTTCCTACCAGATCCCAGTTCCCATCTTCAGTATAAAATTTTAATGCAAATCCTCTTGGGTCTCTTGCTGTATCTGCACTTCCTTTTTCACCTCCCACGGTAGAAAATCTTGCAAACATTCTGCATGAGTTTCCTACTTTTGAAAACAGTTTTGCTTTCGTGTACTGGCTGATGTCATGCGTTACGGTGAAAGTTCCGTAAGCTCCGCTTCCTTTGGCATGCACAATCCTTTCAGGAATTCTTTCCCTAACGAAATGTGCAAGGTTTTCCTGGAGAATAAAGTCCTGCAACAATACCGGGCCTCTTGGTCCTACCGTCTGTGAATCCTGATGTTCAAAATAAGGTGCGCCGTTACTTAACGTTAATTTTTTAGAATCCATATCATTAATGATTTGTATAAATGTTTTTTGTTTTTCTAAATCCAAGTGTAAAGGTAATGAATATCAAATTTACTTGAATTTTTAATTGCTAATAGCAAAAACGTTATATCTTTGTAATAGATAATATTAATCAAATGAACATTCAGCAACTGGAGTATCTTATCGCTGTTGATAAGTATAAACATTTTGGTAAGGCCGCTCAGGCGTGTTTTATTACCCAACCTACGTTAAGTGCCATGATACAGAAATTTGAGGATGAACTGGATGTAAAGGTGTTTGACAGAACTACCCACCCGATTCGTACTACGGATGTAGGTCTTCAGATTATTGATCAGGCAAAGGTAATTATCGAGTCTGTCAATGAGCTGAAAAACAAAGCCAATCTTTTGAATAATATTCTAGGAGGGACTATCAATCTGGGAATCATTCCTACAGTGTCTTCTTTCATTCTGCCTACAGAGATTTTCAAATTCCTGGAGGAAAATCCGAAGATTCAGATGAATGTAAAAGAAATGACAACAGATAATATTATTAAAGCTCTGAAAGCAGGAGAACTGGATGCGGGAATTATTTCCACTCCTTACGATACCGCTGACGAGTTTTATCAGGATTTCCTGTTCAACGAGGAGTTGATGATTTACAGCTCTAATACCGAAGCTAACAAAAAGAATTCTTATATCATTCCGGAAGATCTGAATGTAGAGAAAGTATGGCTGCTTGAAGAGGGAAACTGTCTGAGAAATCAGTTTGAAAATATCTGTCACCTGAAAGAAAATACCCTGAAGCCTAAAAATTTAGATTTCTTAGCTTCCAATATCCAGACTTTGGTACACATGGTGGATAAAGTAGGAGGAATCAGTATTCTGCCGGAACTGGCACTGAGCCAGCTTTCAGAGGAGCAGAAGAAAAACGTTTTCAGATTCAAAAAACCTTTCCCTTATCGAGAAATCAGTATTATTTATTATAAACCAACCTTTAAGCAAAAAATTATTGATGAATTGTCACATTCTATCAAAACTTCTTTAGAACTTAAGTTGAATTACCACGAAAGTCCGAAAGAATTTGTAAGCATTAAGCCTCAGTAATGGAAATGCTTTAAAGTGATAGAAATCATCAATTTAAATAAAAGTATAATTAATAAACAAAATTTTTGAGTATTACGAAAATAGTACTTAAATTTGCTGACGTTTATTACGAGGAAAAATTTGACCTGATTGCAACCTCTATAAAAAAATGCTAAAACAGTATTCTTTTTTCTGGGCAATTGTATTTCATATTTTTCTTCAAAACCATTTTTTAAATCTTTAAAAACAAAAGAATTATATGTCTTATTTATTTACATCTGAATCAGTTTCAGAAGGACATCCGGATAAAATTGCCGATCAGATTTCCGATGCATTAATCGACCATTTCTTAGCCTATGATAAAGATTCAAAAGTAGCATGTGAAACTCTTGTAACTACCGGACAGGTGGTGTTGGCAGGAGAAGTAAAATCAGATGCTTACCTTGATGTACAGACCATTGCCAGAGAAGTAATCAACGGAATCGGGTATACGAAAGGTGAATATATGTTCAACGGAGACTCTTGCGGAGTTATTTCTGCTATCCATGAGCAGTCACCTGATATCAACCAGGGAGTTGACAGAGCTGTAAATGATGAGTCTTTCGAAGCTAAAGCAAATGCACAGGGAGCAGGAGATCAGGGAATGATGTTCGGGTATGCTACCAATGAAACGGCAAACTATATGCCTCTTGCATTGGATCTTGCCCACACAATCCTGAAAGAACTTTCTGCTATCAGAAGAGAAAATAAGGAAATCACTTATCTTCGTCCTGATGCAAAAAGCCAGGTAACGATTGAGTATTCTGATGATCATAAACCAATCAGAATAGATTCTATCGTAGTTTCTACTCAGCATGATGACTTCGGAAGTGAAGAAGAGATGTTGAACAAAATCCGTGAGGATATCAAAAATATTCTGGTTCCAAGAGTTGTTGCACAACAGACTGAAGAAATTAAAGCTTTATTCAACGATCAGATCAAATATCACATCAATCCTACTGGGAAATTCGTAATCGGAGGACCTCACGGAGATACAGGCCTTACAGGGAGAAAAATCATCGTTGATACCTACGGTGGTAAAGGAGCTCACGGTGGTGGTGCTTTCTCTGGAAAAGATCCTTCTAAAGTAGACAGAAGTGCAGCTTATGCAACAAGACATATTGCTAAAAACTTAGTGGCTGCAGGCGTAGCGGATGAAGTTTTAGTACAGGTTTCTTATGCGATTGGAGTAGCTGAACCTTGTGGTTTGTACATCAACACGTATGGAACTGCAAAAGTGGATCTTCATGATGGGGATATTGCGAAAAAAGTTTCTGCTATTTTTGATTTAAGACCTTATGCTATTGAGCAGAACTTAAAATTAAGAAACCCTATTTATCAGGAAACAGCTTCTTACGGACACATGGGTAAAGAGCATTATGTAGCTGATAAAACATTCAATAAAGGACATAAGAATGAGATTACTTTAAAAGATCTTGAGTTCTTTACATGGGAAAAACTTGACAAAGTAGAGGAGATTAAAACCGCTTTTGGAATTTAATTTCTCTTTAAAGAATAATAATGAACTGCTTTATCTTTGGATAAGGCAGTTTTTTTTAATTTTACACCTTAATAATATAGAAAGATGATGAATTTTCGAACTGTAGTTGCTGCCCTGTCCCTGTTTTTGCTAAGTACATTAGTAAAAGCTCAATATACCATGCATAAAATGATCAGTGTAGGGTATACTTACCAGAATCAAAGTTTTGGTGAAGTAGGAGGTAAATTACTTTTTCTTAAAAATGATGATGTGATTTACAGATTGGGAGGATCTGCAATGATGGGATCTGTGGATTCTAAATTTGCTATTATGCCGAAACTACAGGCTGATGTCCTTCTTAATTTTGAAAAAAATGTAGACTTCTATCACTCTTATTACTTTTTAGCAGGAGTGGAAGGAACCAATAAATACATTGCCCCTAAGATTGGAGTTACCCTATTTGGGATGCTTGATCTTACAGGAGGCTATGCTTTTCCTATCGGAGATACCCGACTGAACGGTAAAGAGATGAAAGGGCTGAATGTTAATTTTACATTAAATATCCCTACAGTCTTTATTCATGACATGTTTAAATGATTTTTTTTAGATTTTTCTCTATAAAATTTAATAATAGGTTAACAGTTATTAAAAAATTATTATATTTACATCATAATAATTGTACTACCGCCTATAGAAGAGACTCTACTCTAGAACTGTTTTGTTTATACAGCAAAGGCCAGAAGAAATATCTGGTAGAATGCCTGTCTGCAAATATTTATATTGAGAAGAGTTATGAAATCAAAATCGGATAGTTTACTAATTTCCCTTTACCAGAAAGGTGATGAGAGCGCATTATCAACCCTCATTCACCGTCATCAGAGAGAACTTTTTACATTCATTTTTTACAAAATTAATGATGAAGATTTAGCCAACGATATCTTTCAGGATACATTCATGAAGATTATTGTAATGCTGAAAGAAGGACGCTATAACGAAGAAGGCAAATTTATTCTTTGGGCGAAAAGAATTTCCCACAATTTAATCATCGATCATTTCAGGTCAAAAGCCAAGAATATCAAAGTTTCGGAAACTACTTTTGAGACCGATGAATATTCTATCTTTGATTTGATCAGAGAGCCTTCGGAAAATATTGAGGATCAACTAGTGACCAACCAGATTCAGGAGGATCTTCTGAGAATGTTACAGTTTTTACCACAAAATCAACAGGAGGTAATCAAACTGAGGTTTTTTGATGGTTTGAGTTTCAAAGAAATTGCAGACCATACAGAGATGAGCATTAATACTACTTTAGGAAGAGTAAGATATGCGCTGATCAACCTGAGAAAAATCATGGATGAAAATAATATAATATTAACAAGATAGATAATATTTCCGAAAAATTCACGTTTTAAAGAAAACATACTTCGCCTATGAAAAAAAATGATTCTTTAAAAGTGAAAACTTTGAAACCTAAGAAACAAACAATTGATTTTTTGCTGAATTTTTCTAAAAGCCTTGAGATTGTGAAAAGCAAGAGCAAAAATTATCCTATTACAAAAAATTAAAATTATTAACTTTGTGCTGTATGAAAATGCAGCACGTTTTTTTTGACCTGGATAATACACTCTGGGATCATCGCAGAAATGCCTATCTTACCATCAAAGATCTTTTTGAAAAACAGGAAATTACTTCAAAATACCATATTGATTTTGAAGAGTTTCATTCTGTATATCACGATATCAACGAAGAGTTGTGGGAAAAGATCAGAGATGGAATTATTGGCAAAGAGTACTTGAGAGAACACCGTTTTTATGATTCATTTAAACATTTTGGAGTAGATAATAAAGAGCTTGCTCTTTATTTTGAAGAAAACTTCCTTGATAATATTGTGAGTCATAACGAATTGGTAGAAGGCGCTGAAGATGTTTTAGAATATCTGAAAGCTAAAAATTATACACTACACATTATTTCCAATGGTTTTCAGGAAGTAACGGAAAGGAAATGTACCCTGTCCGGAATTGCCCCTTATTTTAAAACAATTACCAGCGCAGACGCAGTAGGAGTAAGAAAACCCAATCCAAGGATTTTTGAATATTCATTAGGACTTTCTGAAGCCAGAAAAGAAGAAAGTATCCTGATTGGGGACGATTGGATTGCAGATGCCATGGGTGCTACGGATTTCGGAATGGATGCGATCTTCTTTGATGTCTATAAAGAAGACAAACAGAAAGAAGGTTTAAAAGCCATTACCCATCTTCAGCAGATTAAAGAATATTTATAAAATATTAGACTATAAAATCTGATAAAAAGCCACTAAGACGACCTTAGTGGCTTTTCTGTTTTCAATACCCTGCAGAAATCAATACAAACATCTGAGATCATCTGTGTCAATCTGTGGTTAAATTAAAGATTCTCCACCAAAATCATTTTTCCCAATTCTTTCCCAAATTGATTTGGAACTTTGCTCCATAATAATAACAGAAAAATGTAATAGTATGAAAAATGTAAAGAAAATCACAGGAGTATTAATGGTCTTATTTTTATTGATCGGAGGCTTTGTTTCCGCACAGGACAGAGCAATCAATGCGAATCAGTTACCGAAAACAGCTAAAAACTTTCTGGCTGCTCATTTTAAAGGAATACCTGTGACCTCGGCAATAGAAGACAGAGAAATCTATGGAGTAGATGAGTACAAAGTATATCTGACGAATGGAATGAAAATGGAATTCGACAGCAATGGAAACTGGAAAGAGGTGGATGGAAAACATCAGAAAATCCCTTATGGTTTTATTCCTGCTTCAATCAGAAATTACAGCACGAAAAACTTTCCTAACACTTATATTATTAAGATTGAAAAGAAAAGATGGTCTTATAAAGCAGAACTTTCCAATGGATTGGAGCTTGAATTCGACAGGAATGGGAATTTTAAAAGAATCGATGATTAACACTTAGCCGAATACAAACACTAAATATTAATACTATGGTCAACTGGAATTTAATAAACAGCGATGGAAGAAAGGTTTCTTCTGCTAAGATTAGAAAAAGTATTGTGTCTTTTATGACAAAGCACCATCCCGGTAGCGTGATTGATTCTATTGAGAAAAAATATAATGCCTATAAAATCAATCTGATGAATGGCTTATGCCTTGTTTTTGACACAGACGGGCGCTATGTTAAATCGAATTAATGGTAAGGATGGAAGTTGGTGGCTGGAAGAGGGAAGTGATAGAGGACTTCAAAGATTGATGGAGTTCAAATAACTTCCAGCTTCCCTCTTCAATTCTTCCCACTTTTAATTTCATATATTTGATATACATTAATGAAGTAGCAGAATATACAGATCCAGAAATATGAAGATTTTAATAGTAGAAGACGAACCCGAACTGAAAGATACCGTACAGAAGTTTCTGGAAGCAGAGCATTTCATTGTAGAATATGCGGAAAATTACAGCGGCGGGCTGGAGAAAATTATTTCTTACGAATACGACTGTATTTTGCTCGATATTATGCTGCCTGACGGAAACGGAATAGATCTTTTGAAAGAGATCAAAAAAATGCACAAGAAAGATCCTGTGATCATTCTTTCTGCCAAAGACTCTGTGGACGATAAGGTGGCCGGACTGGAAATAGGAGCAGATGATTATCTGGCAAAACCTTTTCACCTTGCAGAGCTGATGGCGAGAATCAAGTCTGTCATCAGAAGAAAAAATCAGGATGGTGAAAATATCATCCGATACAAAAATATCAGTATTGATCCGGAGAACAGAACGGTGAAAGTAGGTGATGAAGAGCTTGTTCTTAACCGCAAGGAATATGATCTTCTGTATTATTTTGTGATCCATCCGGAGAAGACCTTACAAAAAACAACATTGGCTGAAGCCATTTGGGGAGATTATATCGATCAGGCAGACAGTCTGGATTTTATTTATTCCCAGATCAAAAACCTTCGTAAAAAACTGAAAACCCTCAATGCAGAAGCTGATTTTCAGGCTGTATACGGAATAGGATATAAATTCATCTGATGAAGACTTCATTAAAATATTATACGATAAAATATCTGATCATGATCCTGCTGCTGATTATAGCAGTGTGGGCAGGTCTTTTTTATGCCTATATCCTGGATGAAGTGCATGATAATGTGGATGATGGTTTGAGAGATAGAAAAATACAGATTATTAAAGCGGTGTATCTTAATCCTCAGCTTTTGAAGAATAATGAATTTGGATTCAATGAATTTAAAATCAATCCGATCAAAGCTGGAGATTATCAAAACAAAAGCAGGCTGTACAATAAGATGTACTATATGGAGTATGATGACAAAGATCAGCCTTACAGAGTTTTGGAAGCCGACTTTATTGATCAGTTCAAAGGTCATCAGCGGCTTGTCATCAGAACATCTACGGTAGAAGAAGATGAATTGATATACGACCTTACAACAGCCTTAATTGTGCTTTATATCCTTTTGGTGATAAGTATCGTAGCTGTTAACGGATATCTGCTTAATAAAGCCATGAGGCCGTTCTATCTGATTTTGGATAAACTTAAAAAATATCAGTTTGGAATTCCTTTTTCTCAGGAAAAGCAGAACTATAAGATCACTGAATTTGAAGAATTGAATGTGGAAATCAATGAAATGATTGAACGTAATGAATTGGTTTTCTATCAGCAGAAACAGTTTATTGAAAACGCTTCCCACGAGCTTCAAACTCCTTTGGCTATCGTGATTAATAAAATTGATCTGATGATTCAGAATGATGACTTGGATAAAAAAAATCTGACTTTTCTTACTGAAGTGAAGAATGACCTGAGAAGAATGGTAGGTTTAAACAAATCTTTATTAATGCTTTCCAAGATTGAAAACAGTCAGTTTAATAAAACTTCAGATGTTGATTTTAACGCGATGATCGCTCAATTAGTTCAGAATTATGAAGATTTTATTGCCTTTAAAAAAGTAGAAGTCAGTATCATTGAGAAAGGAAGGTTTATTGCGGATTTCAATCAGGATCTGGCGGATATTCTGTTGTCTAATCTTCTTAAAAATGCAGTAAAATATAACAATGAAGAAGGAACTCTGAATATTATCATTGAAAATAACAGAATCGCATTTCAAAACAGCGGAAATCCTGTGTCTTTAGATCAGTCAAGGATCTTTAACCGCTTTTACAAACAAGGTTCAGATCATACGTCCACCGGACTGGGATTGTCTATTATTAAGACCATTATCAAACAATATCCAGGCTGGGATATTCATTATGAATATGGTGATCAGATGCATTACTTTATCCTGACAAAGAATAATGCTCGATAATAATTTATATCAAAAGAAAAAGCCTTTCAAACGAAAGGCTTTTTTATGTTTAAAATTCAGCATTAGAATCCTAAGCTTGCTCTTACTCTTTTCAGCGTTTCCAGTGCAATAGGTCTGGTTTTCTCCGCTCCTTGCTGAAGTTTTGCTTCAAGTTCATCAAGATTATTCATGTAATAAGCGAACGTTTCTCTTTCTTTCTCAAAACGTACCAGGATAAGATCCAACAATTCTTTTTTAGCATGTCCGTATCCGAAGTTTCCGGCAAGATATTTTGCTCTTAATTCTTCAGTCTGTTCAGGCGTAGCAATAAGCTGATAGATCTGGAATGTTTTATCTGTTTCAGGATCCTTAGGCTCTTCTAAAGATTTCGAATCTGATTCAATGCTCATCACCTGTTTTTTCAATTCCTTTTCAGGTAAGAAAATATTGATGATATTTCCTCTTGATTTAGACATTTTCTGACCGTCCGTTCCAGGAACATATTTAGTGTCTTCCTGAAGTTCAGATTGTGGAAGAACAAGAATTTCACCCATCTGGTTATTGAACCTTGAGGCTACATCTCTTGCAAATTCGAGGTGCTGAAGCTGATCTTTTCCTACAGGAACGATTTCCGCATCATACAGTAAAATATCTGCAGCCATCAGAATAGGGTAAGTAAACAAACCAGCATTCACATCCTGTAGTCTGTCTGCTTTATCCTTAAATGAATGGGCCAGTGTTAATCTTTGATAAGGGAAAAAACATGATAAATGCCAAGAAAGTTCACAGGTTTCAGCGATATCACTTTGTCTGTAGAAATATGTTTTTTCAGTATCTAATCCACAAGCAAGCCAAGCCGCAGCAATCTCGTAGGTATTTTGTCTTAAAGTCTGCGCATCCTTAATCTGTGTAAGCGTGTGAAGATTCGCAATAAATAAAAATGATTCATTTCCTTCCTGCTTGGATAGTTCGATAGCAGGAATAATAGCTCCCAATAAGTTTCCAAGATGGGGCGTTCCGGTGGCTTGTATGCCGGTAAGAATTCTTGACATTTGTTTAAAATTTATATTTAAAAATTAATGAATAGCAAATTTACGAGGTTTGTCGGGAATAACGAAAGATAAAAGATAAAAGATAAAAGATAAAAGATAAAAGATGTTGTTATTAAAATTCAATAGGGGTGGGCTTCAGCCCAGCCAGCTTAAAATTCACCATCCATCCATTGGCTTTAGCCAAAACTTATCAATCCAAAATAATCAATCTATCTTTCCTCAATCATCTGTGGTAATCCGTGTAATCTGTGGTTAAAAAATCAAGGAATCAAAATCTTCTCTCCCCCAAATTTAGGCTCCACACCAAAAAGAAGATCCCAATAGGCTTTAGCTTTTGCAAAATATTCTCTCAAATTAGTCTTTAAGCCTGCATATTTATTCACATCTGCGGCATTATATCCAAAGGCTTCCATTCCATTTTTTCTGGCCAGGAAAACCGCCCTTTCATTATGGAATTTCTGAGAGATAATAACCAGTTTTGTCTGGCTGAAAATATCTTTTGCTCTTACCACAGAATCCAGAGTCCTGAATCCTGCATGGTCTAAAATAATTTTATCCTGCGGAATTCCCTCCTGCATCAGTGCAAGCTGCATATCTTCAGGTTCGTTATAATCCTTGGTACTGTTATCACCACTAACGATGATGTATTGTATTTTTCCGCTTTTGTATAAATCACTTGCGGCCTTAATTCTGTTATAGAAATAAGCATTTGGAGTTCCGTTGCTCAGAAGTTTTCCTGTTCCCAGTAATAATGCAGTTTTTGCTTGCGGTACATCAGCAGTATTGTAGGAAACAAATGGTGCGCTGTCACTTTTGATGCTGTAATTCGCCCAGGCAATAAAAATAATTCCTGCAACGAAAAGAAGCAGGAAAAATTTAAAAATATTTTTGATTATTTTTTTCATCCGAAAATATATCTTTTAAAACTCCAGACCGTTCGGGAAAGCTTTTTTTCTGAATATTAATAAGAATGCAGCACCTACTGTGATCGCAGAATCAGCAACATTGAAAATATATTTGAAAAACTCAATATGTTTTCCCCCTATCAAAGGCCAGCTTTCAGGAACGTACCAGTCTACTACAGGGAAATGAAGCATATCCACCACACATCCTTTCATAAATGTAGAATATCCGTGTCCGAAAGGAACAAGTTTGGAAATTCCGCCATAGCCAATCCATCGGTCAGTGCTGGCGTCATAAACAGTTCCGCTGTCGAAGATCATTCCATAGAACATTCCGTCAATAAGATTTCCGATTGCGCCTGCAAAAATGATAGCCATTGGAACTAAAAGATAATTAGAGGCTCCTTCTTTCAACCATTTTTTGAACATGTAGATCATCCCTCCAATCAGGAAAACCCTTAGGATAACCAGAAAATATTTCCCGATAATTCCTCCGAAGTGGAATCCATACGCCATTCCTGGGTTTTCAACAAAAGTTTTGTTAAAGAAACCGTTGATGACAGGGATACTCTCATTCAGTTCAAAATGAGTTTTGATATAAATTTTTGAAGCCTGGTCTATTAACAACACCAAAAATGTTATCGCTAAGATCTTTTTCATTACTCTCCTTTAGGTTTTGAGGGCTTTGAAGCCGGCTTTACATTTTTGTTATCGCTTGCTTTCTTGACTACTTTCTGTCCATTGAAAGAGCTCTTAACATGAGCTTTTTCAAATTTAATGCCCATTTCTTTCAGTACGCTTTTCAGTGCGCTCAGCTCCATAGAATTCTTAGGATGTACTATGATAGATTCCATTTCTTATATTTAATTTTTACATTTTGGACAGCTCATCAAGTCTTTTCCTGTCTTTCTCAGACAGATCATTGACTCCATTTTTGCCCATCTTACTCAAAAGTCTGTCGATTTCTTTCTCCCGTTCCCGTTTATCAGAATTGAATTGATCATCAATGGTATAGTTCTTCTGCGGTTCAGGGAAGAATCTGTTTTTGATCCATTCTCTGTTGAAAAACAGCAGCACTAGTGTGACAATCAATCCCAAAATTAATAATTCGTTCATGGGTATACATTAAAAATTAGGTTTATAAAGTATCCTTGAATACGATATAAACCCAATGTTATTTTACAAACCTTACGGTTATTTTTGCATGTTTTTCGCTTCGATGCTCAATGTAGCATGAGGAACGGCTAAAAGTCTTTCCTTAGGAATCAGTTTTCCTGTTACTCTGCAAACACCGTACGTTTTATTTTCGATTCTGATCAAAGCATTTTTAAGGTCACGCACGAATTTTTCCTGTCTTCCTGCTAAAATAGAATTCTGTTCTTTGCTTAACGTTTCTGCTCCTTCTTCAAAAGCTTTGAAAGTAGGAGACGTATCATCTGTACCATTATTCTGGTCATTGATGAAACTTTCTCTGATAAGCTGAAGATCTTTTTCTGCTTTTTCTATTTTTTCTTTAATGATCGCTTTAAATTCCTGTAAATCAGCATCGCTGTATCTAACTCTTTCGTCTGACATATTCTTTCTCTTTTTTAATAAAATTATGAAATGGAATTTGAAATATAATAACTACATGTTAATTTTTTTCAACATTTATCTTAAAATTAACCTCATCTATTTCGATTTCGTTAAAATTTGAAAGTGAAGATACAATTTCTATTTTATTTGACAAGACTTCGGAAGAAATATATTCCTCATTTTTCTTAATCTCATTCAAGAAAGGAGAACTTTCTTCTAATGTGATTGAAATTCTGTCTGTCAAATCAAAGTCTTTATCTTTTCGCAGGTTTTGAATTCTGTTGATGAACTCTCTTGCGATACCTTCAGATTTTAATTCATCGGTTAACGTCAAATCTAATGCCACAGTTGTTTTTCCATCAGAAGTAACAGTCCATCCCGGGATATCTTTTGTAGAGATTTCCACATCATCAAGCGTGATCTCATATCCCTGAACGTCTATTCTTCCTTCTTTTTCAAGACCGGCAATCTGCTCTGTAGTAAGATTTGCTATCTCGCCACCTACTACTTTCATGTCTTTTCCTAATTTAGGACCAAGAGCTTTGAAGTTAGGTTTTATCTGTTTTACAATTAAGTGAGATGCTTCTTCAGCATTAATTAACTGTAATTCTTTCACGTTTACTTCCTGCTTGATCAGATCTGCCACAGCAAGAATCTGCTCTTCTGCTTTAGAATCCAATACAGGAACCAATACCTTTTGTAACGGCTGACGAACTTTTACATTCTCTTTCTTTCTCAAAGAGAAAACCATACTTGTAATGTTCTGTGCTAAATGCGTTTTTTCAACCAGATCCTGATCGATTAAACTTTCATCAGCTACCGGGAAGTCTGTAAGGTGTACAGATTCACAGTTTTCTTTTCCTGTTACTTTATTTAAATCCTGATATAACTGATCCATAAAGAATGGTGCAATTGGAGCAGATAATTTAGCCACTGTTTCAAGACAAGTATATAAAGTCTGGTAAGCAGAGATTTTGTCGTCAGAATAATCTCCTTTCCAGAAACGTCTTCTGCACAATCTTACATACCAGTTACTTAAGTTATCATTCACGAAGTTGCTGATCGCTCTTGCAACTCTTGTCGGTTCATAGTCTTCATAGAAAGCTTTGACTTCCTTGATCAGAAGATTAAGCTCAGAAAGGATCCATCTGTCGATTTCCGGACGGTTTTCCACTTCTTTTTCCGAATAGTTGAAGCCATCCACATTCGCATATAAAGCAAAGAATGAGTAGGTGTTATACAATGTTCCAAAGAACTTTCTTCTTACCTCGTCAATTCCTTCAATGTCAAACTTCAGGTTTTCCCATGGGTTTGCATTCGAGATCATATACCAACGCGTTGCATCCGGACCGTATACAGCAAGTGTTTCGAACGGATCTACAGCATTTCCTAAACGTTTTGACATTTTTTGTCCGTTCTTATCCAGAACAAGACCGTTACTCATTACGTTTTTATAAGCAACTGAATCAAACACAGCCGTTCCGATAGCATGAAGCGTATAGAACCATCCACGCGTCTGGTCAACACCTTCAGCGATGAAATCAGCAGGGAATGCTTTATTATTGTCGATTAATTCTTTGTTTTCGAAAGGATAGTGCAACTGTGCATAAGGCATAGAACCTGAATCAAACCAAACGTCGATCAAGTCGCTCTCACGATTCATTGCTTTTCCTGAATCAGAAACCAATACCACTTTGTCTACTACGTTTTTGTGAAGATCCACAAGTTCGTAGTTAGACTCAGACATATTCCCGATGATGAAACCTTTGAACGGGTTTTCAGTCATCAGTCCTGCTGCAATTGATTTTTCGATCTCGTTGTATAACTCTTCTACAGAACCGATGATTTTTTCTTCTTTCAGATCATCTGTTCTCCAGATCGGCAACGGAATACCCCAATATCTTGAACGGGAAAGATTCCAGTCGTTTACATTTTCCAACCAGTTCGCAAAACGTCCTTCTCCGGTAGCTTTTGGCTTCCAGTTGATGTCTTTGTTCAAATTTACCAGTCTGTCTTTTACAGCAGTCATTTTCACAAACCATGAATCAAGCGGATAGTACAATACCGGCTTATCTGTTCTCCAGCAGTGTGGATAAGAGTGGACATATTTTTCTACTTTGAAAGCCTTGTTCTCCGTTTTCAATAAGATGGCAAGTTCTACATCCCATGATTTCTCAGGAGCAGTTCCTTCATCGTAGTATTCGTTTTTGATATAAGTTCCGGAAAATACTGCAGGAACATTTTCTCCTTTGATGAATTTCCCTTGTAAATCTACCAATGGTACAAGATTGTCATTTTCATCTTTTACCAACATTGGAGGGATCTCAGGCTGAGCCATTTTAGCTACTCTCGCATCATCAGCACCAAAAGTAGGAGCCGTGTGAACGATACCTGTACCATCCTCAGTTGTTACGAAATCTCCTAAGATTACTCTGAATGCATTCTCAGGATTGTCATTTGGCGTAAACCAAGGAACTAATTGCTCATATCTTGTATCAACAAGTTTTTCTCCTGTAAATTCTTTTAGTATTCTGAAAGGAATAACTTTCGTTTCCGGAGTATAGTTGGCAAAATCTTCATCTGTTCCTTCTGCATATTTTTTACCGAAAACCTTAGGTAAAAGAACACTTGATAAAACTACTGTTACAGGTTCAAATGTATATTGATTGAAGGTTTTAACTACAACATATTCAATATCTCTACCTACGGTAAGAGCAGTATTGGATGGAAGCGTCCATGGAGTGGTCGTCCATGCAAGGATATGTACATCTCCGTCAACATCATTGAACAATGCTGAAGAGTCTTTCTTTACTTTAAACTGAGCCACAACCGTTGTGTCCGAAACATCACGATAGGTTCCCGGCTGGTTAAGCTCGTGAGAAGAAAGTCCTGTTCCTGCTTTTGGAGAGTAAGGCTGGATCGTGTAACCTTTGTATAACAAGTCTTTGCTATACAACTGCTTCAATAACCACCAAACGGTTTCCATATATTTTGACTTGTACGTGATGTACGGATCATCAAGGTCTACCCAATATCCGATTTTCTCCGTAAGGTTATTCCATACATCGGTATAACGCATTACTGCTTCACGGCAAGCTTTGTTATAGTCTTCAATAGAGATTTTTTTGCCAATATCTTCTTTCGTGATTCCTAACTCTTTTTCTACACCCAGTTCCACAGGAAGACCATGCGTATCCCAGCCTGCTTTACGGAAAACCTGTTTCCCGTTCTGCGTCTGGTAACGGCAGAAAATATCTTTCAATGCTCTTGCCATTACGTGGTGAATTCCAGGCATACCGTTTGCTGAAGGCGGACCTTCATAAAAAACAAACTCAGGATTTCCCTGACGAATCTCAACACTCTTATTGAAGGTTTTATTTTGTTTCCAAAATTCCGCTACATTCTCTGCTACGTCAATAAGGTTGAGGTTTTTGTATTCTTTAAATTGGCTCATTGTAAATATCTCAATATCGTTGATTAATTAAGTCTGCAAATTTACTAAAATTTGTCGGTTTATAATATATGTTTTATTTTGATATCATCTATTAAAAAGTTCAATTTCAGAAATATAAATGGAGAAAGTGAGAAAAAGTGAATAGTGAATGGTGAATAAGTGAATTTTTCCGGGTGTTTTTTATATAAAATTTAATGCAATTTATTCAATAGGAGCGGGCTATTATCCTGAGCATAGTCGAAGGAAGCCCGCTTAAATAATAAAAACATATCCAATGGCTTTAGCCAAAACCTACAACATAATCATCTGTGAAAATCTGTGAAATTGGCGGTCAAAAAAATAAGCATAACTTAAAAATTCGTATATTTAATTAGACGTAAAACCCAAATGCTGTATGAAAATCTTTCCCCAACTGATATTTATGATTTGTTTAATCAGCAGTATCATCACTCAGGCTCAAAATAATTATCCACAGAATTATTTCAGAAACCCACTCAGTATTCCCATGCAGCTGGCAGCCAATTTCGGAGCTATCAGGACCAATCACTTTCATATGGGTTTGGATCTGAGAACCAATAGCCAGGAAAATCTTCCGGTTCTTGCAGCTGCTGATGGCTATGTGAGCAGGATAAAAGTAGAGCGCTACGGATTTGGAAACGCTGTGTACATCACTCATGCCAATGGCTATACAACGGTGTATGCTCACCTGAACAAATATTTTAATGCACTTGATGAATATGTAAAGGAAAGACAATATAAAGACGAAAAGTGGGAACAGGATATTACTTTTCAACCCGGACAGTTTCCTGTGGAAAAAGGACAACAGATTGCTTTGAGTGGAAATACCGGAGGATCTGCAGGCCCACATTTGCACTTTGAAATAAGAGATACCAAAACAGAGGAATGTTTAAATCCATTACTTTTTGGCTTTGCCATTCCTGATAATATAGCACCCATTATAAGCGGATTGTATTGGTATGACCGTCGTTTCAGTACGTATGAACCAGGAGCGAATAGTATTGCCGTAAAAAAAGCGGGGAATATTTATACGGCTGGTCTCATTCAGGTAAATTCTCCGGAAATAAGTTTGGGCATTAAATCCGTTGATAAAGCTAATCAGGGTTTTAATCTAGGTGTTTATAATGCTGACCTATTGATGGATGGCAAGCTGATTTATAGTTTTAAAATTGATAAAATCCACTATGATGATACCCGATATATCAACGGTTGTATAGATTATACCAAATTCATCCGAGATAAAATGGGAATTCAGCACCTGTCCGATTTACCAGGAATGAAACTTCAGAATTATAGTCTTCCAAATTTAACAGGAATGATCAGACTTCAGGATGAAAATGTTCATACCATTGAAATTGTTCTGAAAGACGTGAAAGGAAATACGAGCCGCTTAACAACAAAACTCCAGTTAAGCAAAACCTCAGATAAAATATCTTCTACGGCAAAAACAATAATGGCTAACGAAGCGAAAACCATTACCACAGAAAATACAGAGATTGCTTTCAGTAAAAATGCCATGTATGATGCCGTAAATTTCAATGCCCATGAAAAGCCGGATGCTGATCCGAATGCAGTTTCAAACAGTGTTGTTTTACAAAGTACTTACATTCCCGTTCAGGATGAATATACTTTAAAAATAAAACCGAATAGAAAATTAACCAATACAGAAAAAGACAAAGCCGTTATCCTCCTTGATTATGGCAGCGATAAAACTGTTGTCAAGGTAAAATGGAATGGTGATTGGGCAGAAGGGAAATTCAACAGATTGGGTACTGCAAAATTATTGATTGACAATAATCTTCCATCCGTTTCATCAGGCTGGTCAGAAGGGGCATTGGTTAATAGCGGTTCTCTACTCTTAAAAGGAACAGCAAAAGTAGGAGATATTGTGTCATTTCGTGCTGAACTGGATGGAAAATGGTTGAGGTTTGCCCGCATAAAAGATAATTTTGTTTACACTTTTGATGAAAAATGTCCTAAAGGAAGCGGTTCTCATACTTTAAAAGTAACAACCATCAATACTGCCGGGAATACCAATACACAAACTTTTACGTTTCAAAGATAAAACTGTAGTTGCAATCATGAATACATTTTACATGAATACCTCCTACAATCTTGTAATTTTAAATAAATTTGCTTTTTAAAAATTAAAATCATTGGAATTTTATCCGTCAATCGAGAAAGCAGGGATTCAGGAAATCAAAATATTTCAGGAAGAAAAACTTCATGAGCTTTTGACTTATCTTGAAGCTCATTCCCCTTTTTACCAGAAACTGTTCAAAGAAAATAATATCAATATTGCTGACATTCGTACGTTGGAAGATCTTCAGAAGATTCCTACCACTACAAAGAATGATCTACAGCAGTATAACCATGATTTTTTCTGCATAACACCGGATAAAATTGTGGATTACAGTACCACTTCCGGAACATTGGGAGATCCGGTGACTTTCGGATTGTCTGACAGTGATCTTGAGAGGCTTGCATACAATGAAGCAATATCTTTCGCCTGTGCAGGAATTCAGAAAGGAGATGTTGTGCAGATGATTACCACCATAGATAAAAGATTTATGGCCGGGCTTGCTTATTTTCTTGGTTTAAGAAAAATGGGGGCGAGCGTGGTGAGAATGGGGCCTGGAATTCCGGAACTGCAGTGGGATTCTATTTTCAGATACCAACCCAAATATTTGATCACCGTACCTTCTTTTCTACTTAAAATGATTGATTACGCTGAAAAACATGGATTGGATTATAAAAACTCCAGTGTGTATGGGGCTGTATGTATTGGCGAAAGCATCAAAAATCAGGATTTTACAGATAATATTCTTTCGCAGAAAATCAAAGAAAAGTGGGATATCAAACTCTTTTCTACCTATGCTTCTACTGAAATGAGTACTGCTTTTACAGAGTGTGAATATCAGATTGGAGGCCATCATCATCCGGAATTGATTATTACAGAAATCCTGGATGATGAAGGAAACCCTGTAAAAGAAGGAGAAAGTGGTGAACTTACCATTACAACATTGGGTGTAGAAGCCATTCCTTTGTTGAGATTTAAAACCGGAGATCTTGTAAAAGCTCATGATGAGCCATGTCAATGTGGAAGAAATACGATGAGGTTAGGACCTGTTGTAGGAAGAAAGCAGCAGATGATCAAATACAAAGGAACAACATTGTATCCTCCTGCTATGAATGATATTTTGAATGATTTCAACAATATCTTATGCTACCAGATTGTTATTCAGGCTAACGAAATCGGACTTGATGAGATTATCATTAAACTTAGTACAGAAGCAGATCACGAAGGATTTGTCAATGAAGTAAGAGACCACTTCCGAGCAAAATTGAGAGTGAGTCCAAAAATTGAAATCATAGATTTTGATGTTCTCTCTAAAACTGTTTTTAACCCAAACAGCAGAAAGCCAATCACTTTTATTGACTTAAGATAAAATTAAAATAAAGAGTGGGTAAAGATTTCCTTTTTATAATATCTTTGGGCTCTTAAATAGTAAAACTAATACACTATGAAAAAATTATTTCTGCTGCTTTTTGTAGCTATTACCACAGCAACTTTTGCCCAGGACAAAATTACTATTGAATCTGGAAATTTTGACTTTCTGAAAGATCAGACAGAGGTGAATGTTCAGTTTAAATTTGAAAATCCTCTTTTTCAGGCAGATAATTATACTGAAGCCCAATATCTTGAAAGAAGAAAGACAGAGACGTTGGCTAAGAAAGGCGAGGAATCCTGGAAAGAATGGGATGAAGAGTGGCAAAAGCATAAAGAATCTGTTTTTTTTGATAAGTTTATTGAAGGAGTAAATGGTAAAGCGAAAAAAATAAAATTCAGTAAAGGCGCTTCGGCAAAGTACACCTTAATATTAGATACAAAATGGATCTATGCCGGGTGGACAGGATTTGTAACACAGCCTGGTAAGTTATCCTCAGAAATGATATTTGTTGAAACGGAGAATCCATCTAAAGTATTAACTAAAGTTCAGGGTGATAAGATTGAAGGGATAGGAAGTAAAGGAAGCTATCGTATGGAATACGGAAGAATATCCGCAGCCTATGAAAAAACAGGAAAAGAATTAGGAAAAGCTATTAAAAATGCTTTAAAATAAAACAAAAAACGGTCTGAATTTTCAGACCGTTTTTTTATGCTTGATTTTGCTGTTCCTGTTTTTCCAGCTTGATCAGGTTGGCAAGGTTTTTAATGACTGTATCATGTTTTCTCACAAAAGGATTGTCTTTATTCCAGACATAGCCTGCTAAAACAGCACAGATCTTTTTCTTTACGTCCGGATTTTCCGGTTGATGGAAGAATAATTCCTGAAGATTTCCGGTATACCATTCTTTTACATACGTGGTGAAAACATCCACTCCATATAAAATGTAGTCTGTGTATTCCCTCTGCCAGTCAATTTTTTCTCCGTTTAATTGTCTTAACGCCAGTTTGGCGGCCAGCATTCCGGATTCTGTGGCAAAAGCCATTCCTGAAGAGAATACTGGATCAAGGAATTCTGAAGCATTTCCTGTTAAAGCAAATCCGTCTCCGAATAAACTTTTTACTGAACAGGAATAATCTTTCAGATGTTTAGGTTCAAAAAGAAAATCTACATTTCCAAAACGTTTTACATAATATTCAGAAAGAGAAATCGCTTTTCTTAAAGCTTCCGTTGTATCTCCGTTTTCAGATAATTTGTCGATATATTCAGTAGGGCCTACAATTCCTAAACTTGTGTTTCCGTTGGAAAAAGGAATTACCCAAAGCCATACTTCTGTTTCAATAATGTCAAAAGAAATTAAAGTTCCTTCCTCTCCCGGTTCTCTGTTGATATCATTTACATGAGAGAAAATGGCAGAGTGAGGTGATAATTTTGAAGGTTTCTCCAGATCAAGAAGACGAGGCAGTACTCTTCCGTAGCCACTGGAATCGATAACAAACTTAGCATGAATCTCTTTTGTTTCTCCATCCCTGCTTCTTACCGTAGTTATAGAATTTGTTCCGTCAAATTTGATGTCTATCACTTCAGTTTCAAACTCAAGATCAATTCCCTTATTTATTACTTCCTGAGCAAGAGTATTATCAAAATCAGCTCTCGGAACCTGCCAGGTCCAGTCCCAGCCTTCCCCGAATTTGTTGCTGAAATCAAAAATGCAGACTTCGTCACCACGAAGAAAACGAGCTCCAAGCTTTTTTTCAAAGCCCATTTTGTCTAATGCAGGGAAAAGTCCGGCCTCCTCAAAGTGGTCCATTACCCTTGGAATTAAACTTTCTCCAACTACGAGTCTGGGGAATTTTGTCTTTTCGACTACTTTTACGCTGACGTTATTGTTCTTCAGGTACGAAGAAGACACGCATCCGGAGGGTCCAGCTCCGATTACAAGAACGTCAACAAATTCTTTGCTCATCTTTGATTTTTTATTTTAATAATAACTTTTATCTTTGCCGCAAAATTAGTGACAAATAATTAATATTTTACAAAATTATCAACTATTACTTTTAATTGATGAAAATAAATAACTTTTTAGAACTGAAAGACTTTCAAAAAATTATCATTGAGAATGAAAAAATAGAACTGGATGAATCACTTTTATCAAGAGTGGATAAAAGTTTTCAGTTTTTAAAAGAGTTTTCAAAAAATAAAGTAATATATGGTGTGAACACCGGTTTTGGGCCAATGGCTCAGTTTAAAATCAGTGATGAAGATACACACCAGCTTCAGTATAATCTGATCAGAAGCCACTCTTCAGGAATTGGAAACCCTTTGCCTGCTGAAGAAGTAAAAGCATGTATGCTGGCAAGACTGAATACCTTATCATTAGGGAATTCAGGAGTGCACCAGTCTGTTATTTATCTTCTTCAGGAGCTGATCAACAGAGATATTACTCCACTGATTTTTGAACATGGAGGAGTAGGAGCAAGCGGTGATCTTGTTCAGCTGGCTCACCTTGCTTTGGTATTAATTGGAGAAGGAGAAGTTTTTTACAATGGAGAAAGAAAATCTACCAAAGAAGTTTTTGAAACTGAAGGATTAGAACCGATCAAAGTAGAAATCCGTGAAGGTCTTGCTTTGATGAACGGAACTTCCGTAATGTCAGGAATCGGTATTGTGAATGCCTATAAAGCGAATCAGCTTACAGATATTTCTCTCAGACTGTCTTGTGCCATCAATGAAATTGTACAGGCTTATGATGATCATTTATCAGCAGCATTGAATGGAACTAAGAAGCATTACGGTCAGCAGAAAGTGGCAGAAAGAATGCGTGCTCACCTGGCAGACAGTAAACTGATCAGAAAAAGAGAAGAACATCTTTATACCCATTTTGAAGAACAGGAAAAAGTATTCAAGGAAAAAGTTCAGGAATATTATTCATTAAGATGTGTTCCTCAGATTCTAGGTCCGGTACTGGATACGTTGGAATACACAGAAAAAGTTCTTGAAAATGAGATCAATTCAGCGAATGATAACCCAATTATCAACGTTGAAGACCAGCATGTGTATCACGGAGGAAACTTCCATGGAGATTATATCTCTCTGGAAATGGACAAGCTTAAAATTGTGGTAACCAAACTTACCATGCTTGCAGAAAGACAGTTAAACTACCTTCTGAATGCTAAAATCAACGAAATTTTGCCTCCTTTTGTGAATTTAGGTAAATTAGGTTTCAATTTCGGGATGCAGGGAGTACAGTTTACGGCAACTTCTACTACAGCAGAAAGCCAGATGTTGTCAAACTCTATGTATGTTCACAGTATTCCGAACAATAACGATAACCAGGATATCGTTAGTATGGGAACAAACGCTGCAGTGATTTGCAGAAAAGTTATTGAAAATGCCTTTGAAGTTTTGGCTATTGAAGCTATTACCATCATTCAGGCGGTTGAATATCTTGGATTCCAGGATAAGGTTTCATCCTCTACAAAAGAATTGTATGATGATATCAGAAAAATTATTCCTGCTTTCTCAGACGATATGGTCATGTATCCGTATCTGGAAGAAGTAAAGAAATATCTGAAAGGAATGTAACTATTGGTTGCCATCAATTGTCTTTTAAAAAAAGGCTTCCAACATCAACTTAAAAAAACTAAAAACGATATAAACACTAACGCATGAAATGTGCAATTGTAACAGGAGGCTCCAGAGGAATCGGGAGAGCAATCTGTATAAAACTGGCTGAAGAGAAAAACTATCACATCCTTATCAACTACGCTTCAAATGAAACGGCAGCAAACGAAACGTTGGCTAAAGTGAAAGAATTGGGCGCTACCGGAGAAATTCTTAAATTTGATGTAGGAAATACCGAAGAAACACAAGCTGTTTTAACGGAATGGCAGGAGAAAAATCCTGATGCCGTGGTAGAAGTGATCGTCAATAATGCCGGAATCACAAGAGACGGTCTTTTTATGTGGATGCAGAAGGAAGACTGGAACAGTGTAATCAATACAAGTCTGGACGGATTTTTCAATGTGACCAATTTTTTTATTCAAAAGCTGCTTCGTAATAAATACGGAAGAATCATTAATATGGTTTCTGTATCGGGAGTAAAAGGAACCGCTGGTCAAACGAATTATTCTGCTGCGAAAGGTGCTTTGGTGGGAGCTACAAAAGCTCTTGCTCAGGAAGTTGCCAAAAGAAATGTTACCGTCAATGCTGTTGCTCCTGGTTTCATCAAAACAGATATGACTCAGGAATTCAATGAAGAAGAACTGAAAGCAATGATTCCTGCCAACAGATTCGGAGAAGCTGAAGAAGTGGCGGATCTTGTAGCATTTTTAGCATCTAAAAAATCTTCTTACATTACAGGAGAAGTGATTAATATTAACGGAGGAATTTATTCATAACATGGAAAATAGGGTTGTAATTACCGGAATGGGAATTTATTCCTGCATCGGGACGTCTTTAGAAGAGGTCAGGGAATCCCTATATCAAGGAAAATCCGGTATTGTTTTAGATCAGGACAGAAAAGAATTTGGTTTCAGGTCTGGCCTTACGGGAGTAGTTCCGAAGCCTGATCTGAAAAATCTTTTAAACAGACGCCAGCGTGTCAGTATGGGAGAGGAGAGCGAATATGCTTATCTTGCTACATTGGATGCTTTAAAACAGGCGAATCTGGATGAAGAATTCCTAGATGCTCATGAAGTGGGGATCTTATACGGAAACGATAGTGTTTCCCAGGCAGTCGTAGAATCTATCGATATTGCAAGGGAAAAGAAAGATACGACATTGATGGGATCGGGCGCGATCTTCAAATCAATGAACTCAACGGTAACGATGAACCTTTCAACCATTTTTAAACTGAAAGGAATCAATCTTACCATCAGCGCAGCATGCGCAAGCGGTTCCCATTCTTTGGGACTGGCTTATATGATGATCAAAAATGGTTTTCAGGATATGATTATCTGTGGAGGTGCTCAGGAAACCAACAAATATTCCATGGCGAGCTTTGACGGATTGGGAGTGTTCTCAGCCAGAGAAGATGAGCCTACAAAAGCATCCAGACCTTTCGATGCAGAAAGAGACGGATTGATTCCAAGTGGCGGAGCAGCCAGTCTGATTGTTGAAAGTTTAGAATCTGCCCAAAGAAGAGGCGCTCCGATTATTGCTGAAATTATCGGATATGGTTTTTCTTCAAACGGAGGCCATATTTCAACACCCAACGTAGACGGGCCGGCTTTAGCAATGGACAGAGCCTTAAAACAGTCAGGATTAAAAGCTTCAGACATCGATTATATCAATGCTCACGCAACTTCTACTCCAATTGGTGATGCCAACGAAGCGAAAGCCATCTATGAGATCTTCGGAAGTGAAGTTCCGGTAAGTTCTACCAAATCTATGACCGGACACGAGTGCTGGATGGCAGGTGCAAGTGAAGTTATCTACTCCATTCTGATGATGCAGAACGATTTTGTGGCTCCCAATATCAATCTGGAAAACCCTGATAATGAAGCACAAAAGATAAATTTAGTCGCAAAAACAAAAAATCAAAAAATTGATGTATTTTTGTCGAATTCTTTTGGGTTTGGGGGAACCAATTCTGCACTAATAGTTAAAAAATTTGATTAAAAACATGGAAAGGGAAAAAATTGTTGCTATTGTTAATGATTTTCTTGTAAACGAATTCGAGGTAGACGGAGACGAAATCAGTAACGATGCCAACCTTAAAAATACACTGGGCTTAGACAGCTTAGATTATATCGACATGGTAGTCGTGATTGAATCCAATTTCGGGGTGAAATTAGGAGAAGCAGATTTCAAAAAAATGGTAACATTTGATGATTTCTATACAACGATTGAAAATAAGATTGCTGAAAAAAACGCGTAGTTATTGAGTAAATCTTTATTCTATAAAATGTGCCAATGTAACAATATCACAGTGATCCGGTAACGGACACTTCAAAAAGGTATTATTACATTGGCTCTCTGTTATACTAAATTCTAGATATGAACAAGTGGAAAGGTAAATCTAAAGGAACAGTACTCGGATACAGAATATTCGTCTGGTGTATTAGAAATATCGGGATCAGAAGTTCATATGGTGTGCTGTATTTTGTGGCAGCCTATTATTCACTGTTTCAGAAGAAAAGCAACCAATACATTCTTTATTATTTTCAGAAAAGACTGAACTATGGATACTGGAACTCCAAAGCTTCTATTTTTAAAAGCTATTTTACTTTCGGAAAAGTTCTGATTGATAAAACCGCAATTTCTGCCGGGCTCAGAGAGAAATATACTTATGAGTTTGACGGTATTGAAAACCTCAGAAATCTTTTAGCGGCTAAAAAAGGAGGAGTGCTGATCAGTGCTCATATCGGTAATTTTGAAATTGCAGAGCATTTTTTTGCTGATATTGATTTCGACTGTCAGATCAATCTGGTCACTACAGATCAGGAAGTTACCGTCATTAAGGAATATCTTGAAAGTGTCGCTGTAAAAGAGAGTAATATCAAGTTCATCTACGTAAAAGAAGACATGTCTCATATCTTTGAGATCAATCAGGCTTTGTCCAATAATGAGCTTATCTGCTTTACCGGAGACCGTTATTTCGAAGGATCCAAATATCTGGAGGCAGAACTGCTGGGGAAAAGTGCAAAATTTCCGGCCGGCCCATTTTTGATTGCCTCAAGATTAGGAGTTCCTGTAGTCTATGTCTATGTGATGAAGGAAAACAATCTTCATTACCATTTGTATGCAAGGGTTGCCCAGAATATCAAAAACCGTGATTCACAAGGGCTTTTACAGTCGTATGTGGACAATCTTGAAACCATGGTGAAAAAATACCCGCTTCAATGGTTTAATTATTTTGATTTTTGGGATGATGTTGATTAATTTTTCTATTTTTATCCCATAAAAACGAATAAAAAAACTAAAACCATTAAGATGTACTGAAATTTAAGATGACTGATGAAATTTCTATGCTTACTTTACGAAAGTAATCTTTAAATATCTTAAATTCCCTGTTTCTTAATTATTAAAAGCACATTCTCTTTTGAAGAAAGAATACGACATACTTGTAATCGGCAGCGGATTGGGAGGTCTTGTTTCAGCTCTTATTTTGGCGAAAGAAGGTCTGAAAGTATGCGTTCTGGAGAAAAATAACCAATATGGAGGAAATCTGCAGACCTTTTCAAGAGATAAACTTATTTTTGATACCGGAGTCCATTATCTTGGAGGTTTATCCAAAGGGCAGAATCTGAACCAGTTCTTTTCCTATCTTGAAATCATGGATGATCTCGAACTTCAGTTGATGGATGAAGACGGCTATGACAGAATCAGTTTTGGAGATGATGAAATAGAATATCCTCATGCACAGGGTTATCAGAATTTTGTAGAACAGCTTTCAAAGTATTTTCCCGAAGAAAAAGAAAATCTTGAAAACTATTGTGAAGAAATTCAGTATGTATGCAGCCAGTTTCCCAGATATCATGTGGTGGGAAAAGACAATTACAACGAAGAAATCCTGCACCTTAATACCAAAAGATTCATTGAATCTGTTACCCAGAATAAAAAACTGCAGTCGGTTTTATTAGGTTCGAACTTTTTATATGCCGGAGACTCGGAGAATGTTCCTTTTTATGTACATGCTTTGACGGTAAATTCTTATATTCAAAGTGCTTACAAATGTGTGAAAGGAGGAAGCCAGATCTCTAAACTTTTAATCAGAAAACTTCGGGAATATGGAGCTGAAGTACACAAGCACTCGGAAGTTTCAGAATTTGTTTTTAATGAAAATAATACACTGACCTCTGTCAAAACAAAAACAGGAAAAGAATATACCGCCAAACAATTTATTTCAAATATAGAAATCCGTTCCACGATTAAACTTATTCGTGAAGAAAGACTTAAGAAATCTTTTCTGAACAGGGTTTTAAGCTGGAAGCCGGTTTCATCGTGTTTTAGTATTTATCTAGTTTTAAAACCTCATTATCTTCCGAATTTTAATTATAACAGATATCATTACTCCTCTGAAGAACAGGTTTGGAATGCATTCCAGTACCGGAAAGAATCATGGCCGGAAACGTATATGCTTTCTTCCACACCTTCGAAACGTCATCCTGAATTCGCAGAAAGTCTGACGGCGATATCGTATATGGATTTTGATGAGGTTAAAGAATGGGAAAATACCTTCAATACCGTTGCCGATGAGCATGAAAGAGGAAATGCTTATGAAAGATTTAAGCTTGAAAAAACAGAAAAAATGCTTGATGCGCTGGAAAAGAAAATTCCGAATGTAAGGCATGCCATTGAAACACTCTATACTTCCTCTCCTTTGTCTTATCGGGACTATATCGGAAATTGTGAAGGAAATATGTATGGATATATGAAAAGCTCAGAGAATCCTCTTAAAACGATGGTTTCTCCCCGTACCAAAATTGACAATCTTTTTCTGACCGGGCAATCCGTGAATATGCATGGGATCTTAGGCGTTACTATCGGAGCTTTTAACACCTGTGCTGAAATTATCGGAAAAGAAAGAATAGATATGCGGCTGACTCAAATGATTAATAAAAACTAAAGTGAAAAAAACTAAAACCATTTATTCATCTCACAAAAGAATTTTTCTTTATCTCACTTTTTGTGTTTTTTTCACATCTTGCGGAATCTCAAAGTCTATCAAGCATATTCCTGAAGTACAACAATATGCTCTGGAAGTTCCGAAAGTAAACCAGATCAATGACAGCACATTCAGCTACAATCAGAATTATCTTACCAAAAACAAACAGCAGCTCTGGGAACTATATATTAAAGGAAATCCTTTGCAGCTTGGATATAATAGCGGAGCATTGACGCAAAGCTTAATGCAGAAACAGGAGAACATTTTCTTTTCAAAAGTGGAAGGTTTTGTCCCATCAAAATTCAGGCAAGGGCTGCTAAGAGGTTTTTTAAAATGGTACAACAGAAAAATGTACCTCAATGTAAGAGAAGATTATCAGGCAGAATTATTTGGCTTGTCACAATATTCATCCGATCAGTATGACTTTATTGCTCCTAAATATTTAAGAAACCTTTACCTGCACGGAGCTCATGATATAGGACATGCGATGCAGGATCTTGCCATGGTAGGCTGTACATCTCTTGCTGTATGGAATGAAAATACTGAAGATGGAGACTTGTTAATTGGAAGAAATTTCGACTTTTATGTAGGAGATGATTTTGCTAAAAATAAATTGGTAGAGTTTGTGCAACCCGAAGAAGGAATTCCCTATATGTCAGTAAGCTGGCCGGGAATGATTGGTGTGGTTTCCGGAATGAATAAAGAAGGAATTACCGTGACCATTAATGCCGGAAAATCAAAAATTCCTTTAACGGCAAAGACTCCGATTTCCCTGGTTACAAGAGAGATTTTACAGTATGCAAAAAATATAGAAGAAGCCATTGCCATTGCTAAAAAAAGAAAGGTATTTGTTTCAGAATCCATTCTTGTAGGAAGTGCAGCAGATAAAAATGCAGTCATTATTGAAGTTTCACCTAAGAATTTCGGAGTGTACAGAGTGCAGAATACCAGCAGAGTTCTTTGCACTAATCATTTCCAGTCTGAAGCTTATAAAGACGACAAAAGAAATCAGAAGCAGATTGAAGAAAGCCATTCAGAATACCGCTATGAAAAACTTCAGGAGCTTTTGCAGAAAGAAAAGAAGATCACTCCTGAAAAGATGGCTTCCATTTTAAGAAATAAATCCGGCTTAAAAGATGAAAGTATAGGTTATGGAAATGAAAAAGCACTCAATCAGCTATTGGCTCACCATGCCGTTATATTTTCGCCTCAGAAAAAACTGGTTTGGGTTTCTTCCAATCCTTATCAGCTGGGAGAATTTGTTTGTTATGACCTGAATGAGATCTTTTCCGGGAAGCAGTTATCACAAAGTCTGCTGGCGAAATCAGAACTGAATATTGCAAGAGATCCGTTCGCAGATTCTGAAGAATTTCAAAACTATGAACTGTCCAAAATGTACGGTAAAGAAATCAATGAAGCTGCTGATGATAAAAACACACTGTTGACAGATGATGTAATCCCATCGTATCAGGCTATGAACCCCGATTTTTGGCTGGTCTATTATCAATCAGGAAAGTATTATTTTAGCAAAAAAGAATATTCAAAGGCAAAAATGGAGTTTGAGAAAGCATTGACGAAAGAAATTACAACAGTTCCCGACAGAAAAAATGTTGAAAAATACCTGAAGAAAACTTTAAAGAAACTGAAATGATCCCCAAATATATAAAGCTGCTGTTCTGTATTCCTTTTGTTATTATCATCTGTTATTCTGTGTATTTGTGCACCGTTTACAGCTCAATACCTGACACCATCACTATTCACGGCTACGGAAGTATGAAAGACAATTATGGAAGCAAAATTTTTCTTGTGTTTCCCGTAGTGATGAATCTGGCTGTTCTAGTGTTTATTTGGTTGATTATCAGAAGACCTGATAAAATAAAATTTACTTTTGAAATCAATGAGGAGGAAAAAGAAAAAATATACCATATCACCCAGCTCGCTCTGGTTATTATTTCGATATTTGTTACCATAATGATGACGCCATTATCATTCGCTGATGTGGTCTTTAAATAATTGATTATGAAAAAACTTTTAACCTTATTCTTTACCGTATTCGCTCTGTTATCATTTTCTCAGGACAGAAAAGAGATCGGAAATACTTTCATTAAAGCTTTGCTAGTAGATAAAAATGCGGAAAAAGCACACTCTTATTTTGATCCTTCCGTAGCAGGACAAATTCCGGTGGATCAGCTTAAAGCCATTCCGGACCAGCTTCAGAGCCAGGTTGGAGGATTGAAAAATATCCTTGAAGTAAATAATGAGGGAAACACCTATTATTACTATTCCGAATTTGAAAAAACAAAGCTTGATATTCAAATTACTTTTGGAGAAAATAATAAAATGCTGGGATTCTTTTTAGTTCCGCATAAAACATTTGAAAAACCGGATGAGAAAACCACACTAAAAATTAAAAGTGATGGAATTGAACTGAATGGAACGCTGTTGCTTCCTCCCTCCAACAATAAAAAGAAACTGGTTATTTTTGTTCATGGCTCAGGAGCACATGACAGAGATGAAACCATTGGGGAAAACAAGCCGTTTAAAGATATTGCAGAATACCTTTTAACCAATGGAATTGCTTCCTACCGATATGATAAAAGAACCTATTCCTACCCTGAAACATTTAATGAAAAATCTACTGTAGAAGAGGAAACGGTCAATGATGCCGTAAACGCAGCTCTTTATTTTAAAAATAATGCTGATTACAAAGGATATCAGATTATCATTCTTGGACATAGCCAGGGAGCGTATATGATGCCAAAAATTGCAGCAAAAGCTCAGGTTTCAAAATATGTTTTTATGGCTGGAAATGCGAGACCATTACAGGACCTATTAGTAGAGCAGTATGATTATCTTCATGCTATAGATCCAACTAAAGTTTCTGCAGAGGCGGTTCAGGAAGTAAAAAAGCAGGTAGCATTTTTAAATTCCTCTAAATTTAATGTAAGTTCACCCTCATCAGAACTTCCTTTGGGACAATCTGCACCCTATTGGAAATATTTGAAGGATTACAATCAGCTTAATGAGGTTAAAAAAGTAAAAGCTCCCATGTTTTTTGCACAGGGCGGAAGAGATTATCAGGTAACTGAGAAAGATTTCAGCCTTTGGAAAGAAACATTGAAAAATGATAAGACAGCCGTATTTAAGTTTTATCCTACATTAAGTCACTTATTTATTTCCGGCACTGGCAAGCCATCTCCAAAAGATTATGAAACAAAAGGGAAAGTGGATGAACAGTTTTTGAAAGATTTGGTTCAGTTTATTTTGCAATAATTTATTCAGTGTACAATAGAAAGTAATAATTCATTGTGATAGGCCTGGAACTTTGTTCCGGGCTTTTTTTAATTGCTTTCCGGACTTACTTTATTCAGAAACAAAAAAGAAGCTATTCCCGCAACAGCAGAAAGGGTGGTACTTAAAATAAAACTGCCGATAACATATTGCAGAAGATTGTTCTTAATCAGTTCAAAGTTTAAATCCTGACTTAATAGATCACTATCACCACTTACAAATGGTGCTCCTAAAAATAGAGAAGCTGCAATAATAAAAGGAATAAAAGGAGGAAGACTCACATTGGAGGCTACAAATGCAAGGACTTTATTAAGTTTAAAAAGTACAGATAAGCTGATCACCAGAAGCGTCTGAAATCCCCAGAAAGGAGAAAGTCCTATAAAAACACCCAGTGCTATAGAAAATGCTTTCGTACGGTTACTTCCGTCACTTTCTAAGACATCTTCCTGTATGAATCTTTTAAAGCTTTTTTTTTTGAAATTATTCACGAAGTTTCTCGGAATAATATAAAGTAGAGTAATCGTTACCAGAATTGTATTCAGAATACTGATTCTCGTAAAATCTTTGAAGGGTCTGAAATGCGAAACCCGTTCCGCCGGATCATATAAAACCTTAATCGGAACATTTTTTACCGGAACATGCCTCCATGCAGTTCTTACAATAATTTCGATCTCAAATTCAAACTTAGGCGTAAAATATTTCTTGGGAATTTTATGCAAAGGATAAAGTCTGTAGCCGGACTGCGTATCTTCCAGCTTGATACCGGTTTCAAACCAGAACCAGAAATTGGAAAAACGGTTTCCGAAACTGCTTTTCTTAGGAATACCATCCTGAGACATATTTCTGTTTCCGATCAGAAGAACTTCCTCTTTTTCCTGAAGAAGAGCTTCTACAAATACCGGAATATCATCCGGATAATGCTGTCCATCCGAATCAATGGTGATGGCGTAATCATATCCTGACTTCTTTGCTGCTCTGAAACCTGTTTTAAGACCATTTCCTTTTCCTTTGTTCTCTGGAAGGGAAATAACTGTAATCTGAGGATATTGAGAAAGAATCTGTACCGTAGAATCTGTGGAACCATCATTGACCACAATAATACTTTCGGTGTAGTCCAGAACGCCGTCAATAACCCTCTTCAGGGTTTTTTCATTATTGTAGGTAGGTATTAAAACGCAAATCTTCTTTTCAGAAATGGCGTCTTGTACTTCAGCAAGCAACATTTTTTTATTTTAAAGTGGCTCTTTCAGCCTCTGTAATGGTTTTAGATTGCATTGCAAACCTTTTGATATAGCCTTTTAATGCTGTATTCTGTTTGCTGTAATTGTTCAAAAGGAAAGCTTTATCATCCTTCAAACTTCCACGATATCCTACAATTTTCGGAATATTTTCCTGAACGCTCATTCTGATCAGACGTAATTCCGCATTATTAGGATTGCTTTTGATAACGCTTTCAAGACTTGTTGCTCCTGTTTTCACCAGTGATTTTCTGTTGCTTTTAGCAATCTTTGCTTCCATAATCTTTGCTGCTGCCTTGTATCCTACAGTGACTGCATCAGAACCGGATTGTTTGTCCGCTGTTTCAATGAAGTTTTGTGTATTACTATTAGATTCATTGGCTTTAGCATAGCTGTTTCTCAAGGTTTCAAGATCAGACTGAAAGAAAAAAACAAATGCTGCAAAGAATGATAAGATTAGTTTCATGATGGTAATTTTTTATAGCTTACAGACAATTTCAATGCAATAGTCTCGCCAAAAGAAGTCGTGTTTTTTACTTTAACATCTTCTTCATTTTCAGCAATATCCAGTTGAAGTACCAGATCAGGTGTTTCAAAAGGATTGATAATCGCCATGAACTTTACATTGGAAGCTGTTTTCAGAAATAACTTTGAACCTGTAAATTCCTCAGTCAGTTCCTTAATAATCTGCATCATACAAACACCGGGAGTTACCGGATTTCCAGGGAAATGACCTTTAAAAATCTCGTGGTCTTTATTAAGATGAATATGAGCAGTAAACTTTCCGTCTTCTGTCTTATCGTATGATGTTAAAGTATAAAAGTCTGTAAGAATGGTTTGCATGATCTTATTTTTTAAGATTAAATGTGTAATACACTCCTGTCTGGAATGTTACGTTGGTATTGTCATTATTAATATGTACAAAACCTTTTTTAATTCTGGCCTCAACGCCTATATTTTTTGTTATATCATAACCAGCTCCAAATAGCAGTCCCAAATCCCCATCAATAGGAGAATCGATATTTTTATGATCTGTCAGAAGTTCCAAAGTCGGACCAAAATGAATATTAAATTTCTCAAAATAGAATTTATTCACTACCGCTCCTCCCACATAAGAAAGAGTAACTGTTTTAGAAGAAACACCTGGATTTTGGCTTTCAAATCTTGCGCCCTGACGTGTATAATAAATTTCCGGCTGAAGAGCATAGAATTTTGCAAATCGGATATTGGCCTGAAAACCTATGTAAAAATCTACTTTTGATTTGATATCATAGACATTGGTCCCATAGTGATATCCTTGATTATCATTATAATAAAAGGACTCATGGGCAGGTCCGTCAGAGATATGTGAAATATTGGCACGCACTCTGATTCCCGGGTTGAAAGTTACCTGTGCAAAAGATAAACTGGTGAAAAGTGCAAAAAGTAAGAAATATATTTTTTTCATGGGAAATTTATTCCGTTTCGGTTATTTGAAATAGTTTTATATTGATCTTAAAGTCCTTGTGCTGCAGGTTTAAGCTGTCTGCGAAGATAGGTTTTTTTGCATCAAAAGTGAAATTGATTTTCTCCTTGTTGTTTTTTGTATAAATAATCTGCTTCAGCAAATTATTTTCTTTGTTGAAAAACAGATAATAGCTTTTATTTTCGATTTTTGAAAGATAGATTTTAGCATGATCATTTTCAAAGCTTTCACTGACAGGATATTTTCTTTTCAGAAGCTGCTGAAAGTCATTTTTCAGAAAATTGATCACGATTTTTTTATCCAGATCAGGAAGTACATAATTCAGTTTAAAATCATCATCAGAAACCTCAAAATCAATCAGTTTGTTTCCAAAATCTGAAGTTAAAGCAACACGATGGGTCGTTTCATTCAATTTTTTGATGATCAGAATTCCGCTTACATGGTTTTTATAGATATCCATCTGGCATTTATATACATAATCTTCACCGGAAGAAAAGTATAAGTTTTCCACCACCTTTTCAGAAGAAGAGACAGGTTTTGCTTCTGTTAACTGATACGTTTTACAGGAAACCGCCAGGATCAGAATCAGGCTATAAAGAAAACTCTGACGCAGGAATGGAAGCATTGATCTTTGTATTTTTGAAAACAATATTGGTAGTATCTCCGGAAGCCTCAGTCATATTCACCTGGGAAACCGTTGACTGGTTTTTAGGAAAATAAAGCTCAATCTGTTTGATGTATTTCAACAGCTGTGAAGTTTTAGGAATAAACTTCGCTACATTGTAATTTCCGTTCTTAAAATACGTTACGGTGAACTCCGGATCATTAAACATCGTTCCGTTTGAACTTCCTACAATCAGCTTATTGATTTTTTCAAATGTTTTGCTCTTCGCATCTACAGAAGACTTTTTCCCCTGATCATTGATGAAGATCTTGTTGCTTTTAAAAACAATACTGTACTGATAGGGTTTAGTATACTTCCAGCTCAGCATATTGGGCGTCTGCAAAGACATTTTCCCATAGGTAACAATACTTTTATCCAGGAAATCCATTTTTTTGGTCTGGGTAAAATCACTCTGCAACGTTTTAATTTCTTTCGTGTCTGAAGAAACCTTCGATACAAATGCTTTGGCTTCAGCTCCTGACATTGCGGTGTTTTGTGCAAAAAAGAACCCGGAAACCAGTAAAAATGCTCCGAAAGCAATATTTTTAATCATTTCTATTTGAATTTATCACTGTATCAACAGTAAAGGTTGAATATTTTTTATCCTTCAAAAATACTAATAAATTGGTCAGCACCCGAAAGGTCTTTTCCGAAGTGTCGTGAAGGAGGATAATGCTCCCATTTTTAAGGCCTTTCGTCACTCTGTTGTAGATTTTCTTTTCGTCATCAATGATAGTGTCCAATGACCGGACATTCCACCCGATGCTTACTTTATTTGTTTTTTTGATTGCTTTTGCAATATTGGGATTCGTCACTCCAAACGGAGGTCTGTAGAGATTGGTCTGGATATTTCCCACATTTTTCATGACTTTATCACATTTTTCAATCTCCTCAATCATTTTTGAAGTGGGTAAAAACCCTGTAGAATTGGAATGTGATAAGGTATGATTTCCAATCGTATGACCTTCCGCAATAATTCTCTGAAACGTCTCAGGATATTTTTCAATCTGTTTTCCGATACAGAAAAAGGTGGCTTTTATCTGATGTTCTTTAAGCAGGTCTAAAAACTTTGGAGTAAACTCAGTAGGTCCGTCATCAAACGTAAGTGCTACTTCTTTGATTCTGGTCCGTTTATGGGTAATGCTGTTGACAAAATAGCCCAGTTCAATATCAAATGAACCCCAGACAACCACGGCAGAAAAAGCAAAAAAACAAAACAGATATACCCAAATACTTCCGTGGAACGCATAAATAAAAGCGTTACAGAAAAGGTAGAACAGGATGAAGGGATAGTGTTTCATTGCTGATTACTTTTTTTATTTTGAACTGGTCAGTCTGAGTTTTATGGTTGTAATATTTATTGTATACCATTGTCACTCCGTAGGAATCTAAATAAATTCATTAATTTTGTTTAGATTCCACGCTTCACTTCAGAACCTTGTTCGCAGACCTTTTGTCTGTGCTCTGAATGACAAATAGACTGTATAATTTTCAATTTCAACAATTATGCCTTTTCCAGTAACACCAAACTGTGATCATCACCTCCCAGATGATTGTAAAGAAGCACATTTTTCACGTTTTCTTTTTTCACAGAATTGATCATCATAATTTCCGGGATCTGCTGTTCTTTCAGGATATGACAAGCCATAAAGGTTGAAAAACCACTTGCCGTATTGAATTCTCCACTCAAATGTTTATAATACAGCTGTGCTGAATCAGGAAACAGATCCATTGCTTTTGTATAATATATATCTGATTTTGCATCTCCGCTGAATCCTAAAATAACAGCATCAATATTCTTGCTGGAAAGATTGTTTTGAGTTAAGAAATTTTGGATAAAATCCTGTACTTCAATCAATTCAATCGTGTTGCTGATCTGGATTTTTTTAAGTTTAGCGTAAGAATTTTCGGTCTTATCTTTTCCTACAACGAAAAAGCTGGCTCCTTCGCCCCAAATCACTCCATTGGTTTTAGAATTCAAATAATCAGCAGGAAGATCTGCTTCTTTTTTGATCGTATTATTTAAGCAGTAAAGTTCCATGGTTCTGTCTGTCTGTTCGTCTGTAGAACCTACCAGAACATTTTCTGCTTCTCCGTCATTGATCTGAAGCTGGGCATCGAGTAATGAAAACTCCAGTGAAGAAGAAGTGTTTACATACGTGAAGTTATACGCATGACATTGTAATCCCAGAGCAATCTGTCCTGCTACCGTATTGTGAGTAGACTGGATGAAAAAGGTAGGCGTAAGGAACTCTTCATGATTGTCAATCACGTTTTTCAGAAATTTTTCAGAATCCTGCGAGCAGCCCATTCCGGTTCCTACGATGATGGCATCCGGTTTTTCAATACCAGCTTCCTTCAATGCGTAATGAGAGGCTACAGAACTCATTTTTACTGTTTTAGACATTCTTCTGATCATCGCAGGTGGAATGAACTCTTTGTAATTAGGTTCTATCGCTTTAATGATATTTGAAGAATTTCCAGGAGTAAGGTTCTGAAGAATATTTTCGTTTAAAGTGTCCTGAACTGAGATACAGGATGCACTGTTGATGTATACTGCACTCATGATTTTGAGAAAATTAAGGTGGAACAGTTTCCTCCAAATCCAAACGAGTTGGAAAGTACATTATCAATGTTTTTCTCTTTCAATTCGGTAACAGGAGTAAGGTCAAACTCTTCCATTTTTGTTTTGAAATTCAGGTTCGGGAAGATCACACTGTTTTGCATGGCTAAAATTGAAAATACGGCTTCAATTCCTGCAGCAGCAGCTAAAGTATGTCCTGTAAATGCTTTTGTAGAGCTGAATTCAGGAACCTGATTTTCACCGAAGATTCTTATCATGGCAATTCCCTCTGATAAATCGTTATTGGGAGTAGCCGTTCCGTGAACGTTGATATAATCTATATTTTCTTTTTCCAATCCGGAGATTTTCAGGGCTTGCTGCATCGCTAAAAATGCGCCCTGTCCATTTTCTGAAGACGCCGTCTGATGGTGTGCATCATTAGCATTTCCATATCCGGAAAGATAAGCCAGAACTTTTTTATTTTCTTTTTTGACCATTTCTTCAGATTCAAGGACTAAGAAAGCGGCAGCTTCCCCAAGATTCAGTCCTTTTCTGTCGTTGTCAAAAGGAGTATTGTAAGAATCCGTAAGAATCATCAGGGTATTAAATCCATTCAAAGTAAATTTTGAAAGAGAATCTGTTCCTCCGACAATCACACGATCTAAAACTCCGTTTTTAATCAGTTTTGCACCCATCATAATGGCATTGGCTGCTGATGAACAGGCTGTACTGATGGTAGAAACCATGCCCTTTAATCCCAGATAACCGGCAATAGCCAATGAGGAATTTCCGGCATCATGAGCGTCAATATATTTTTGCTTTTCAGGAAAGTCTTCGTAAGAGTAGAAGTATTTTTCAGTGATATCCATTCCTCCTACACTGGTAGAAGAGATCAGTCCGGTTCTGTAACCATTGATATCTGAAATTCCTGCACTTTCTACAGCTTCTTTCGCAGCCATCATTCCCAATAAAGAAGTTCTTGTTACATTATTGTCTTCATCAAGGTGAAGCTGTTGTACAAGTTCTTCATTGGATAATTTTATTTCACCTGTTTTAATGGCTCCGGCATGACGGGTTTCAAACATTTCGATATCTGAAATTCCATGTTTTCCGGATTGCAATGAAATAAAATTTTCCTCCACATTGTTTCCGATGGAGGAAATGATGCCCATTCCCGTTATGGCAATTTTTTGACTCATGGTATTAAATCCTAAAACATGTGTAGCAATCTGCTAATTGGTCAGCAATTATCACATGGCTACACTGTTATATTGTTGTATTATTTTGTTCTGTTGTCCTCGATGAATTTTGCCATCGTATCGATAGATTGGAAAATCTCTTTTCCTTTTTTAGGATCTGCTAATTTTATTCCATAGTCTTTATCAAGAAGAACGATCAGTTCCAAAGCGTCGATAGAATCTAATCCTAATCCACCTCCGAATAACGGATCAGTATCTTTGATTTCTTCTACAGATACATCTTCAAGGTTAAGAACTTCGATAATTTTGTGTTTCAATTCTGTTTTTAAGTTTTCCATAATTAAGTTGGTTTATCAGTGTTTCAGCATATCATGAAGATCATTACATCATTACACTGTTATATTGTTACATTTTTATAAGGTTAGCAAATATACAAAAGCTTTGTAATTTTCCTGATACAATTCCACCCAGCCACACAATACTTTGTCGGCTTTTCCGGATAGAAGAATCTGCTCAGAATAGTCATTCAAAAATTCTTCATCAAAATCATCCAGCACGAAAAAAGCATTTTCTGTCTGCATTTTGTGTTTAATGCTGATTTCTCCTACACATATGTTGGGTAAAGTATACACAAAAACGGCAGGACTCGGATAGAAGTTATCGTGATTGTTGATGCTTTCCTGATATTTGAAATCGGTATCCAGACTGGAAGATCTGTTGGTAAAAACAATGGCTGTCCTGCTGTGATCTTCATCTTTCAAAATGGTTTCGGCGGAAAGAAAAGCCAGTTTACTCAAATGATCCATTTTATGAAACTTTGGATAGCTGAGGTCTAAACTTTTATAAGCTTCTTTGGCAAATTCCTGAAAGGTTTTGCTTGGGATTTCAAAAATAAGATTTCCGTCAACGGTAATTTTTGAATGTTCTATGGTACAGGTGGTTATTTTCTTCATTAATGGTATTTCCATTATTTCTTCAGGAGGCTTTCTATTAATTTGTTCTGAGATTCTATGAGTTTCGAAATCTGTTCCTGATTTTTTAGAATACTTTCAATAAGTTCAGGAGATTGCATATTAATAGTTGATTCAGCAGAAACAACATAAGAAGTGCCCTCAAAATTTGCATTTGGAAAATTAATAGTTGAGATATTTTCTAATAACTCATAGATGTCTGTTTCAAAAACCTCTGCAATTTTTCCCAGTTTATCTATATTGGGTTTTGCCTGATCTGTTTCCCATTTGTTATAGGCCGGTTGTGAAATATCTAATCGGTAAGCAGCATCAGCCTGCGACCAGTTTTTATCTTGTCTTAGCTGTTTTAGTTTGGTTCCTAAGCTCATGGAGGTATTTTTTACAAATATAAAATAATTTGAAATGATAACTGTTGGTTATTGATTTTATAACCAGTAGTTGTTGCATGGAGATAAAATTCTAAATAATATTGCATCTGTTATCACTTAGATGTGATAAAAAATATTATATTTAACCCACAAAAAACAAATGTCTATGATGAAAAAAAACTTGAAGCTGCTCGCTTCAGCATTAGGATTCATTTTCCTCTTCTACTCCTGTAGGACAGATGAAATGGCCACTTCTGAACAAAGAGCACAAGATGAGAAAATAGGAGCTTTCGAAAGATTTGAAAATCTTCGTTCTCAGGAAATCCTAAGTAAGAAAACTCATTCTTCTAAAAGTGGAGTTTCTCTTCCGCTAAGCTATGCACAGCCTTTCAGTGAAATTATTTACCAATTTCTGGTGAAACATCCTGATTTCTATGATAAACTATCTGATGATTTTGGAGAAATAGATTATAATGTGGCTTCACAAACCTTCGGTGAAGATAAGAAATACATTTTCTATCCGATACTGAAAGATGGAAAAGTGACCTCTCTATGGTATGGAAAGCTGAATGAAGACAGAAGCTGGGTAGATTTTTACTTAGTACATGATTCTTCTGCTTCCACACAAAGAATGATTGGAGAATTTCAGAATTATTATTCTAAAAAAATGGCAAACAGAGGTGAGCCGGATCCTCCTGTAAAAGAAATTCCAGAGATCATCATTACCCCTCCAAGCACCAACCCTCCTATACATGATCCTATTCCCGGTACAGGTGGTGATGGCAACTACACTCCTCCTTACACCGGAGATATGAGTGGAGGACCTATTATGCACGGTGGAGGAACAGGAACCAGTACGACACAAGATCCTTGTAAAAAGGCAGAAAGTTCAATGACGAGTGCCAATACTATTCTAAAAAATAGTGAGGTAAAACAAAAAATGGATATTGCTTTAAAAGGGAAAGTTCAGGCTCCTAATGAATGGGCGGTAGCGATAGGTCAGAAGCCTAATGGTGAGTATGAAGTAACACAACCCGTAGAACAAAATGTTTCTAATGGAACGATTCCGACTTCTCAGTTAACAAGTCCCTATATTGGTGATGGACATTCTCACTCTGGCGATAGAGGTAATCCTTCGGGAGGAGATTTATATAATATGATTTCTTCCCTTGCTGGTAATCCTGCCCTTAAATATCGTTTTATATATGGCAATTCTGATGAAGGAACAGCGGAGACCTATGCCTTAGTCATTAATAATGCTTCTTTGGCTCAGCAATTTCTTAGTCAGTACCCAAAAGATGAAAACTATGATCCTGAAGGTCATTCAATTAAAGATGAAACTTCACTAGGAGTCGAGTTTTATAGGGCTAATGACTTTTATTTATCTGGATCATCTGATAATACATCGGGGGAAAATTATGATAGCAGGGCTATAGCGATGGCGTATATTTTGGATAAATTTAACGCAGGCATTAGTGTTGCTAAAGCGGATGCGAATGGAAATCTAAAAAAAATAAACGCAGAAATAACGCAGATAACGGTACCGTACAGCGGTGGGAAAGTTAAAGAAGGTATAAAAGTATCAAAATGTCCATAATTTAGTTGTTTAAAAAAAATAATATGAAATCAATATTTTTAAAAGGCTTATTTATTATAAGTATATTTTTAATGCATAACTGTAAAGCACAGTCTGCATCTGTAAACGAATATATCACATTTTATAATGGAGTTGTTCCTAAATTAAATACTGTTGCCGCTAATAAAACCCAATTTTATGGGCAAAATTTCTCTGAATTTTATAGTGAACTATTAAGTAAAAATGTAAATGTTGTAGATTTAGGTTATGGAAGCAAAACAGATACTGGGACAAAAAATTACATTTTAAGATTATATTTTTGTGATTCTAATATGGATAAACCGGCATTTGATAATAAGTTTCAAATTCCTGTAATCTGGATTACTTTTGAGAATGAAATTCCTCCACAAATTAAAAGTATGGTTTTACAATATCATGGAGAATGGAATGACACTTTTGTTCAGTTTTTTTCTAATATGAAAATAGAAAAGATAAAATTTATAGGACTTAATGGATATAATAGTAACAATTGGTCTGCAAAATAATTTATTTTTAGGAAAGGTTTGAAAATAACGGCATATTCACAATGAATTTTAGAATTAAAAATATGAAATCAATATTTTTAAAAGGCTTATTTGTAATAAGCATATTTTTAATGCATAACTGTAACGCTCAGCTGGATACTTTAAATTACCTAAAAACATTTGAAGCCAATAAAGCTAATTATATAGGGAAGCCATTATCATTTTTATTAGATAATATGATACAAATACAACCTAAAACAATTTGGAAGGTTCCATTGCACGGGATTAGAAGATATGTGAGTGAGAGTGTTTTTAGTTATAAGGAAAAATCACCGTTTGTGAATGAAAATGTAATTTTTTTTACGATTATTTGGAAACAGAGAATTCCTTATTCTGATGTTGAATATTATGAAAAAAAGAACCATTTTTTATTTACTGTAGAAGAGAGAAGTTTTTATGGTAACAAGGTAATTAAGGATATAAAGATTAATCAATAGAATGTTATCAATATAAAATAAAGTGTATTCTAAAGATTTTTTCGATATTTATTTTTAAACAAACCAAAAGTTAAAAAACTAAAGAATTAAAATATATAATATGCCCTTCAATTCTGAAAGGGCATATTTTTTAACATTTTTCCAGCACAACAGCTGCATTACATCCTCCAAACCCAGAAGCGGTCTTTAGAATATATTTAATTTCTGCAGTTTGGTTTTCTTTAATGATATTCAAAGGTTGGGTTACTCCTGTTTCCTCAAAATTCTTTGAAGGAAGCAGAGTGCTGTGAAGAGCACTTTCCATAGAAATAATACTTTCCAAAAGTCCGGAAGCGCCAAGGCAATGTCCATAATATCCTTTCATACTGTTGAGCGGAATATGCTGAAGATCCATTCTGTTGAAGGCAATGGCTTCCATTTCGTCATTATATAAAGTAGCCGTTCCGTGGGCAGAAATAAAATCAATTTGTTCCGGAGAAACCTTCGCTTCAGTCATAGCATTTTTAATACTGGCATATAAACCATCACCCGTTCTTGAAGGACCGGAAATATGATTGGCATCATTGACGGCAGAATCTCCCAGGACTTTAAATCTGAATTTCTCGTTTTGTGAGATTGCTTCGTCACTTTGTTCCTCGCAATGACATGAGGTGATATAAACAGCGGCAGCTGCTTCACCGATGTTGATACCGTCTCTGTTTTTATCATAAGGCTGGCAAGGTCCGGAGCCAATGGCCTGAAATGAGTTGAATCCTGAAATAACAAATTCAGAAAGTTCATCACCTGCAATCACAAAGGCATCTTTGTATTTTCCTGCCTGAATCATGTTTTTGGCAACAGAAATTGCCATTACTCCTGAAACACAGGCGTTGGAAACGATAATCGGTTTGGTTTTAAATCCAAAAAAATCAGCAATTTTTTCTGCTAATTTTGATAAATAAACGCCTTCCGGTAATTCGGACTGGTTTTTTAACAGGCTGATATTTCCTTTTGTGGTGGAAAGGATAAAAGCCGTGTCTTCTGATATAGAATGCTTCTCAGCAAGAGGCTGTAAGCTTAAAAGAAGCATCTTCTCCAGTCTTGTGAAATTAATTGTATGCTGAGTGAAGAATCTGTTGAACTCTTCATTCAGTTTATCAGAATCAATCATAGAAGCATAAAAAGCATCCTGATTGTCTATGATTTTATGTAAAGCAACTCCTGACTGTCCTTCTAACAGAGCGTTCCAGTTGGAATCAACATTGAAGCCCAACGGAGTTACACAATTGTAGTCGGTGATATAAATTTCCTTGCTCATGATAATCCCATTTTATCTTTCCAGTTTTGAAAAAACTCCGGATTGTACAGGCATAAACTTCCATTGCTATCGAGAAATACCTGAATGGTTTCTCCACTGCATACCAATTGGTCTTTCTGATTGAAAAGCTCATATCTGTAAATAAGCTTGGCAGAAACAGAATTGATAAAAGTCGTTACGATCTTAAATGTCTCTCCATACTTTAAAGGAAGAAAATGTTCGCAGGTACTTTTTACGATAGGCGTTACATATCCTGCATTCTGAATATCAAGATAAGTAAGACCGTGCAGACGACCGAAAGCTTCTCTTCCGTCTTCAAAATACACGATATAATGTCCATGCCAGACAATTCCCAGCGGATCTGTTTCATTGAATCGTACTCTTACTTCTTCGGTACAGGTTAATATGTTTTCTTTAGACTGCATTTTGTTTTCTTTCATAAAAAATAGAAATAGCTACCGTGGCAATATAGAATAAGAAAAGGAACACCAATTCTTTGGCAATTCCACCAATTCCGCTGTTTCTTAAAATAATATCATAATAGGCATTCAGTCCCCAGTTCATAGGAGAAAATTTGGCTACGGTCTGCATGAATTCCGGCATTAAAAATACAGGAACCCAGATTCCTCCAATGGCTGCCAGGACAACTACAGAGGTTGCTCCAAATGGGGCAGATTGTTCTTGTGTATCGGCTATAGTGCCCAATAAAACTCCAAATCCAATTGCTGCTAATCCTGCAAACAGCGTTACTGTCACAAGCTGGAACATTTTTCCGGATACATCAAAAGCCGGAAGATCCATATAAGGGAAAAGGTAAATTCCAACTGCAACCATCAGTAAAAACTGAATAAGGCAGATGATAAGATAGGTAAATGTTTTTCCTAAAATATGTACAAAATAGGGTGTAGGGCTTATTCTTGCTCTTACACTTGTTCCCTGACTTTTTTCTTTTACCAGATTGATGGATAAAGGGACAACAATAAAGAAGATGGCAAAAAGAGTCCATGCAGGAACGTTATGCTGAACAGAATTCGGCATTACGTCCATTTCTCCTTTCTTGGGAGTGATTTCTTTAAAGCTGATGAGGTTTTTATTTTCGTCAAGATTCTCCGTAGTTCCCAGCTGATCCTGGAATGCTTTGTAGATCTTTTTATTTTCAATCTCAAAAACCATTTTATTCACAGAATTCATCACAGAGTTTTTGAATCCGGCATTGGTAGCAGGGTCAAAGTACAAATGAATTTCTTTGGCTTTGGGAGCTGCTGTTTTTACTTTTGCAGAATCTCCCTCCAGCCCGAATGAACTTACAATGGTCTGAACTTTAGAATCAATATTGGAATTTAAATCTTTTGTTAAATTTTCCGGAATGACAATCGCCATCTGATAATCTCCTGAAAAAACAGCATCCTGAGCCGATTTTTCATTGAAATTGGTCAGTAACTGAAACGTTTTGCTGTTTTCCAGTTCGGCTTTTATATTTTTTGAAACTTCAGATTTGTCCTGATCAATAAAAATAATTGGGATTTTTGAGCCTTCAAGGTTTTTAAAGGTAGAATCCTGAATAAGGGTAATGGTTACAATCAAAAGCAAAGGCATCACAAAGATGATGACGATTCCTCCGATATCTCTTTTCAGCAGAAGAATTTCCTTAATAAAACTTCTCCACAGTTTATACAACAACATCTCTTAATTCTTTTCCGGTTAATGAAATGAAAACGTCTTCCAGGTTTTCGGCATTGGTAATCTGTGACACAAGTTCTTCAGGAGTTCCTACAGCATGAATTTTTCCATGATCGATGATGGCAATTTTTGTACAGAACTCTTCAGCCTCAGAAAGGTGATGGGAAGTATAAATAATGCAGGTTCCCTGTTTATTTAAATCCAGAAGATAATCAATAATTGCTTTTTTAGACTGAACATCCACACCTACAGTCGGTTCATCCAGAAAGAGAACTTTAGGATTGTGAAGGGTTCCTGCGATGAGGTTGCAGCGGCGTTTCATCCCTCCTGAAAACTGTCCTACCTGCTTGTTCGCAAATTTTGAAAGTCCCATGATTTCCAGAGACTCGTCAATGGCTTTTTTAAGCTGATTGTGCTTTAAACCATAAAGGCTTCCGAAAAACATTAGATTTTCTTTAGCCGTAAGCGTTGGATATAAAGCATATTCCTGAGGAACAATTCCGATAATCTGTCTGATTTTAAAACCGTCCTTCTGTGGAGACAAACCATTGATGGTAAATTGTCCTGAAGTAGGTTTTATCAATCCTGAAAGCATTGAAATTAATGTCGTTTTCCCAGCTCCGTTGGGTCCGAGAATTCCATAGATTTCATTTTGGCTGATGTTCAAAGAAATATCATTTACAGAAAAGTCATCAGAATTTTTGTATTTCTTGTATAAGTTTTTGATCTCTATCATATGTTCTGCCATATCAGATCGCTTTTCTTAGTTTTTTATAGAAAGCTTCCTCCAGGTCTGCAATGTGCAGCATCGTTTTTGAAAGTTCGTTATAGATATTGCTTTTGGAGTTTCTGTTTTTATAAACACGGGCAATATCCACGGCAAAGTCTCTCCAAAGGTCACCAATAGAAGTGATTTCTTTTGATAATTCCTTAAGTTCATCGTTTTTAAGAATAACTGCTGCTTCCTGAAGAAATGCACCATAGATAAATCGAAAGCCTCCGCCTCCGGTACCAATTTCCTCCTGCATTCTGATCAATTGTCCCAAATAATGGTTGGTCACTTTTGTTCCTTTCTTTTCTGCCCATTTCGGGATACTTCTGGCTACCCATCTCATGGCTTTTACTCCGATAAGAGGTACTGGTGCCAGCATATTTTTGCAGGTATCCTTAATTCCTTTTTTAATGGCCTCTTCAATATTAATATTTTCAGGAACATACACAGGATAGTACATATGTCCTTTCGGAGGAAGTGCTCCTTTAGCGTATCTTACTTTTTCCAGTTCTGCTTCGGAAAGGGAAGTCGTATAATCCATTACCGGATCACTGATCAGGAATTTTCCGTCTTCTTTTCCGTACACCACAAGGTTGTGGGCATTGAAGTGGAATTTATATTCTTCAGGAAAATAAGTAAGGTTGAAAACACCCACCTGAAGTCCGGTAGGAATATTTTGTTCCAGATTTCTTTCAAGAGCTTTTTGGGCATCCTGAGGATTGGAGAATTTTTCTCTTTTGATTTTAATTCCTAATCTTTTGGCTGCTTTACTGAAAATAGCACCCGGCATCGGACGATAGCTGAAGCCCGGAGCAAAATTCACCTTTAAAAAAGGAAGATAGACAAAAAACAGTCCGGAACCGATTCCGAAGATCATAGGTTCGCTTAGTTTAAGTCCTTTATTAAGCAGTAGATTAGAAGCAACACCGTTTTCGCAATGCGCAGTCTGATGGTGTTCAAAGTTTAATTTCATTTGCTGATTGTATCTTTTCATTGGTCAAATGTAACTGGCATTATTTCTAGCCTCGTTTCATTTATTTTCCGTTGAAGTTTTTTAATTCATCCACTGAAATACCGAATGCATCGGCATATTTTTTCAGTGCATTTTCGCTTAGTGTTTTAAATACTTTGGGTTTAAAATGTCTTTTTACCCTCCATTGCCACATTCCTACATAAGAAGCAAGGACTCCCAGATCCATTTTGTTCAGTTCCATAAAATACACAATGGGACTTGCTATATTATTAGCTACATTTTGCTTTGCTTCCTCAATTCTCTCATAAATAAGTTCCATAGATTCATCCAGAGCAGCTTTCTTGGCATCCCAGCCTGTGCTGTTTGCTGTCGTGTAGTTGTCGTTCTCATCCGTCACATACAGAACTTCAGTCATGTTAGCGGATTTCAGGTTACTTTCGTCTTGAGGCAGGTCTTGTTTTTTCATCTAAATAATGTTTATATTTTTAGATTCCAGATGAAATAAGGCTCACCTGTTTTTTGATTCTTTTAATCAGGTGGCTAAAATAGTGAAAATACATTATATGTAAATCATATTAAATCTGAGGGAGTTATTGCCATGAAATAGAGGCTGTATTATCAATAAATCTCCAGAAATGTGATAGAAACTGTTTTTATTTTTCCCTGTTTAGAAAGAAGCTTTTAACTAATCCTATATAAAAGAATCTTAAAAGAATCCTTTAAAGCTTATTGTTTCTGTTTGTAACAGTTCCTTTGTAACAAGTGTTTATATAAATAAGACTAATGGGTGGAAATTTGGATTGAAAAATAATATTAAATAACTACTATGAAAAAGATTTTTATTTCGGTTTCGCTTTTCTGTATGATCAGCGCAATGGCACAAAAATTTGAGACTCAAAAGCAGACAGATGCTCAAGGGTATACCTATGAAACGGTAAAGAATGACCAGGCCGGAGTGCGTGTGTATACACTGAAAAACGGTTTGAAGGTTTATCTGGCAAAAAATGAGGATGCTCCGAGAATCCAGACTTACATTCCGGTAAGAACAGGATCAAATAATGACCCGAGTGATAACACCGGATTAGCTCACTATCTGGAGCATATGGTTTTCAAAGGAACCTCGCACCTGGGAACTCAGGACTGGGCAAAAGAAAAGGTTTTATTACAGCAGATCTCTGATCTTTATGAGCAGCATAAAGCAGAAAAAGATCCTGAAAAAAAGAAAGAACTTTATAAAAAAATTGACGAAGTTTCTCAGGAAGCCTCCAAATATGCTATCGCTAATGAATATGATAAAGCAATTTCTTCATTAGGAGCTACAGGAACGAATGCCCATACATCACTGGATGAAACGGTGTATAAAAACAATATTCCTTCCAACGAATTGGAAAAATGGTTAAGAGTAGAGAAAGAGCGTTTTTCAGAATTGGTATTACGTCTTTTTCATACAGAGCTTGAAGCGGTATATGAGGAATATAACAGAGCTCAGGATAATGACAGCCGTCTTGTATTCTATTCATTGATGCAGGCTCTTTTCCCAAAACACCCGAACGGACAGCAAACGACAATCGGAACTTCAGAACATTTGAAGAGTCCTTCTATGGAAGCGATCCACAAGTATTTTGACACGTATTATGTGCCTAATAACATGGCTGTAGTATTGGTTGGAGATCTGGATTATGACAAAACTATAAAGTTAGTTGATCAGTATTTCGGAGCATTCAAATACAAAGAACTTCCGATGAAAAAGATGGTTACGGAAGAACCAATGACCAGTATTGTTACCAGAACGGTAAAAAGTCCTACTACACCAAGAATGACCATTGCATGGAGAACAGATTCTTATGGAACTCAGGAAGCAAGGCTGGCAGATGTAGTATCTGAAATTTTAAGTAACAGAGGGGATGCAGGATTAATTGACCTTAACATCAACCAGAAGCAAAAAACACTTGGAGCAGGAGCGTATGAGTCGCCTTACAAAATGTATGGTACATTTGGATTAGTGGTAACTCCTAAAGAAGGTCAAAGCTTTGATGAAGCTAAAAAACTGCTGATGGATCAGTTGGATCTTGTGAAAAAAGGACAGTTCCCGGACTGGATACTGAAAGCTATCGTAAATGATAAAAAAGTTCAGCGCATGAAAAGTTGGGAAACGGCTGATGGTTTAGCGACTGAGTTGTATGATTCCTATATCAATGTAAGAACATGGGAACAGGAGCTTGATGAGATCAATCAGTATGATAAGATCACGAAAGCTGATGTAGTGAAATTTGCCAACGATTTCTTTAAAGATAATTATGTTGTTATTTATAAAGAAAAAGGAGTGAATGATAAGCTTGTACGTGTACAGAACCCTGGAATTACCCCAATTAAACTGAACAGAGAAGCTCAGTCTCCTTTCCTTAAAGATATTCTGAATACAAAAGTGCCGGAAAGTAAGCCGGAATTTATTGATTTTAAAGCAGCCATTCAGACTTCAAAGATCAAAGATAAGACGATAAGTTTTGTGAAGAATAAGTATAATGAGGTTGCTCAAATCAGTTATATTTTCCCTTTCGGAACAGATAATGATAAAGAACTTTCTATTGCAGGAACTCTTTTTGAATATCTTGGAACCGATAAATACACTCCGGAACAGCTGAAAGAAGAATTTTTTAAACTGGGAATCAGCTATAGTCTGAGAACTTCCAACGATCAAATGATTATTACGTTAAGTGGTCTTGAAAGTAATATGAAGAAAGCTGCAGAGCTGATGAACCACTGGATGACGAATGTAAAAGCTGATAAAGCGATTTATGCTCAAACGGTAAAAACAATCTTGGAATCAAGAGCTACTGCCAAGAAAGATAAAGTGAGAATTATGGCAGCGCTTTCAAACTATGCTAAATACGGTAAAAACTCAAGAATGACAGACATCGTTTCGAAAGAACGTCTTGAGAGCATTGACGCCGTAGAATTGATGAAGAAAGTGAAAACGCTGAACCAGTATCCTTATCAGGTGCTTCTTTACGGACAGGATCAGTCAGGTTTGGAAAAAGCGGTGAAACCTTATATCATCAATACGAGCCTTCAGCCGGCACAGGCAAAAGAGTATGCTGAACCTGCTACTGAAGGAAAGGTATACTTCACAAATTATGACATGGTACAGATGGAAATGTCAAAAGTAGCAAAAGCCAGCACTGTAAACCTTGGTAACTTCGGGAAAGCAAATGTTTTCAATGAATACTTCGGAAGAGGATTATCTTCTATCGTTTTCCAGGAGATCAGAGAAAGTAAGTCATTGGCTTACACAGCCTATGTTTCTTATGGAAATGCTTCGGAAAAAGGGAAAGCAAACTATGTTACAAATTATATCGGAACACAGTCCAACAAGCTTCCTTTAGCGGTAAATGCAATGAATGACTTAATGGTATCTTTACCACAAATCCCGGCTCAGTTTGAAAATGCAAGAGGTTCTGCCTTAAAACAGATTGCTTCTAACAGAATCAACAGAACAAATATTTTCTTCAATCAGTTAGCATTGAAAAAATTAGGGGTTGACTATGATATCAGAAAAGATATTTACGCTGAAATTCAGGGATTGACATTGCCACAGCTTACAGGATTCTACAACACTGAAGTAAAACCTGTAAAATACAATACAGCTATTATCGGTAAGAAAGAAAACCTGAATATGGAATCTATCAACAAAATGGGAGAATTCCAGGAAGTATCTCTTGAGGAGATCTTCGGATACTAATCCTTTTGTTTAAAATAATGATAAAAGCGGGACAGAAATGTTCCGCTTTTTTGTTGTTTAAAACTGTTTCTTCCTGACCATCAGAGTTTCACGGATTTATAAAATGTTTCACGTGAAATAATTCATCTGATGATGAGGTTTTTAAGTCTGTAATGTGTTGTTTATCAATTGTTTTGAAAGGTTGTGATGAGTGTGTAAATAAACAAAAACGGACTTTTTTATGTAAGGTTTTTATAATCAATTCAATAGGAGTGGGCTTTAGCCCGCTTAAAAAAAGAGAAAAATCAATTGGCTTTAGCCAAAACCTATATTTTAAACACGAATGACACAAATGAATGCACAAATTTTCACAAATTTATTAGAGAATATAAAATTGATTTAAAACAAAAAGCTGTACAAAATGTACAGCTTTTCTATGTCTATGTTGAATTGACCTTTACGATTTTACTTCCTGAATAAACAGGTTGATCTCCGCTCTGATCAATAATTCATCATTATTAAATGTTTCACAGAAAATGTGGCAGATGTTCTCAAACTGTGAAATGAGCGAAGCTTTGGAAATGATTTTGTCATTCACTTTTGGAAGAGCAAAAATTTCGATCTTCTTAATATTGGTAATGAATCCAATCACTTTAGTATCGGCTTCAGGATTTTCAAAGAAGCTTTGTCCAAGGATAGAAGAGCAGGTTTGAGCCATATTTTCAATAAGGCCAGCTTCTGCAAACTCATTATTGTGAACAAATATATTATCTTCTTTGATTTCAAAGGAAGTCACTACTTTTTCTTTGGTCAGCTCCAGAATGTAGTCTGCCATCAACATCGGTTCACGATGCGGTAAAAAGTTGTGTATATTGATGATATTTTCTTCCTTTATTTCCATTTCCAGTTTATTTTACAGCGGTTTTCATTTGAGATTTTGCAATCACTTCACCGTTCAGTTTGGTAACAATATCTACAAGGGTTACTCCCATTACTTCATTGAGGATGGTAACTTCAGATTTCAGCTGATCTCCCACTTTAGGTAGTATTTCGGCTTCAAAAGACTTGATGGCTCCGATATATCCTGTAGGTGCATCTTTTCCCAGCAGATAATATTTATATCCTGTATGCAGAGCAACGCTCTGTGCCTGGTGCTCAATCAAACCTGAAGCCTGAAAAAATCCGTCCTGGATGAAAAGGTTATCTTCTTTTATTTCAAAACCGGACAAAAGATGGTTTTCAGAATATTCTGATAACTCGTGCACCATCACAAAAGGAAACCTTTGCGGAATAAGACTTTCTACAAAATCTTTATCGGATGTAGGCAGTTTGTTTTCCATTAGCAAACAGTTAATAAAGCACAAGAATATGCGAATCTTCCACTTTCAGGAACACAAAGAAGTACTTTTTCTCCTTTTTTTAGTTTTCCTGAATTCATCAGTTCTTCAAGGGCAATAAATATAGATCCTGCGCCGATGTTTCCAACTTCAGAAAGGTTATAGAACCATTTTTCTGCAGGGAAGTCCATTCCTTTTTTAGCAAATTCCTCTTTCAGTCCGTCTTTAAAGTATCCCGAAGAGATATGAGCCAATACGTGGTCAATTTTTTCCGGATCTAAATTATGTTTGTCAAAAGATGATCTTAAACTTTCTGCTCCTTTTATAAGGATGTATTTATCAAGGATTTTAGTATCCTGTTTGATGGCAAAAATAGATTCCTTCAACCATTCGTCAGAAGGATAATCTGCCCATGATTTCAGGCTTCCGTCTTCCTGTTTTTCACATCCTGCATACATACATGCCTCAATTTCGTGGGCATAAGAATAGAAATCAATGAATTCTACTTTTAAGGAAGTACTGTTTTCTCTAGGTTTATTTTCTAATAAAAAAGCACCTGCTCCGTCAGAAAGCATCCATCTCAGGAATTCTCTTTTGAAAGCAATGATAGGTCTTTCCTCCAATAATTTTAAATTTTCAGCCTCGTGGTTGAATTTGTCAGCAGTCATCCATGCAGACATTCTTTCAGAACCTGCACATACTGCGTTGTCCTGTACACCAGCTTTTACAGAAAGGAATCCATAGTTGAGCGCATTCATTCCTGAGTTGCAAAGACCTGTTGAAGTATTAATTTCAATAGATTTTCCGATGTTCAGTTCACCATGTACCATAGAAGCGTGAGAAGGCTGGATCTGATCCGGTGAAGTAGTTCCTACCGATAATAATTTCATATCTTCCTTTTTGAAATTTTCGTCAAAAAGTCCTTCGATGGCTTTGGCAGTAAGCTGCGCATTAGAGTGGGTAGGGTTTCCTTCTTTGTCTAAGGCGTAGTATCTTGTCGTGATTTTATTATTTCTTAGGATAAGTGATTTTGCTTTAGATGGCGCATCATTGATAAGCCCAAGATAAGTCTCCATTTCATCATTCGCTACCGGCTCATTGGGTAAGTATTTTGATGCTTTTGTTATAAATACGTCGTACATTCTATTTTAAATTAATTCCTTGTAAATATCTTTTTTGTTTTTGTCTTTTAAACCAAAATATAGGGGTTGTAAGCAGGTGTAAAACCAAAACGACAGGTGAGATAATCCATATCGCTGCCATCAAATATACCTTAAAGAATTTTATCAGCAATGGACGTTTCTCTTTTTTCTTGATAATCAGGTTGGACCATACTGTAAAAATTTTGTTTCCTACCTTTTCTACGCGTACTAAAAACGCACGGATTTCAATCGCTCCGTTTTTCACAAGATCCGGTTGTAAACTGTTAAGGTCGTTATTATTAAAATGTCTTTCAATAATCTCGCCATACTTTACAGAACCTGTGATTTCTTCATCGGAAACTCCTGCAGCAGGAAGCATTCCAGATTTTTCTTTCTGACCTGTAGTAAGCCATCGGAGAATCGTTAATACGCTGGTGTAATTGTCGTGTCTGTCTACCAAAGCAATATTTCCTACGAGTTTAGCCTGTAAATCTCTTAAGTAAACCTTTAATTTTTCCTGGGAAAGCATCCACATATTTCTGGTTCCTGAGATGGTAACTACAGGAGTATCTTTAAGGATTTGTTTTGCATAATCACTCTTTAAGAAAGAAATAATAGGAATGGATGGTGTGAGATACCATACCTGATACCCGAATAGAATAAGGTCGTACTTTTTGTTCAGAATTTCTTCTGAAGGAGGAAGGATTTCTTTTGGAATCTGCAGATAAGATTCAGGAAAAGTGTTGAAAAAGACATCGCCTGGCCAGGGAAAAGGAAAATCTTCCTTTAGCTGAATGTTGTAATACGTAACATCATAAGCCTCCTTTTTAGCTTCAAAAGGTTGGGCTATATTTCTCACGATATCTTCGAGTTGTCCGGTTTGTGAATAATATATGACAAGTATATTTTTCTTCATTAGTTTTCTTTAGCGTTTACAAAAATATGTTTTTCATATTTATTATTTGGTTTTAAATACTTTTAATGATTCAGAACTAAATTTTAGTGCATAATTATCACTTTCAAAAGAATCACTTTTTGTATTTACAAAAATGATCGTTTCCGGCAGCTCCTGAATATCATTCCATGTAAAACGATCATGGGAGACCAAAAGTACATCAATCTTTTTGCTTACCTCAGAAAGGTCTTTTATATACTGTATTTTTCTTCTTTTTACCAGATAGCTGTGTGCTGCTGTTGCTCTTTTTTCATCATTCTGAATCAGAGAAAAAACTCTTCGGCTGGCCTGGTATAAAGTTAATAATGCATCCTTCTGTCCAAAATCATCGGCCAAATGAAGAATATTGGCGTCATTTGAAATATGCTTGTTCAGTTCGAAATATACTGATTTATTGGTGTTAAAATCTTCTTTTACTTCTTTTACCATTTCGCTGTCTTTGTAAAGATAGCTCATGAATAATTTCTTTTTAAAATAATTCTCATCCTCAATCTCTTCACGCAGTTTGGCGAATTCTTCTCTGAAATAGGCGTTGATCTTCTTTGTTCTTTCAGAATAGTTTTTACCAAAACTTATGTCGTCTTTGCTGATTCTGTTGCCCACTTTTACCGTAATGCTTCCGTCATAGATAATGAAATCTCCTTTCGGTAATACTTCAGAGTTTCCGTGGATGTAAAGTGGAAGAATATCCAGTCCGAATTGCTCGGCAAGATAAAATGCTCCTTTATGAAACCTTTTCACATCATTGGTATAGGAACGTTCTGCTTCCGGAAAAACAACCAATGAATATCCTTGTGCAATTTTTTCTTTCAGTTTGTCCATTCCATTCTCGATTCCCTGAGAAACAGGATAAAAGCCCAAAGCTCTTACCAGTTTTCCAAAAACAGGAGACTCGTATACCCAATCATTCACCAGATAAATAATTTTGTGGGTTGCCATTGCAATAGCCAGTGTATCCAGAAAAGACGTATGGTTGGCAATAATGACAGCAGGTTTGCTGAAATCTTCGGACAGATTTTTAATCACTCTTTTCTTTACAAAAGGAGTAATATAAAGTACAGATGTTAAAAACTTAGCAAGAATTAATTTGATAATATCTAATGTTCTTCCCTTTGAGTTCTTGATAAATAAGCTTCCGACAGCAGAAAATACCAATCCGCCTAATCCATAATATAAAAACGAGAACACTGCCCGCAGAAATAACCTGAACGTAATCGGAGAAAGTCCTTTTTTTGCCCGGTTGGTAATCAATAATCTGAACCAGAAAGGATATAGAGTAGAAGTGATAATAATGACTGAGAACATTCCGATCAGGGCAACTAACGCTAAGGAATGCAATGCAGGATGCTTAGCGAAGATTAATGATCCAATGGAAAGTATTGTGGTGAAAACGGCAAGAATAATGGATGTTCTGTACGTTGGTAATTCATTCTTTCCTGTGGTGTGTTCTTTTTGCATCGCCTGCGTCAGGAAAATACTGAAATCATCTCCTACTCCAAATACAAGAGTACAAACCACAGTACTGAAAATATTTAATTCCAATCCTAAGAAATAAAGAATTCCGGCTGTCACCACTCCTGTTAAAACAATTGGAAACATGGTGAGAATTGTTAATTCAAAATTTCTGAAGAATACAATAATCGTCAGGACAATAGCTAAAAGTGAATAATTGATGAGCGTATTGAAATCTCTTTTCAGTAATCCCAGGAAATTTTCATTCATCTGCTGACGGTCAATCGCAATCGCATCATGCTTCTTTTCGATATCTTTAATGAAAGTATCTCTTTTTTTCTCGTCTACTTTTACCACATTTGAAACGGTGTAGAAACCATTTTCATTGCTCATGAATTCTGAAATCTGAAGCGCTTTTACTTTTTGATACTCTTTCAGACTCAATGCGGAATAATTTTTATGCAAAACTTCATTGAAACCATCAAAAGCGGAACTGTTGAAGCCAAATTTATTTCCATTGTTGACCAGTTCGGAAATGGTCTGATTTTTCTTCTGGTCATTCCAGAATCGATTCCATTCCTCAATTTTCTTCTGTTGGTCTTTTTCTGAAAGCACAACACTTCCTATAGAGTTATAGCTTAAAATTTTGCCTTCTTTTTTCTCTTTTTCAAGGAAGCTGCTCAGTTCAGAATTTCTGCTTAAAGCCTGTTTTTCAGAATCACCATAAGAAATAGTATAGATTGACTTTGAAGTAATGTCAGAAAGCTTCTGCAGTTTTGCTTCACTGATTTTTAATTCTTTGGGAATATAATTCAGATCACCTATGTCTTCATTAAAGCCTACATGCCTGAATCCAAACAGACAGGCAAGAATAATAATGGAACAGCCTATAATCAAAGGCTTATTTTTCTCGTACGGATAAGATCCGATCTTGTCAATAAAGTTGGTATTAAGGTGCTCTCCTTTTTCTTTTGGCTTGTAAAGCTGGGGAACGATAATTAAAGCTGTGATTGAAGAAAGAATCACGGTAATGGCCGCAAAAAGTCCTAAGTCCTTCAATGCTTCAGAACGAACAAAAACCAGACATAAGAAGGAAACGGCTGTTGTTGCACTACTCAATATAATAGGCTGCGTAATTTCTTTGTAAAGCTCTTCAATATTATTGTTGTGCTTATAATGGGTAAGAATATGCAGGGCATAATCAATGGTAATCCCAATCAGAATAGCTCCCACACTCAGTGAAATTGCCGAAATCTTATCTTTAATAAAATAAAGAACCAATAAAGCAAGCAGTACAGAAAATACTGTCGGTAAAAAAACAATGATGGGAGTAAAGATATTTCTGAAATAATAGATCAGTAGAACCAGAAGAACCGTCATGGAAATAACTACTGTGTTCTGAATATCTTTTTTGATCTGCTTCGCATTGGCCACAGCAATCACCGGAGAACCGAAATAGCTGATCTCTGTTTTTCCTTTGAATTGTTTGTTGATGCCGTCTTTGATGGAATTAAGCTGATCTACAAATACCTCATTGGCTTTTGTGTCATTACTTTTGTTTTTAGGATCAATGAAAAGTAAGAGGTTCTTACCATCTTTAGTTACAATATAGCTGTCTTCAAGTTTAAAGTCTTTACTGATGTTTAATGCATTTAATTTTTTTATCCCCAAAAGAGTAAGCCCCAGAGGATCTTTTTTTATAAACTCTTTAGTGACAAGGCTTGTGGGAGAAACCAATGATATATAATTATTCTCTACCTGCCTGGCAATGCTGTCTTTCTGAAGTTTTCGGTCTATTTCCTTATAATCATTCTCATTAAGGAATAAAGGTAAATTCTGATTAACAAAATCAAAGGTTTCGGAGATTTCATTATCATTCACTTTGCCCTGAACAGAACCGATGTATTTCTGTAAAGGCTCAATTTTTTTCAGGAAAGTATCTGCCGTTTCAGAAAGCTGGAAACTGTCTTCACTGGATTTATTTTCTATAATAACAATAATCTTATCCGAAAAATTAAGCTGCTTAAGAACCTTTGCTGTAAGATCAGATTTTTCATTTTTAGGAATAATCTGGTTGATATCTTCCTCAAAATTGATCTTTGATGCAAAGAACGTGCATAAGATGGCAATTCCTAAAGCTGTAAACACAGACAGGATTTTATTTTTAGAAATCAGATAATATAAAAATATAAAAAAGCGATGCATTGCATTTAAATCAAGTCTGCAAATTTAATTTTTTAAGCATTAGTTCAAAATAGTTAGCGATAAGTTTTAACTGAAAATCAATAAAATATTCTAGGAAGAATGAAAAAATATTCTACTTTTGCAAAAGTTCCCTTTTGAAAAAATGTATTTTAAACCACCATTATTATTAAAAAAATAAGAATCTGTTTTAGATATGTTGAAAAGAAATGATGAAAAAATAAACGGATTTCTATTTGTAATAGTACTTCCGCTTCTGTTGTTTTCGATGTCTTATTATGGATTTGAATCTTCCTATACAAGACTGAAAACATCAGAGACAACCCCTGATTTTTTATTTTCCTCGGTATATGCTTACAGAGTGATTCCCAATTATCTGAGTGTACAGATGACAGATTTGATGTACAATCTGATCAACGGGCCTCTTTCTTTCTTCAAAGATTTTTTGTCAAAAAACGGAACCCCTTTTTATCATGGGCTTTTCCTGATGAACAGCGTGTTCTTTGTTTTGTGTTCTTTGATTTTGAATGCTATTTTCCGGATGAAATCAATAGGTCTTCTTCTGAATCTTAATGCAAGGAGGATTATTCATCTCCTGTCTGTGTTTTTTATTGTGATCACGCAGTATGCCCCTACAAACTGTGACACCATTGCACTCTTCTGTTATTTGGCAGGTGTATTTTTAACCCTGAAATATTTAGATACCCAAAAAAATATTTTCTTTTTTATGCTCATTGGTCTTATTGGAATCTCTACTTTGGTAAGAGAAACCGCTTGTCTGAATATAGCCTTTTTTGCAGCAGTATTTTTCAATATAGATGAATTGAAAAAAGGAAATTATCAGGTAATCTGGAAAATTATACCTTTGGTTGTTGCTTTTCTGATTCCCTATCTGGGATTGAGAGCTCTGCTTGTTCAGGATGAAACTACTTTTGTGGAAGGGTTTTATATTAACAGGAACTTTTCCAGTCCTTTCAACCTTGCAGGATTGGTCTTTGCATTAATTGTGATTTATTTTATATATGGTCTTTGTACAGAAGAAGAAAACAGAAGTGTTTTTGGAAAGTATTTTTTCTTTTCCATTCCTTATCTTCTTATGATTACTTTAGTAGGGCTGTTCTGGGAAGTGAGGCTTTTCCTGCCTTTAATTCTGACCGGAATAATCACAGCATATCATCAGTTTAAAAAAAACATCCGAGATCTAGCATGAGTTTACTACATCCATATTATATAATTGCAATCGTCTATATGCTGTTCTTCAGTGTTCAGGAAGTATATGGAAAGAAGGTTGATAAAAAATGGTTCTGGTTCCTTGCTGTTTATTTTATTATTATTGTTGGTTTCAGAGACAGCGTAGGTCCGGATTACGGAAGTTACAAAGGAATTTATATTTACTCTGATACCAAAAGCTATTACAGTATCTTTATGAAGATGCTCCATATGGAAGGGACGGAAACTCTGGATGTGGAATGGCTGTATACCTTGATTAATAAAGTTCTTCTCAACTTTTTTGATGCACCTTTTTATATGGTAACATTTGTCATTGCTGTTTTTGCAATGATCTTTAAAGTAGAATATACAGAAGACAATACTTTTTATCCTTTTACTTTTACTCTTTTCATGTTTATTCCCAACTTCTTTATCGGGGAAAGTGGGCAGATCAGACAAAACCTGGGAACTTTTATCGTTTATTTTGCAATACGGTATATTAAAGAACGAAAACTCTGGCATTACCTGTTTTTTATATTCATAGGATCTGGTATACACAGTGTTTGTTATTTATTCCTGCCGATGTATTGGCTGGCTCGCATTCCGTTGAATAGAACGGTGATGTTGATTATGATTGTGGGTTCTGTCTTTTTATCTCCTTTTGAAATCTATAGGAGTTTTGGAGGTTTCTTAGATGGTATGGCCTCTAACAGTACACTTGTAGAGGGTTTTAATGGATATATGGATGAAACGGTGCAGCGACTTAACGGGGGAATTGGAATCCCGGAGGTCATGATGGCTATCCTTACCTTCTTCCTTTTTGTTTTTGATAACAAGATGAAAGAACTTTATCCCTACTATGAATACCATAGAAGCTATGCTGTAATCGGGATATGCCTTTATTTTATTTTTAGAAATAACCCTATCTTCTCATCCAGACTTGCAGGAGCATTTATTGGATTCTCGTATATCATTATTCCGAATGCAATGTATGTTGTTTCCGGAAGGGTTAAAAATATGATTTACGCCTTTATCATTGCGCTTGTCGTCTTCAATTTTGTTATCTTCTCTATGTTTAATAATATCAAAGCCGGACGATTCTCAATTGATCGTTATCAGAATCATATTCTTCCATAGAATTTTGAAGGTTAAAATATAAAGGCAGCTTAGGGCTGTCTTTTTTTTGTGAGAAAACTTTATTGGAGTTTGTTTTGTTTATTGGGTTTTATGTTAAATTATTAATAATGTAATTTAAATATGATGTAGTTATTTATAAAATAAATCACTTTTTATTGAAGTGGGCTTAAAAATTGCATTCCGCTAATGACACTAAAACCTAAGGTATGAAAAGATTAGCTGGAAAATTAGCGGCAGTCATCTGCCTGATATTATTTGGAATCAGTTCCAAAGGTAATATCAACAGAAATCTATGGCTCAATGAGAGTAAGGACTCATTGAAAAGGCCACTGAATGAATTGATCTCATTATTTCTTCCCGACTGGAAAAAAGCACCCAACAGTTACATCTTTGATCCCAATCAGAACAGTGAAGGATTGTTGGTTCCTGTAAAAAAAGCGTATGCTATGTGGGAAGGAGGTGGATATCTTAACGGAAGCGGCATTCCGGCAGGAACGGTAACTGCAGATGTTTTGTGGGAAGATGTTCATGGACTTATAAAATCCGGAGTAAATTATGCTCTTGAAATAATAGGATCCGGGCAGGATGCTAAGATAAAAGTCCCTGTCAATAAGACAAAAAAAGGAAATGCTGTGGTAGCTCTCAAAGTAAACGGAGAGATTTATTGGAGCTGGCATATCTGGGTAACAGATGATCCTACCAATGGAGTTGCCTATAAAAGTTTCAACAATGTCAAAAGAATGAAATCGGATGGGACAACAGAAGTTATCCCGGATTCCGATTGGAAATGGATGGATAGAAATCTTGGAGCCCTCACAAGTTCTATCACAGCGTCAGACTGGAATAAGAGTATTGGCCTTCTTTATCAGTGGGGAAGAAAAGATCCTATACCACCTTTAGTAACCAGAGGAAATGATTTCTATGAAGCTTCGGGATCTATAGGCCGGGTAAGACATAGAGGAGCTAAAAATATGACCAATGCTGTAAGTATTGATGATCTCAGAAAATTTGTTCTGCTTTCCGCTGCAGAGGTTACCAATAATATCAGACTTTCTGTAAAAAATCCTTTGAGTCTTATTTATGTGAATAAAGATGATAACTCAGGTCAGGCTTACTACAACAATAATCTCAATCTTCCTGTCAATTGGTTTGGTAAATCAACAACTTTGGCGAGTAACAGGCTTTCAGAACTCAATCTGTGGTCTGATAATGCACAGGGAAAAATTGAAACCGTCTACAATACTGATGATAAAACGAAGCCTTATAGAGATAAATCCCCTTATGATCCTTGTCCCAATGGATGGCGTATCCCTTCTATGTTGGTTGCAAATCTGGCATCTCCCTCATATGTAGATGATATCAGAATAGACTTCTCGCCTTTTGGAGTCAAAACCAATATGGCGAAAAATGTTTTTGAAACCAACAAGTATCATATTATAAAACCTACTGATGCCGGAGTTCCTGCCTTTATGACGGGTTTTAGAATTTATCCTAATCTGGGCTTTGATCTATCGGCTATCGGTGGGTATAATATGGGGATTTTTCCTGGAAACGGTCAGCTTATCAGAGGAGCTCATTTAGGACAATATAGTGATCAGCATCACATTGCATTGTGGACAGCAACTTTAACCCGGTTGTTCGATGCTTCTCCTGCTGTTACTGTAAGAGGGCTTTCCATGATTCCGGATAAAGGACAACCGGATATTCCGGATGCTAATTATCCTACTATTAAAGGACGTTATTACTACTTTCCGATGGCCGGAATGTATACTTCGGATGCCAATGGCTGCAGATGTATAAAAGATCCATTATATACAATTAATGATTATGATTTTCCAACAGAATATCTGCCTGCAGCTACAGAATACAAAGAGGGTTTCAATAATCCGAATACTTACCAGATTGTTAAAAACGCAACGGTTACTACCATTGACATACCAGTCAGTAAAGCATTCTCTGTGCAAAGTCAATTACTGGATAACGCTGGGATATTAAATACTTCCAGTTTTAATAATTTAAAAGCTAATGTTCTCTGGACAACCAATACAGCTCTTATCAGTAGGATTTCAATGGTAAACCCTTCACCTTCGTCATTGCAGGATATCGGTAACTCTAAAATATCTGTAGAAATTGCCCCCAATGAAAGTGGAAATGCTGTTGTAACATTACATAATGGGAGTATATCTTCGCCGGTATATTGGAGCTGGCATATCTGGGTTACGGATTCTCCAGTAGGATCTTATACTTATACTACAGAAACTCCGGTAGCTGTTACAAATTACGTGAACTATGTTAATAAAGCTGATGCTGTATTACAGACCACTTTCATGGATCGTAATCTTGGAGCAACAGATGCTTTTCCCAATGTTGTCAATCCTCAGGCGCCTACAACTGATGAGCTGCTGAAAATACGAGCTTCTACAGGAGTGCATTATCAATGGGGAAGGAAAGATCCTATTCCTCCATTCCAGTATGCGGATAACAGAAGTTTTTATAATGTGTTTTTGGGAACAGTAGCTGCTAATGGAACAGTGGCTTACAGTACACTTAATCAGTCGGATTATAATAATCTTTCAGGAAACTATATTGTGCCTTATGATACATATGCAGGAACATCAAATGTACAGGTAACGGATAAGCCAGCAGACAGAATCTCCAAAATAGTATCCTATTCTGTGAAGAACCCTCTGGTATATATGATTCCAAGTACTTTTGCTCCTTACAACAGTACAACTCCCAATTATACCAATGGTACAGACTGGTTGGCACAAGAACCTAATCTGGCTCTTGACAGATGGGGAAGAGGAGGTAAGAAATCCCCTTTTGATCCTTGTCCTGAAGGATGGAGAGTGCCGGATCTTACAAGTGTAGCGCTGGTTTCAGGTGCGGATTTTGGACAGACGCCCTGGTACAAAAAAGATAAAAATGTAGCAACATCATACAGTATTGCTACAGATTATTCAGGAACAAGGGTGAGAAATTCCGCCAATGCTACAGTGGGATATATCTTTAATAATCCGGCATATCTTGTAGGAAATTATCCTGATTCCGGTTCAAGAGGATTCAGAAGTGTAACAGCCAATCAGACTGCGCAGGGAACATTTAATGTGCTCAACTTTCAGTATCCGGCAGTATGGACCGCTGCTTTAAATTCAAATTACATTGGACGATCTATTAATGTGTTATTTGATGCAATCTCTACAACCAATAGAATAATGGTCTTTCATGATAATAATGATCCGTACTTCGGAACAGGATGCCGATGTGTGAAAATAAAGTATGATGCCAATGGTAATGAAGAAGGTCCCGCATCAGGACTTTCTGTTGTATCTAATAGACCTGCATTGATGAAAGAAAATGTGAAATCTAAGGTGCTCAGTAATAAAATTTCTCTCTACCCGAGTCCTTTTTCCAATATTCTTTACATCAGGGCCACAGAAAATAAAGAATATAATTTTCAGATTTTTAATGTTCTGGGTCAACTTGTAAGGTCCGGACAGTTTATCAACAATCAGACAGACCTTTCGTCTTTAAGCGCAGGAGTATATGTCATAAGAATAAACAACTCCGAAGCGGTTGTGAAAATTATAAAACAATAAATCTTAAAATAAGGGATTAAAAGCAGAATAAGGTTTCTTGTTCTGCTTTTTTATAAGACAGCATATTTCTTACATCTATTATGGCTGATGAAAAATTCTATATCAATGAATGTTGATAATTGTATAACAGTCTAAAACCTATACTACAAAGGGTTTGTTTCTCCAAAAAATGAGTATTGAAAGATGCTGTAAAGCGGCCTGATTATTAAATTAAACCCGTTTAACAAAAAGTATATAATAAAAAAGCTTTACTTTTGCAAAAATTTTTAGTTAGAATGTCGAAAAATTTAGTAATCGTAGAGTCCCCGGCAAAAGCAAAAACTATTCAGAAATATCTAGGAAAGGATTTTGAAGTGAAATCCAGTTTCGGACATATCCGTGACCTTCCTAAAAAAGGAATGGGGATAGACCTTGCCACATTCAGTCCTGATTACGAAGTTTCAGCAGACAAAAAGAAATTGGTAACCGAATTGAAGGCTGCCGTAAAGAAAGCTGATATGGTATGGCTCGCTTCCGATGAGGACCGCGAAGGAGAAGCTATTGCATGGCATCTTGCGGATGAATTGAAACTGAAGCCTGAAAACAGAAAAAGAATTGTTTTCCACGAGATTACCAAAAATGCCATTCTAAAAGCAATCGACAATCCAAGAGATATTGATCAGAACTTAGTGAATGCACAGCAGGCGAGAAGAGTGCTGGACAGAATTGTAGGTTTTGAAATGTCTCCCGTTTTATGGAAAAAAGTAAAACCGGGACTATCTGCAGGTAGAGTACAGTCTGTAGCAGTTAGATTAATCGTTGAAAGAGAAAAAGAGATCCGTGAGTTTAAACCAAAAGCAAGTTTTAAATTGGATGGAATCTTCTTAAATAAAACAGAGCAGGAAATTGCTGCCAAGCTGAAAAAAGACTTTGAAAAGGAAGAAGAGGCAGAAAAATTCCTGGAGCAGGCAAAAACTACAGAATTCAAAGTTCTGAATGTTGAAACCAAGCCAGGTACCCGTTCAGCTTCAGCACCATTTACAACCTCTACATTGCAGCAGGAAGCTTCCTCAAGACTTGGTTATAATGTAACCAATACCATGCGTCTTGCACAGAGGCTATACGAAGAAGGGTTTATTACTTATATGAGAACAGACTCTGTAAACCTTTCCCAGGAAGCTATTGAAGGAGCTAAAAAACAAATTATATCAGAATATGGAGCAGAATATTCTTCTCCAAGAAACTATACTACAAAATCAGCTTCAGCGCAGGAAGCTCACGAAGCGATCCGACCTACAGATTTTGGAGTGAAAACTGTAGCTGATGCCCAGTTAAACAGACTATATCAATTAATTTATAAAAGAACACTGGCTTCTCAGATGGCTAATGCTAAAATTGAAAAGACAGTGATTGAAATAGGAAATGCATCATTGCCACATCATTTTGAAGCACAGGGAGAGGTTATTATATTTGATGGTTTCCTGAAAGCTTACGGAATTGTAAAGACAGAAGAGGATGATGAGGAAAACAACGATAAGTTGTTGCCGAAAGTAAGTGTAGGTGAAGTTTTGAACTATAAAACCATTACAGCTACTGAAAAGTTCACAAGACCAAGTGCAAGATATACGGAAGCCGGATTGGTGAGAAAACTTGAAGAATTAGGGATTGGTAGACCATCTACTTATGCTCCAACAATTCAGACGATTCAGAACAGAGAATACGTAGATAAAAGAGAAATCGAGCCACATACCCGTGAAGTGATCAAAATGTCTTTAGCAAAAGATAAGATCAAAAAAGTAGTTCTTGAAGAGAAATTCGGTGGGGATAAAAATAAATTCATTCCTACAGACATTGGTGAAGTGGTGAATGATTTCTTAACAGATAATTTCAGAGAAATCCTTGATTACGGTTTCACAGCAAGAGTAGAAGAAAGTTTTGACGAAATTGCGAGCGGTGATCAGAAGTGGAAAGAAATGATGACGAATTTCTACTCAAAATTTCACCCGAGAATTGAAGATGTAGAAGAAAATGCAGACCGTGCAACAGGAGACAGGCTATTAGGAGTAGATCCAAAGACTGGTAAAAATGTTCATGCAAGAATCGGAAGATTTGGAGCGATGATCCAGATTGGAGAAACGGATGATGAAGAGAAACCAATCTTTGCTTCCTTAATGACAGGACAGAATATTGCAACCATTACTTTCGAAGAAGCACTGGAACTGTTTAAGTTGCCTTTCGATTTAAGTGAAGTTGACGGACAGCCAGTTTCTGTGGGAGTGGGAAGATTTGGTCCTTATGTGAAATGGGGAGAAACCTATATCAGTATTCCGAAAGGTGAAGATCCGCTTTCTGTAGATCAGAAACGTGCTGAGGAGATTATCAATGAAAAGAAAATTGCTGATGCTCCAATTGCTACCTATAAAGGAGAGCCGGTAACCAAAGGGTCAGGAAGATTCGGACCGTTTATCAAATACAAAGATATTTTCGTGAATGTTCCAAAGAGATATGATTTTGAAAATCTTTCACAAAGTGATATTAACGAACTGATTGATGCTAAGCTTGAAAAAGAAGCCAACCGATATATCCAGCAGTGGGAAAAAGAAAAAATCTCCATAGAAAACGGAAGATGGGGGCCTTTCATCAAGTTTGGAAAAGCCATGTTCAAAATTCCTAAGAAAGCAGACGATACCAAATATGAAGCTGAGGAATTGAAAGAACTTTCTTTAGATGAGGTTAAAAAATGGATTACAGATCAGGATCCTAAGGCCTTTGCAGAAAAGAAAAAGCCTGCAGCTAAAAAAGCAACTGCTACAAAGAAAACTACAGCCGCAAAAAAACCGGCAGCAAAGAAAAAATAAATATAAAATAATGATACTAAGCCGTTAACAGATGTTGACGGCTTTTTTTGTGAACAAAAGTATCCACGTCTTACTCAGTTCCTGTGTTTTTTGTATGTTTGTTACATCAAGCGATTAATCAATTATTACATTTTAAATTAAAATATGGATTTCGAAGACTTTATCATTTCACCAAGAAATTTCAAAACAGAAAGCTGGCAGATAGGAAATCGGATTACAAAAGATATCAGAGAAGACAGTATTGTTCTTTTGTTTGTGTCAGATTATAGAGGTGCGGGCGGAGATGCAGAAGTACAGGATTTTACGGCAGTAAGAAAAGAATTTTATAAGCTTTCGCAGATGGACTTCGAAATTCCTGTTGTAGATCTTGGAGATTTGGTATCCGGGAAATCCGTTCAGGATACTCATTATATCTTACAGGAAGTATTGTCGGCATGTCATTATAAAAGAGCTATTCCAGTGATTATTGGTGGTTCCAATGATTTTGCTTTTTCATTATTTTCAGCATTGAATTTCCATAAGAAAAGCATCAATTATACCCAGATCAGTAATATTATTTCTCTTCAACAAGGGGAGACAATCAATGAACATACTTTTTTAAGTAAAATTTTCGGAGCCAAGAATTTCTCCATTAAAAATTATCACCATCTGGGTTACCAGAAACATTTGAATGAAATGGATTCTGTAAGACTCATCAAAGAAGTAGAGTTTGATATTATCCGACTGGCTGAAATGATGAATTCTACAGAAAAAACAGAGCCTTTCTTCAGAAAAGCAGATCTGGTGAGTGTAAATTGTGATGCTATTGAAAGTTTTAGTGAGCCTTTTTCAATGAATCCACAGGTAAATGGTTTGAACAGAAGAGAAATCTGTGCCTATATGAAAGAAATCGGATTGAGTGAAAATCTGAAATCTGTTGGGATTTTTAACTATAATATTTATTCAGAGAACCAGCTGAACCATCAGCTCTTAGCTCAGATGTTATGGTATCTGATCGAAGGAATCAATATCCAGCATTCCCACCCGAAAGAAAGGCATTATGAACTGTTTTATGTTTTGATAGATGACAGACAATACGCATTCAGACGTGATACTTTCAGTAATTTGTGGTATTTTGGCGATGATGAAAATATAGAAAACTGCATTCCCTGCTCCAGAAAGGATTTTGATGAAGCTAAAAAAGGCTGGCTGAATGCAAGACTGACGAAAATTTAATGTATGACAAATGTTCCCGCAAGAGTATCCATTATTGTTCCCGTTTATAATGTCGAAAACTATTTGACAAAATGCCTTGACTCTCTGGTGAAGCAAAGTCTTTCTGATATGGAGATTCTTGTAGTGAATGACGGAAGTAAAGATAACTCTGAACAAATAATTAAAGAATTTGTACAAAAATATCCGGATAAAATAAAAGCTTTTACCAAAGAAAACGGAGGTCTAAGTGATGCCCGTAATTTTGGAATTGATAGGGCTACCGGTGATTACATCGGTTTTGTAGACAGTGATGATTATGTCACTGAAACCATGTTCGAGGAAATGTTTCTTTTAGCAGAAAAACACCATGCAAAGATGGTGATCTGTAATATTCAGAAAGTAGACGAAAATGGAAAAATTATCCAAAAACTGACTCAGCTTCCCAATATGCCTGAGAAAATTATACTCGGAGATTATTTTTCTGTTTTTTCAGATATCAGCTATTTCGCATGCAATAAGCTGTTTAAAAAAGAACTTTTTAATCAGAAAAGATTTAAAAAGGGAGTTCATTTTGAGGATATTCAGCTTATTCCACAGCTTTTGCTGGAATGTGAAATCATCGCGCAGACTCAGAATTTCCATTACCAGTACCTTGAACGTACTGATTCTATTACAAAAACCCACACAGAAAAGGGACTTGATATGTTAAAAGCCGTGTCTGATGTGGAAAAAATATTCAGTAAATCCCCATATTCCCACAAAAAAGAAGAGTTGAAAAATTTTCAGATTTTTGAAGGGGTATACTCATTTTTGGCCTATCTGGCCTTTGTGAAAAAAGAAGAAATATTTTATAGTATGTCGGATCAATTAGTTCTTTTTATGAAGGAAAGACAAATAAAAATTCAAGATATATTGAAGTATAGTCGTTTTGGTAAGAATTATCTTTTATCTTTGCCTTTGAAGAAAAAGATTTTTTATCTGTTGTTTTTTGCAGGACAGAAAAGATTGATAAGAAAATTGATTTAGTAAACACAAATGTAAGTACTATTGTTTCGGTCAATAGAAAATGATAATGACGGTCTTGTAAGTTCTGTATTATGATTTTTTATTTAGGAGATACAAGTGCTGAATAAGAAAAGAATGAAAAATTTTGAATTGTTCTTAAGCGGATCGGGAATACCTATTTTCTACATAAAAATAGGACTAGGTTTCGTGTTCTCCTTTTTAATTACATTTTTCTCTATTCCTACCATTGTCAAGATTTCAAGAAGAAAGAATCTGATGGATGAGCCTGGGATAAGAAGTTCGCATCTTAGAGAAATTCCCAACCTGGGAGGTATTGCCATATTTTATTCCATAGGAATCTGTGCCTCTATTTTTGCCTATGAATTATTTGATCTCTACAAATTTTTATTTGCCTCATTAATTATCCTGCTCTACGTGGGAGTGATGGATGATATTGTTGTAATGAGGGCTTATAAAAAACTTGTTGCACAAATTGTTGTGTCTTCCCTGATTGTTATTGGCTCAGATATCAGAATCAGAAGCTTGTTCGGAATCTTCGGAGTATACGAGTTGGAGTATTTCGTAAGTATAATATTCAGTATTGTAACGTTTATTATTCTGATTAATGCATTCAACCTGATTGATGGGATAGACGGGCTGGCAGGTGGTTATTCTGTGATCTGCAGTGCTTTATTTGGAATTAGTTATTATCGCTTAGGGGAGTATAACTATCCACTGGTCGTGTTATCCGTTGTTATTATTGGGACTGTACTGGCATTTTTGTATTATAATTTGTCAAATTACCGTACTCACAAAATATTTATGGGAGATACAGGATCTATGCTCCTAGGCTTTTTGTTAGCTTTTACATCCATTTGTTTTATAGATATTTTTATAGATAAAAAACTCATTGATGTTCCAAGATATCACCTTCAGTCTGCTCCTGTAGTAGCGGTGGCCATTTTGATTCTTCCGATCGTGGATACTTTAAATGTAATCATGATCAGGCTTTACAATAAAAAATCCCCATTTGATGCCGATAAAAACCATATTCATCATAAATTGTTGAAATTGAACCTTACCCATAGGAGATCAACTTTTTATATTATCCTTTACTATTTGATGATTGTTGGAGTAGCTTATTATTTAAGACATATTAACGTCAATCTTTTATTATTGGTGATTCTTTCAATAGGTTTTTTTGGTGCTTATCTGCCAGATTTGCTATATCGATTAAGAAATAACAAAAATTAACAATTAAATATTACTTTTGTAAACAATATTATATATGATGAAAAACTTTAAATATTTATTTTTAATATTCCCTCTTTTAGTTACCTCATGTATTACAACAAAGGATGTAAGATACTTACAGCCAAGTGAGAGTCTTGTAATTAATGAAGAAGGTCTCGTTCCCTACAACATTCCTGTATACAGGATTACCAAAAATGATATCCTTAATCTTAACATTGTAACAACTCCCAAAGGAGATGCTGCACAGTTTTATTCCTCTTACAATTCCTCCGGAGGAATTGGAACTGGAGCTGGAACAGCAATAAGCCCTGCTATGTCAGGTGGAGGTTCTGTTGGAGGAGGAATTGGTACAACCTCTGGAGCAAGCAGAGGAGGAAACATGAATTTTTATTTTAATGGGCTCAAGGTTGACTCCAACGGAGATGTCAATGTTTTTGGAATTGGCTATGTAAAAGCCGAAGGGAGAACATTAGAGGATATTAGAAAAGAAATTCAGGAAAAAGTAAATGAAAATTTCCAGGAAGGTAAGTCTGAAGTACGTTTGAATACAGATGGTATTACTTATTATATTCTTGGTGACGTAGAAACTACTGGCCTTTCAGGAGAGAAAGTTGCCCATAAAAATACCCTTACCATTACTGAGGCTTTGGCTATTAATGGCGGATTAAACAGAACGATTGATAAGAAAGAGATCGTTATCCACAGAAAGCTTCCGGAAGGAATCAAAATTGCCAAAATAGATCTTACCCGCGAAGATCTTATGAACTCTCCTTTCTATTATGTACAGAATGGCGATGAAATCTATCTGAACACAAGAGCAAAAAGCTTGAATGGATTCGGAAAAGATCCTATTCAGACTTTAACAACAGGAGTTTCGGTGATTACTACAGCATTGTCTATTTATTTACTTCTTAAAAATCTTTAGTCATGATTCCAGAAAGAGTAAACGCTGCAGAGAAGAATAATTCTCAGAAAGAAAAGTATGGATCATTTGCATTATTTGATTTAGAGCACTTTTTAAGAAGGATTCTTAAGAACTGGTATTGGTTTGTATTCATGTTTTTTATTGGCTATGCGCTTGCATGGGGATACACTCATTACTATGCACAAAATATTTATGCATCAGATTTATCATTAAGTACTTCCAGTAAAGGGTCTGAGTTTTTACCAACACAGAATAATCAATCGATCAACTTCATTTGGGGAGATACCGGAAATCAGGATGGGCTTTATCTGAAGAAAATGCTTTTATCCAGATCACATAACGAATTTTTGGTAAAAGAACTGGATCTTTTTGTTAATTATTCTACCAAAGGGCTGATAAAATCTACTTACCTGGATAAAGATGATTCACCAGTCTTTCTTCAGATAGATAAACAACATCTTCAACAGATTAATTATCCTATCACCCTGATACCAAAAGGTGATGGCGCATATCAAGTGGTTTTACCCGAAGAAGGAGAATCTACAAACTTATATAATTATGAAGTTGAAGGCTTTCAGAGTATCAATTCATACGGCAGACCTGCTGATAAAGTCATTAAAATCAATGAGTGGTACACTTCTCCTAACCTGAGATTCAGACTCCTTAGAAATCCTGTTCCTACTAAAATCAAGTTGGATAATATCATTGTAAACCTGAACTCGGTGAATGAGAGTGTAAATGAAATTGTTTCGAGTACAGGTGTTGACTTTGATAAAGAAATCAGGTCTATTATGATTATTACTAAAACGGGTTATAACCTTAATAGTACAGTTAATTTCCTTAATAAGTCTGTTACAGAATTACAAAAGAAGAGATTGGCTGATAAAAATGTAGTTAATAAGAACACAGACATCTTTTTAAAAGAAAATCTGGATAATATCCGTAAAAAGCTTGATTCAAGTGCTAATGTGCTGAATTATTTAAAAACCTCAGAAAAACTTTATAACATTAAAGACAGAGATGAAAAATCTCTTGAAAAAATAAAAGAACTGGAGGCTAAAAAAGCAGATATCATAAGCAAGATCAATTCTCTTAACAATATAAAAAACACGCTGCAGTCCCAGAATTTTGATAAAATGATTGGAACCAATGCCGCAGGTTTTGAAGATGGAGTATTTTCAGCAACAGTTTCTGAACTTAAAGCTTTATATACCAAAAAAGCAGAAATGGCTTCTATTTATAAGCCTTCATCAGAGCCCATGAGAGAGATCAACAGGCTTATTGATGAAGCAAGAATGGGATCATCGAACAGCTTAAGAGGATATTATAGCAGATATTATGATGAGATCAACAAAATTGATCGTGATATTTCAGGTGCCAACTCAGATTTAGCTTCTTACCCTGAAAAAGAAAGAAGATATTTGGATGCAGAGAGAGGATATAATATGATTGAGGCTACTTATAATAGTCTTTTGGGAAGGCAAAGTGATACGAAGATGAGAATGGCTACCAATCAATCTGATATTACAGTGATTGACCCTGCTAAAAACCTGGGACAAAGAGCTATCGGACCTAATGTAAAGCTAGCAAAGACTGCTATTATCTCTGGACTACTGCTGCTTCCATTACTGTTTATCTTTGTGGGTGAAGTATTAGACAGTAAAATCAGAAATATTAAAGAGCTGTTAAGTGCTACGAAAATTCCACTTCTTGGAGTAATAGGAAATAACAGCAATGAAAATATGCTTACCGTTCTGGAACAGCCAAAATCATCTGTATCTGAAGCTTTCAGGGGAATAAGAGCCAATATGAGATTCTTAATGGATAATGAAAGTGAAAAAGGTAAAGTTATTTTGATCACATCATCCATTGGGGGAGAAGGGAAAACTTATATTTCTATCAATTTGGCATCCGTAATAGGATTGAGTGATAAAAAAACAATCTTATTAGGAATGGATCTTAGAAAACCAAAAATCTTTGGAGACTTTAAGATTGATAATAAATATGGGATCTCAAATTATCTTACAGGTGAAGTAGATATTGATCAGATTATTAACAAAACCAAGATCCCTAATCTTGATGTTGCTACTTCAGGTCCTATCCCTCCAAACCCATCTGAGCTATTAATGAGCCAGAAAAATATCAGATTTATAGAAGAACTTAAAGAAAAATACGATTTCATTATTATAGATTCACCACCTGTAGGGCTTGTGGCTGATTCATATGAGCTGATGAAGTATTCGGATACCAATATTTATGTAGTACGCCATGAATATACAGAAAAGTATATGCTGAAAATGATTACTGAAAAGTATCATAATGATGAAGTTAATAATTTAGGACTTGTTTATAATGACTATAACACGAAACAAGGCTACGGATATGGCTACGGTTACGGCTACGGATATGGTTATGGTTACGGATATTTTGATGAAGATAAAAATTATAAAGAGCCTTTATTAATAAGGATCAGAAATAAAGTACAGGTATTATTCAATAAAAAATAAAGCATTAAACCCTCATTTAATGGGGGTTTTTTCATATTTAAAGTATTTTCATTCTATGAAAAAAAGAATATTTTTGCCACTTTGCCGTTTACTTTATAACAAATTATGTTTTTTTGTTTATTTTTAACTAAACATTAAGATTATCATTAATATAAAAATGTTTTATATTTGCAAAAATTAAATTTTAAAATAACCATAAATCCATATTCTTTTATGAATAAAAAATTATTGTTTAGCTTCCTTGCCTTCCTTGGAGTGGTAAGTGTTAAAGCACAAAGAAACGAATTGGGAGTTCGTCTAGGTATGAGTAACCTAGTGGGAGATGTAGGAAGGACAAATTATATTTTACAGAAGCCGTTGGATTTAAGCAGAGCGTCAGATTGGGGCATCCCATTTTATGGTGGTTTATTATACAGATTTAATTTTAACCCGCATCAGACCGTTAGATTGGATTTGGGATACAATCAGATTCAGTTTAGTGATAAAGCGGCGAAAGAGGATTATAGAAGAAATAGAAACTCATACGGAAAAAACAATGTGTATGAGGCGAGTTTAATGTTTGAATATAACTTTTTCCCTGTAAATAATGAGCAGATCAGCATGCTGAGCCCTTACATCTTCGGAGGTATCGGTGCTTTAATGTTTGATGCTCCTAAAGCTACTCTTGTGAATGATTTCAGGAGAGATGCTGATGGTGTAGCGCTGGCTCCAATCAATGAATTGGATTTTACCACTACAACAGACTATTCATTAGGGAAAAAAGTAACAATGCATATTCCTTTTGGGGTGGGTTTGAAGTATAAATTCAACCATTCTTGGGCTATATTTGCAGAAGCTACATTCAGATATACATTGACGGATCAGTTGGATCATAGTAAGATCCTTTCCAAAGATGTAAAAACTTCTTTTAATGCTGATATTTTGGATCCCGCTACAGGTGGTTCATTATTACAGTCAGGAAATTATTATGCGGTTTCTAAAGAAAGAGAAGCAGAGTTTATTAAAAAGAGAAATATTGGAGATGGAAGATCCAACGACTGGATAAATACTTTCAGTTTAGGACTTACATATTCGTTCGGAAGACCTCCATGTTATTGTGAATAATATGTCGTTGATTAGAGAAAAAATAAATTCTGAGAATTTACCAAAACACGTAGCCATCATTATGGATGGTAATGGAAGATGGGCAAAATCTCGTGGCGAAGAAAGAACTTTCGGTCACAAAAATGCTATTAATGCAGTAAGAAATGCTATTAATGCATGTAATGAGATTAATATCCCTTATTTAACACTGTATACATTCTCTTCAGAAAATTGGAATCGTCCAAGTGAAGAAGTGAATACCCTTATGAATCTGTTGGTAGAGACCTTACTGCTGGAAGCAGAAGAGATCTTCAGCAAAGGATTGAGAATGCATGTTATAGGGAATCTTGAGAAACTGCCTACATTAGTAAAAGAGCAGTTGGAACGTGTGGTAGAGCTTACAAAAGAAAACACAAAAGGAAACCTTGTATTGGCTATTAGCTATGGCTCACAAAATGAAATACTGGAAGCCGTAAAAAATATAAGTTCTGATGTAAAAGAAGGAAAAGTAGAGATAGAAAATATAAACGAGAGTTTATTCGAAAACTATCTTTATACAAAAGATTTTCCTCCTGTAGATTTACTGATCAGAACCAGCGGCGAAATAAGGATAAGCAACTTCCTGCTTTGGCAGATTGCTTATGCAGAATTACAGTTTTTAAATGTGCTGTGGCCGGATTTCACCAAAGATATTTTCTTCCAATGTATTGTTGATTATCAAAACAAGGAAAGAAGATATGGTTTAACCGGTGAACAGGTAAAAGGCCAATAAAATTTTAAGAAAAGAAAGACTCGATAAAATGAAGTTTAGACTATTACCCATCATTATGTTTGCTGCTTCTGCACATTTTTATGGACAAGTAACTCCACAAGACAGCACAAAAGTAAATAATGCTGTACATGCAGAAAATGAGGCAGGAACTTATACGCTTAAAGACATCGTTGTAGATGGGGTAAAAAAATATACACCAGCTCAGATCTTAAGATTTACGGGCCTTACAAAAGGAGAAAGTGTAGACATTCCGGGACAGAAAATCAGCAATGCTGTAAAAAAGCTTTGGGATACCCAATCTTTTTCTGAAGTGGAAGTTTATGTTCAAAGTATTGAAGGACAAACGATTGTTCTGAAATTTCATCTGCAGGATCTGAAAGAACTTGGAGAAGTGAAATTTGCAGGAAAAGGAATCGGTAAATCTAAAAGTGAGAAACTGGCAAAGGATAACAACCTTAAACCAGGAACTAAGATTACTCAGAACTTAGTTTCAAGCCTTAAAACCCACGTCCCTAAAGACTATATCAAAAAAGGTTTTGCAGATGCTAAAATCACTATTCAGGATAAAGTAAATGCAGGTGATCCTTCTTTGGTAGACTGGACAATCAATGTAGATAAGGGTAAAAGAATCAAAATTGATCATATTGAATTTGAAGGAAACGATAATGTAACCGATAGAAAACTTAGAAATAAAGCTTTCAAAGAAACTAAGCAAAAACGTTTCGGTATCGGTGGAATATTGAAGTCCTCAAAATTCATTGAAGATAAATATCAGGAAGACAAGCAAAGTCTTATCAGTTATTACAACTCTCTTGGATACAGAGACGCTAAAATTGTTTCAGATTCAGTATGGAGAAACAAAAGAAATAACTACGAAATCAATGTGAAACTTAGCGAGGGTAAAAAATATTATATCGGGGATGTTACATTCACGGGTAATACTGTATACGCTACAGAATACTTACAGAGATTATTAGGATATAAGAAAGGGGATATCTACGATGCTGTAGGTTTCAACAAAAAAGTTGGTGAAGACGGTGGTAAAGAGGATGATTCAGATATTAAATCTGTTTATATGAACAATGGTTACCTTTTCTCAAACGTAACACCTGTTGAAAAATCGGTAACTGGAGATGCTGTAAACCTTGAAGTAAGAATTAATGAAGGTGAGCAGGCTACCTGGAATAAGGTAACATGGCAGGGGAATACAACAACCCATGATCACGTAATTCTTAGAGCACTAAGAACAAAGCCAGGAGAGCTATTCAAGAAAACAGAAATTAAGAGAACCTATTTCGATTTAGCTGGAATGACATTCTTTGACCCTCAGCAAATCGGACAGGATATCCAGCCAAACCAGGTGGATAATACTGTAGATATCAACTGGAAACTTGTAGAAAAAGGATCTTCTCAGGTTCAGTTACAGGCAGGTTACGGTGGTAACAGCTTCATTGGTACTTTAGGATTAACATTTAATAACTTCTCATTAAAGAATTTCCTTAAGTTTAAAGATTTCAAACCGGTACCTCAGGGAGACGGACAAACGTTCTCTATTCAGGTGCAGGCAGGACAGTACTTCCAGAACTATGGAGTGTCATTCACAGAACCTTGGCTATTTGGTACAAAACCAACAGCTCTTTCTGTAAGTTTGAACAACTCAAGAGTAAGATATACAGATCAATATGGAGACGCTCAGAAATTGAACATCTTCTCTGCTTCAGTAGGTCTGAACAGACTATTGAACTGGCCGGATGACTATTTCTCTCTTTATACTGGTTTACAGTTCCAGAAGTATGACTTCAAAAACTATCCATTCCAGTTTGGAGATTCCACTGAAAATAATGGTACTGCCAATAACTTCAGTGTCAACTTAGGACTGAGCAGAAACTCTGCAGGTATTGACCCGATTTTCCCAACAACTGGATCCAATATCGAGCTTTCAGCAAAACTGACTCCTCCATATTCCTTGTTTAAGAAGAAAGATTACTCCACAATGTCAGCTATTGACAAATATAAGTGGATGGAATTCTATAAAATCAAGTTTAAAGCAGATGTTTACAATGAAATCATTGGAAAACTGGTCTTGAGATCTTCTGCAGAAATGGGATTCATGGATGGATATAACAGCCAATTGGGTGCTCCGCCATTCGAAAGATTCTATATGGGTGGTACAGGTCTTTTCGGAGGTCGATATGACGGTAGAGAATTGATTCCTTTAAGAGGTTATGAAAATGCCACTACAGAAGGAGGTCAGGGAGAAGATATTACACAGAAAGGAGGAGGTACAATCTATAACAGATTTACTTTAGAATTAAGATACCCGATCTCAATGAGCCAGACTGCAAAAATCTACGCTTTGACATTTGCTGAAGGTGGTAACGTATGGAATTCATGGAGTTCTTACAGCCCATTCCAGTTGAAAAGATCAGTCGGAATTGGGGTGAGAGTTTATATGGGAGCATTTGGATTGATCGGATTTGACTTCGCACTAGGTCTTGATAAGACTATTTCTGGTGAAAAGTCCGGATGGAGAAACCACTTCTTGATGAACCAAACATTATAATTATAATTATGAAGCACTTTAAAATAATTTTCACGTTCGCATTACTTTTGCTTTTCGGGTTGAACAATGCCCAGAAAATCGGAGTAGTGGATACTAATGAAATTTTGAATAAATTACCTCAGTATAAAGAAGCTGAAGCCAGATTAAACTCTCAGATCGATACCTGGGAATCTGAACTTCAAAGCCTTCAGTCTGAATATGAAAGAAAAAAGGCTGCTTTTGAAAGTGAAAAAGTTTTATTGATAGGTGACCAGCTTAAACTTAGAGAAAAAGAAGTTACCGATCTTGATAAAAATATTAAAACAACAACAAGCTTACGTTTTGGAGCTAATGGTGAAATTACAAAACTGAGAACAAATCTGGTTCAGCCTTTTCAGGATCAGATTTGGGGAGCTATCAAAACAATGTCCGAAAAAAATGGCTTGGGCATAGTTCTTGATAAAAGCAATAACATTAGTGTTATTTTCCTTCAGTCAAAATATGATTACACCGAAAAAGTATTGTCTATTCTATTAAAAGGGACAGACAAGAAGGAAAAAACAAATAGCAAAGGCAAAAAATAATCAGAGAATTAACTTTTGCTATATTTTAAAATCTAAAAACAAATTAAATTATTTATTTACCAGTTATGAAAAAATTAAGTGTATTATTTGCAGCAGTAATGATGGTTGTATCTGTAGGTATGGCAAAAGCTCAAAAAATTGCTACTTTAGATGTAATGGGAGTTCTTAACGCAATGCCGGAGAAAAAGAAAGCAGATGCTGATCTTAAAACATTCTTAGATACTAAACAAGCTGAGATTAAGAAAAAAGCTGACGCAGCTCAAACTAAATATCAGCAATACCAAACTGAAGCTCCTAAGAAAACAGCTGACGAAAACACAGCAAGAGAAGCAGAAATGAAAAAATTAGCTGAAGAAATCCAGCAAATGCAGGAAAAAGCTCAAAAAGATCTTCAGTCTAAGCAAGACTTAGCTTTCGCTCCTATTGAGAAAAAGCTAAACGATGCAGTAGAAAAAGTAGCTAAAGCTAGCGGATATGATTATATTATGGATGCAAACTCAACAGCATTCCTTTATAAAGCAGGACCAGACGCAACTGCAGCTGTGAAGAAAGAACTAGGAATTCAATAATTTCAGCAAATTAACAAAGATTTATAAAACTAACCACCTCTTTTAGAGGTGGTTTTTTTATTTTTGCGGAATGGAAAAAGAAGTATCAACTACGGTCAAAGTTAGGTTTAGTGACTGTGATCCAATCGGACACTTGAATAATGTAAAATATCTTGAATATATGTTCAATGCCCGAGAAGATCATGTAGAAACATTTTATGGGTTTACCTATGAAGAATATACCAAACAAACCGGCTGTACCTGGATTGCTATTCAAAATGAAATAGCCTATCTGAAAGAAGTAAGATATAATACGCAGGTAGTAATCAGCAGTAAGACCATCGATGTACAGGATAGAACAGCAAAAGTCGAAATTCTGATGAAAAGCCTTGATGAAAAAACGATTCATGCTGTACTTTGGGTGACCGTTATTTATTTTAATGTCAAAACAAGAAAATCTGAAGTTCATCCCGAAGATATCAAAGTGATTTTTGATAAATTTTATGTAGATCTTATCCAAAAAGACTTCCAGTCAAGAGTGAAGTTCTTAAGGTCTCAGAATGCCAAGAACTCTTAACCCCATTTCTTATTGAAGGTTCCAATTTAAAAATTAATAATAAACAAATGAAAAAAATAGCAGTAATAGGGAGTAACGGACAATTAGGAAACTGCATAAAAAAGATTGCCCCGGATTTTGAACATCTATATGAATTCTTATTTACAGACTCATCCACTTTAGATGTTACCAATGAAGAGCAGGTGAATGATTTCTTTTATGATAACAAACCTGATTATTGCATCAATGCCTCCGCTTACACCGCAGTTGATCTGGCGGAAAAGGAAAAAGAAAAAGCCTTTGCCGTAAATGCTGGTGGAGTAGCTCATCTTGCTCAGGCATGCGCAGATTATAAATCTGTTCTGATCCATGTTTCTACAGATTATGTTTTTGATGGTACCACAAACCTTCCTTACTCTGAAGATGACTTTACAAACCCGATAGGAGTATATGGCGCATCAAAAAGAGAAGGAGAAGAGCTTGCTCTGGAAATGAATCCAAAAACAATCATTCTAAGAACTTCATGGCTGTATTCAGAATTTAATAAGAACTTTGTGAAAACAATGTTAAATCTTTTTTCTCAAAAAGAAGAGCTGGGAATCGTTGCTGATCAGTTTGGACAGCCTACTAACGCAAACGATTTGGCAGAAGCTATTATGAGGATTATTGAAGCACCACAGAAAACCTATGGGATTTTCCACTTCTCAAACTATCCGGAGACAACCTGGTTTGAATTTGCCAGAAAAATTGCTGAATTTTCAAAATCATCAATAAAACTAAATCCATTAACAACCGAACAGTACCCAACTCCTGCCAAAAGACCTGTAAGAAGTACCATGTCTTTGGATAAAATAGAGGAAGTTTACAAAATAGAAGCTAAACATTGGGAAAACAGTCTTGAAGAATGTGTTGATATCCTTTCACACTAATACTATATATATGAAGAATATTGCAATCCTCTTTTCCGTGTTATGTATCCAGCTGTGGAGTGCACAGAATGTTTATATGACCAGAGTCGAAAAAACAAATGACAACTCAGATAAATTCTTACTAAGAAAAGAAGCAGCAGATGCTGTTTATTTAGGAGAAGTAGAAGTACAGGGTTTTTCAAAAGATGATGCACTCGTATTTTCCTTGGTATATAAAAAAGCAAAAGAGATTGGTGCCAATACATTTGAATTAAAACCTTTCGAAAATGTTGATGGTACACCTCAGGCATTCAATGCTGCCAATTATAAAATCGCTTTATATTATACGCCCAAAGAAAAATTAGCAGTTAAACATGGTGAGATGTATATATTTGCCTCTTCTGAAAAAGACCAAAAGATAAGCATCAACCGTAAAGACTATAAAATCTCTCCCAGATCATTTTTGAAATTAAAAGTTGTTTCGGGAGAAATCTATACCATCTCAACCAAAAAGCTTTTAGGTTCTACAGTGAAAGTTCAGCCAAAAGCCAATGATGACAACCTCTATTTTCAGGTTTCTTCTCTAAAAGTAAAACCAGATAACTCAGGAGTAGGAGGTTTGAATCTGAAATCCGGAGATATTATTGGCCTGGAGAAGTCCTATGCTGAGTTTTTGAGCGTAATATATAAAGAAAGCAATCCGTAAAATTCGATTATAAGCACTTTATTTCGGATTGAACTTTAAATACACTTAATACAAGAGCTATTTGTTTAAAATTTTTCTCCCTGCCTTCCAGTGTATTAGGGAAAAATATGGTTTCAATATGAAATTTATGTTAAATAAAGTTGCGTGGTGTATGGGAAGTTTCTATCTTTGCCCCACTG